>JAGUZN010000291.1 GCA_020060775.1 Armatimonadota bacterium
CCACCGAGCCAGCTCACCGGCACGCGGACCCCGTCCGGCAATGCGGCAAAAGGCCACGTCGCGTCCTGCCCCGCCTGGAAGGCGGTCTCGACCACCCGGGGGTCCTCTGCGGTGAACTCCGCCAGCCGTTCCTGCATGCGCGCGGTGGCCAGTGCGCCGATCTCATCATCGACTGCCAGAGTGAATACTTCAGCCCCGGCATCGGCATCGCGCGCCACCGTCAGATACGCGCCGCGCCGGCGCAAGCTATGCAGCACCAGGGAAATCTCTTCGATTGCGGGGGCGTCGGTCCCATCGAACAGTAGAGCACGCATGCCCCGCACAGTGTCACGCCGGTCAGCCAGGTGCAGCAGCGTGAGCTGTCGGATGAGCGTCCGCGCGAGCAGAGGATCAGCTAATCCCTCGGCACACCCAAGCAGAGCATCCACGGCATGCCAGAGCCGCGCCAGCCCGGGCACAGCGCGCAAATCATCCTCGATCAACGCCAGCAGGTCCACCGGCGTCACCAGCCGCGTTGCCGGGTGATCCAACAAACCTGCCACATCGATCTGCTGCAGCACCTGCACGGCACTGCGGTGGGGCGAAAGGTAGTTGCCGGTCACCGCCAACAGCAGATCGATGGCGGAGGGGTGGAACGGCCAGGAGGCCTGCAACGCGCCGGCTGGCAGCTCGAGCGCTAGACGATGCGCGGCGGGGGTAATGCTCTCGGTGACGACTGCGCGTACGGCCGGGGCATCCGTGCGCTGCAGCAACTTGTCGCGCAACACCGGTCCAATCTCCTGCAGGTCGAGCGTATGGCGGCGGAAGCGGTCTTCCACCTGCCGCCAGGAATATCCGCGCAGCGGGCCGACATCGGCCAGGTGGCGCTGCAACGCGCCGATGAGCCAGAGCGGCGCACGAACACTCCAGCCTGCGAGGAATTGCAGAAAACCGGCATCCGCCTCGCGCTGTGCGGGCGTCTTCCCCGCCAGATACAGGCTCAACTCGTCAACCAGCAGCAGGACGCCGCCCCGGCCATGCTCCTGGCAGGTGGCCAGCAGCGCGCTCCAGGCTTCATGGCGCGATCCCCCGATGGTGAACGCCGGCGGCACGGGAAGGCCGGCGGCCGCGAACGCCGGGACGACTTCCCGCATGATGGCCTCTTCCAGCGGCAGGCGCGGGTGATACGCATCGAGCGAAAGGTGGATGAGCAATAGCCGGCGTCCCTGCACGGCCAGCGCGTAGCGGCGAAAAGTGGGGTGGGCCTGCAGAAACGGTTCCCATGCCGGGGGGAGCGCTGCCAACAGGTGAATGAGCACGAGCAGGTGGGACTTCCCGGTGCCGTACAGTCCGCTCACCAGCAGCGCCAGGCCGGCGTCGCCCCAGGCTAGCGAGGCCAATACGTCTTCCAGCAGCCGCCGGTGATCAGGAGAGGTCACCGCATAGTCGCCCGTCCACGCGGCCAGCCCCTCTGCCGTGTCGTCCTGTACCAACGCACGGGCATGGCAGGGATGCACCACCCCCGGAAATGTACGGATGCGCACCAATCCTTTGGCCAGCGTCACTTCCATATTTTTCTGTATACGACCTTGAAACAAATGTTCCTTCCATCGTGTGAGCGCTTATATCACCCACCGTGCAAGTTTGGTCCTGCTTGCGACTTGGACCAATCCTCCGTATAATGAGGTTAATCCCTGACAATACGGGAGTGCACACTGATAACGCGACTGGCATCGTCCCCCACGCTGGCGCGTCAGACTCGACATCCCATGGCGCTGCTATGGAAGCCTCTGGCTGTGTCGCCGGTCGCACCGCGTGTGTGCATCTCCCTGTCGATCGAGGCTCACGTGGCCACCCGGCTGCGTCATGGTGGAGGAGGGGGTTTCATGGCATATCGTTCGGCAATTGGTGCCGTGATGGCCGGTATGGTGTTGTGCCTGTTGCAGCCTGCATGGGCGCAGCTCGGTAAGGAACGCATCGCCTTTCAGCGCGTGCTGGTGCGCGATGCACCGTCCAACGTGCTGGTGATGTTCCTGGATGGCTCACAACCGAACCAGCTCCCCGAGCATCAGGACCTTGCCGGGCCGCGCGTGACGCCCGCGCTCTCGCCTGATGGTCGCACGCTGGCCGTTTCGGCAAAAGTAGGGGACCACTATAAAATTTTTACCTGGGTGCTCGACGAGCGCAACCAACCGATTGGCGCTCCCTTCCGCCTGACGCCTAACGAGGCCACCTCAGATAAATTCCCCTCCTGGTCGCCTGACGGGCGCCGGCTGGCCTACCTGGCCACCGATGACGAGGGAAAAACCACGTTGCGCATGATCAATGCCGATGGTTCCGGCATGCAGGTGCTGGCCCAGGTCCATTACTTCGCTACGCCGAGCTGGAGCCCGGATGGGCAAATGCTCCTCTATATCGACTTCGCGGATAAAAAGACGATCCTGAAAAATATCCCCGCGAGCGGCGGCAAGTCGATCACCCTCAATGTGCATGGCCGGCCCATCGCCGCCGCCCATGCGCCCGACGGCAAGCGCATCGCCGTGCTGACGCGCGTCAGCGATGTCGCCTGTGAGTTGTGGGTGGTACCACCCACCGGGTCAGGAGGTCGAAAACTGCTCAGCGAGGTGGTCTTTGCCAAGGGGGTGTGCTGGCCGAATCCGGAGACGCTGGTGGTGAATGCCTCGCGCATCGAGCAGCGCACCGGCGGAGCCTTCTGGCTACTGTCGCCGGATGGCAACAATCTGCGTTCAGTCACCGGCTACACCGATCCGAAACAGATTTCTTTCTTCGCTGTGCAGGGCAGCGATCTCAGTGCGCGCTATCCCGACGGAATCGATCCGAATGCCCCGCTCGGGCCGGATGGCCGTCCGCTGGCGCCGCGCGAACGCGTGCCCTCGGGCCCCATCACCATCATACGCCCCTTCCCCGACAGCACCGTGCGCGGCACGGTGGAATTGAAACTCATCACCCAGCCGGATGTCGCCTCAGTCGTCCTGCGCATCGGCAATCAGTTCACGCTGGCCGCGGCAACCCAGACCAAGGCGAATGCCGCCTCGGGCGTCGAGTACACCTGGGACACCCTTGAAATAGTCAACCTCGACCCCGCCATCAATAACATCTTCCACTTCAACCGGCAGTATGTGCAGACAAGGAAGTCGGAGAAGATCAAACTGCGGAATTATCCCCAACTGCTGCGCTATCCTGATGGCGCGTATGAAATTACGGCACTGGCGCTGAACCGGGACAACCAGTTTGTCGGCAAGGATACCATCAAGGTGACCGTGCAGAATGAACTGCCGGAGTCAGAATTGCCAAAGAATTTCGTGCTGCGCTACGCCTTCAAGGGAGACACGGAGGAACGCTATACCCTAGACGGGCAGGGCATCCTCTTCAGCGCGCTTCCCGGGCAGGGCGCCGACTTGAACGCCACCCTGAAAGCGACGGTCAGCCGCACCCTCATCGAGGTGCGTCCCAACGGCAGCGCCCAGATCCGCACCTTCCTCTTCGAACCGGAAGATCGCAAAGGATTGTATTTCGGCACGAAGCAAATGGCCTTGCCCGAATCAGAAGTCAGCGGGCTCTACCTCCAGGGGCAGAACGGTGACCTGTCAGTGATGCTGCAGCAACGTCAGCGCCTCTACCTGCCCCTGTCGCAGTTTATGCCCACCTTCCCATTAACGCCGGTGCAGGTCGGCAGTCAGTGGTCCAAAGAGAAGATGTGGGTGGTCTCCGATCTACTGGAACGCCGGGCCTTGCAGGTCACCGCCGATCACACGCTGGAAGGACTGGAGTGGATCAATGGTCGAAAAACGGTACGCATTCGCTCGGAATATCGTATCACCGACAGCGAAGCGAAGGCCGAAAACAAGAGTTACGCCGTGAGCCTCGCTCCCGCAATGGAGCCGCCGGGGCTGTATGACATCCAGCGCCAGGTGGGCGAGGCGGCGCGAACCGATGCCGGGACCGGCATGATGGGCATGGGCGGTGGGAGCACGATGAGCGCTGCCAACACCAGTCTCATCCCGGTGACGCAGGCCTATGGCCTGCGCTACACCTGGTTTGATTTCGAGACAAAAGCGATTGCGCGCGTGGAAGACTTCGTGCAGAACGTCTTCCCGGTGACCAAC
>JAGUZN010000274.1 GCA_020060775.1 Armatimonadota bacterium
AGGCGGCGGTGCAGCTCGTCACCAGAACGGCGCCGGCCAGGATCCATGCCGCGAGGTCCAGCGGATGCCGTCGCAAGACTATGCGGCCGCCTGTTGCCCAGGTCCACAGGATGAATCCGCCGAGCCACCCTGAGGCGACGAAGAGCAACACGCGGCGCGGGAGGTCCATGCCGTTGTAGAGTCCCACCCCGGGAGGCAGGGTGGCCAGCAATCCGGCGACGAGGGCGACGACCAGCACGATGCGCGCAACGGCCGTGAGTGGACCTGCCGCCGGCCTGTGGGACGGCGAATCGGCAACAGGGGATGACATGGTTTCGGTGCACATAGCCAACAGCATTCGCCCGGGCGGCGACGCTTCCTCTCTCGTACAGATGCGCGAAGATTGGCTTTTCGTCAAACCCCGTGGTGCGGGCAGGCGAGGCATGCGCTGTGCGATGCAACCGGGCGCTGGCATGGACGCCGGGAGAGAAAAATACGTCAAAGCTTTTAATGGAGGGTTGAAACGGCCTTAGTCCATGTTGAAGTGGGGTTAATACTCTCGCGTTATCATGTGGGTGGCTCACGGGAAGGCCACGGCCAAATTGACCCCCGGAGCTAGAATAACAAGGAGATGCTCAAATGCGCACATTGTCAGTGAAGCGTGGCTTCACGCTGATCGAGCTGCTCGTCGTGGTCGCGATTATCGCGGTCCTGGCGGCGATCCTCTTCCCGGTCTTCGGCAAAGCGAAAGCCAAAGCCCGTCAGACCACTTGCGTCAGCAACATGCGCCAGTTGGCGCTGGCCGCCGAAATGTATGGCCAGGACAACAAGTCGTGGCCGGATGCCGCCACCTGGGTGGGCGACCTGGCCGAGTATGCCAATGGCAATGCCAAGCTCTTCAACTGCCCTGCCGATGAAAACGGCGACGGCTATGTCAGCTACTCCTACAACGGCCTGCTGGTCGATCCCGCCGGCCAAGGCGTGGCCTACAGTGCGGTCGTGAACCCCTCCGCCCTCGGCGTGTTCATCGACGGCACTTCCGCCAAGTATCCCTCCGGCACCGTTGTCAATTACTCCAACTCCGACGATGGCGTCAAGGCCGGCAAACTGGTCAGCCGCCACAGCTATTGCATCGCCTACCTCGACGGCCATGCCGAATCCTTCGGCCGCAAGGAAAGCACCGACACCGAAGACATCTACGGCGCCTATGCTCGCGCGTTCTTCCTGGCCGGCGGTTTCGGCTGGATCAAGAATGACGGCGGCGGCGTGGTGATGGCCGACAAAGATGACGTTAACAGTGGCGCCTTTGACATCTCCGGTTCCACCACTGTTGAGCCGATCTGGCAGGCCGCCATCAAGGGTTGGGTCGCCGGTGAAGGCGATGAGCCCACCGTTGACTGCCAGGGTTCCGACTATTACAATGTCGGCGACATCGGCGGCGCCTCTTCCTCGAAGGGCACCCCCACCGATGCCAACGTGATCGCCACGGATGCCATGGGCATCATCGTGTCCGCCTCCAGCAAGCTGTCGGTGAAGTCCCTCAGCAAAGCTGAGATCGTGAACATCTTCGGCAAGGCCGCGACCCTCACCACCGCCAAGGCTGCTCTCGGCAACCCGAGCAAGCTCACCATCTACACCCGCGACTCACACTCCGGCACCCGCGAGTTCCTCACCACCGTGCTCATGGGCCAGAGCGACCCCGACAAGAAGGGCGTCAATGCCGTGTGCGTCGAAGTCGCCTCCGCGCAGGAAATGATCGCGAAGGTCGCCGCTGACCCGTACGCCGTTGGCTACGCCGGCCTCGGCGAAATCGACCCGCTGAAGGTGAAGACCCTCGGCTTCGAGGCCACCACCGACGTGGTCCAGCAGTACACCCGCGCCGCCGTCAAGGCCACCACGGCCACCACCTGGAACGATGAGGACTCCTGGAAGATCGTTCGCCCGCTGTACGGCTACCTGAACGGCAGCACCAACGATGCCGCCACCGCCTTCTGGGCGTACGTGAAGGGCGATTTCCAGAAGAGCCTGCTCTTCAAGAGCGCGTTCTTCCCGGCGAAGGCTCTCACCGACTACCCGTCGAAGACCGACTATTAATGCACCAGGCAGGATCCCTATACTCACGGATGACACACACCATGCAGCCGGCCGGGGCGAATCGCCCCGGCCGGTCGGTTTGGTGTGACCGGGATGGGTGGTGACAGTGGTCCCATCCCGGCCTGCTCGAGCGTACGCGGTGTGACGTGTCCCGGTGGTCTGCCGAAACATTCATCTCATACCCATCCCCATCGTCGCGCGCAACCGCACCCGCCGGCGATTTCCCGGCGCATGTCGCGGATTCAGGCTGCGACCCGCATCTCCCGCTCGCGGGGCGCGCCGCAAGGGGGCTTCCCCGGCAACCCGGGGCAGATTTTTTCGCAAAACACAAACATAAGTATTTACAAACACCGGTTCTTACTCTACACTATATTGCGGCTCGTTATACCGAGCAATCAATGCCGCTTTGGCAGGTAGGGTGATGGGGTTTGCTACCGGATTTCGCGGATCGCTGGCGCAGAGCATCCAGGCGCAGGCCGCCAGGGCCATGTGCCCGGAGGCAATGGAGGAGCGCGTCATCTTCCTGCTCGACTACGATTCTTTCTTCGCGCGCTGCATGCAGCAGGCCTACCCGCCGCTGCGCGGCAAGCCGGTAGGCATCCGCGGCCCGGCCAAGGGCACGGCCATTATCGCCGCCTCGACGGAGGCGAAGGCGCGCGGTGTGAAGGTGGGCATGCACATCACCGAGGCCATGCGCTGGTGCCCCACGATGATCCCGGTGCAGGCGGACATGGATATGTACGGGGAGATTTGCACCGCTTCGCTGCGCGTGCTCACCCGCTACACCGATCTGGTGGAGCCGTTCTCCATCGACGAGTCGTTTCTCGACGCCACGGATCTGGTGGCGGAGTTCGGCGACCCGCACATGCTGGCGCAACAGCTCAAGCGCGACCTGCGCGCCGCCATCGGGCCGCACATCACCTGTTCCATCGGCATCGGGCCGAACAAGATGATCGCCAAGCTCGTCTGCGGTTTTCACAAACCCGACGGCATCACCCACGCCATCCGCGAGGAAATCCCCGCGCTGCTGCGGCAGATCGCTCTCACCGACATCTGCGGCATTGGCCCGCGCGTGGCGCGGCGGCTACAGCGCCTGGGCGTATATACCGTCGAGCAGTTGGGACGCATCCCGCGCGAGGTGCTCACGCGCGAGTTCGGCGTGCTCGGCCATGTGTACTGGCTGTGGGGGCAGGGCATCGATCATGCGCCGGTGACGCCCTATCACGCGCAGGCCGAGGAGAAATCGGTGGGGCATGGCGTGACGCTGCCGGAAGCGGTGCACACCCGGCGACAGTTCGACGGCGTGTTGTTGCGCCTGTGCGAGCGCTGCGGGCGTCGTCTGCGCCGCAAGGGGATGCTGGGCAAGACGGTGCACCTGTGGGTGCGCTTTGACGGCGAGGAGACCGGCGGATTCGGCGGGCGGCGCACGCTGGATCATTACACCGACGATACCATGGCCGTCTATCACGCGGCGCAGGCGCTCGTGCGCGAATTGCCGCACCCCGTGCGCCAGCTCGGGGTGACCATCAGCGGGCTGCGGCGCAACGTGGTGCAGCTCTCGCTGCTGGAAGACCGCGTGCGACAGCAGGCGGTGCAGCGCGCGGTGGATGCGGTGAACGACCGCTTTGGCGAGTTCACCGTCATGCGCGGCTCCTTGCTGCACGATACCTTCCCGCTGCGCAACGGCCCGCCCGGGCACGGCTTCTGCAAGCGCTATGCCATCGACCCCGCGGAGGCGTGATACGCGCCCTACATCAACCCGCGTTCCTTCAGGCTGATGAAGCGGCCGTCGCCGATGATCAGATGGTCGAGCACGGGAATGCCGATCAACTCGCCGGCCTGCACGATACGTGCGGTGAGGTTGATATCTTCGCTGCTCGGCGTCGGATCGCCGCTGGGGTGATTATGGGCGACGATGAGCGCGGCGGCGGTATGCTGGATGGCGGCCTTGAAGGTTTCGCGCGGGTGCACGATGCTGGCGTTCAGTGAGCCGATGGTGATGTCGCGAATACCGATCACCTGGTTGCGGGTGTCCAGAAAGAGCGCACGGAAATGCTCCTGCGCGAGATAGCGCATTTCTTCCATGATCAGATTGGCGGCATCGAGCGGCGAGGTGATCACCGGCCGCGGGGCGTCGCTGGAGGTCGCCAGCCGTTTGCCCAGTTCAAACGCCGCCTTCAACTGGCAGGCTTTGGCCAGCCCGATGCCCTTGATGCTGCTCAATTCCTGTACGGAAGCGGCGGCGAGGTTGCGCAGACTGCCGAACTCGCTGATCAGCAGTTCGGCGAGGCGCAGGGCGGAGGTGCGCGCGTTGCCCACGCGCAGCAGAATGGCGATCAGTTCGGAGATAGTCAACGCCGATGAGCCATAGCGTTCCAGGCGCTCGCGCGGGCGTTCGTCCTTCGGTAGATCGCGAATGAGGACCGAGTATTGTTCGGTCATGTTGCCCTCCATGGTGTCGGGGTGTGGTGTGATCCTGGTCGCGGTGGTTACGGTGTTGCGGCCTCCGCTTCTTCGACAATGCGCAACAGCTTCGCCTCAAAACGTTTGCCTTTGCGGCCCCGCAGGAAGACGCCTTCCTGCGTGACTAAGAGCAAGGTCAACCCGCCGAGGATCATCAGCCCCGCCCAGATTAACCCCGTCTTAGCGAACATAAACCCTATCGCGTTGTAGTAGGAAATCACCCAGATGATGCCGCTGAGTCCTGTTATCGCACCGATGAGCAGTAAGAGCCCGCTCATCCAGCCGTGGGCATAGCAGAAGAACGCCCAGCGCCGGTACAGGCTGTTGGGGTGCTCTCGCAGGCGCCACGCCCAGTAAAGGTACTCTCGCGTTGGTTGATCGTCGGCATTGAGACGAAGGTTGCGTCGCAGCACGTCAAAAGCGCGCGGGGCATCGCCGGTGTGCAGGAGGGCGATGCCGTAATGGCGTTGATAATCCCAGCGTTGCGGGTAGGCGGCCACGGCATCGGCCAGCAGCGGTACGGCACCGGCATAGTCTTTCCGTTGCAGCGCATACCCGCCCGCCAATGCTTTCGCATATCCGTCATCAGGATTGAGGGTGCGGGCGTACTCGATGAGCGGCAGCGCCTCCTTCTCGCGCCGCTGGCGCAGGCGGAGATCAGCCGTGAGCACGCAGAGGGCCGGATCATCGGGGAAGCGCTGGCGCGCGATGGTGAGCGTTTCATCGGCCTGCGCCAGCATGTTGAAGGTCACGTAGACCTGCGCGAGCACGGCATACGAGGCGGCCTGTTCTCCATCACGCACCACTGACTGATAGGCGGCCTGCGCCGCCGGCGTGTACTCCCCGCGCGCCATATGAATGTAGGCCAGCACCCGGTAGACATCAACCTCATCAGGATATTCACGCCAGGCTTGCTGCGCGGCGGCCAACGCCTCGTTCAGGTTCCCGGCGAGAAAATAATACTCGGCTTCCTCCAACCGGGTGGCCGCGCGACTGAGCGGAGAGATGTGGAAAAACCGTGCCGTCCTCGTGCTCATGACTGCATCCCCAACGTAGTGAAATCATTAACGTAGTGAAATCATTTCGCCATGCGCAGCGCCGGCCTCCAACGTGAGGATGCCGACCGTCAGTGCGTTGCGGCCGAACTGCGGCTTGCCCGCCGTGCCCGGGTTGAACCACAGCGTGCCGTCTACGACTTCGTTGCGCGGAACATGGGTATGGCCGTGAATAATCACATTCGGCACCGGCGTGATGCCTACGGCGTGCGCCGGCTGGTGGCAGAGGAAGATCTCCACTCCCTCCAGTGTCAGGCGTCGCGTATCCGGGTAGCGCGGGGGCCCGAGATCGGTATCGGTGTTGCCGCGCACGGCGACCACGCTGGCAATGGTTTCCAGATCGCCAATAAGTCCCTCGCCGCCGATGTCGCCGGCGTGCAGGATGAGACTCACCCCGCTGAATGCCTCGAAAACCTCGGGCAGCAGTCGCCCGTGGGTATCTGAGATCACGCCGATGCGCATACCGTCACCTCAGATTTGTTTATTCCGCACTTACGCACCACCATCCTGCCGGCATCGCGAGCGCATTGCTGTCCGAGTGCGCACTGCACAGATTTCAGTAAGATACCGTTAAGTAAGGAGGAGTTGACATGGTTATCTTGAATTATCTAAATTAAGATCAGGATTCTTTGGTGCGTTAGCACTTATACGGCGATAGGAGTGTATGCATGTCCTCCTTGACCAACCCTCGTAAAATCGTGCTGGCCTTCGATTCGTATAAGGGATCGTTGAGCGCACATGAACTGTGCCAGGCTGCCGCGACCGGTATTGGCCGACTACCGACCCCGGTTGAACTGATCCACTGCCCGTTATCCGATGGTGGCGAGGGCTTTGTCGATGCCGTGAGTGCAGTGGCGGGGGGGGAGCGGCTCACCGTCATTGTCACCGGACCGCTCTTCGAGCCGGCCACCGCGGAC
>JAGUZN010000287.1 GCA_020060775.1 Armatimonadota bacterium
CCCTGCCGCGCCAGGCCAGCAGCACGAGCGTCAGCGCCAGCACCCCTTCCGCGGCGAGGAAGCCGGTAGGGTAGGCCAGCGAAGCGCCCCACGCCGGGCCGGACCACATGCCGGTGACCAGCAACCAGGCCACCGCCAGCAGGCGAACAGCCTCCAGGATGCGGTCATACGCGTTGGCAGGGATGGGCACGGCAGCATTGGGCATTGGATCGGGCATACGTGCCCCAGTATACCCGATTCTCAGAAGTTGTTTTCAAAGGATCTGTTCGCGGATCGCGCCGTAGATTTTTGCGGCTGCTGGTCTGGGGGCTCCGAGGCACTATCCAGGACCGATAGGGTGAGGAGACCCCAGACCAGCAGCCGCGAAAAGATCAAGTGAGACCGGACAGAGACTTTGAAAACAGCTTCTCAGCGTTGATACCGACGCGGTTATTCGTCCGTCGTCACGATGTGTTCAATCTTGCCGCGCCCCGGTTCGCCCCCTGGCGTTTTCGTGGCATTGAAAACGCTGTCGGTGAGATAGATGGCGCGCTCTTCCTGATACGAGCTGGTCACGCGCAGCAGCAGGAAGGTCTCTTCCGGCAGGCTGACGATCGGCTCCAGGCGGTAGTGCCCATTGCCCAACTTGTGCAGGTCGGTAAGGATCCCCTGTTTGCTGCCGTCGGCACTCACCCGGTCCAACTCGACCGAGAAGGTCTTCGGCGGATAGGTGCCATATTCCCAATCCAGCTCGAACTCCGTGCCGGTGGAGATCTCCAGCGTCTGCGGCTCCGGGGTGATGACCAGCCCCTCCAGCGTGCCGTACGTTTCCGTAGTCACCTCGTGATGCGTCTCACCGTGACACCCGCCCAGCAAGACGATGGCGGCCAGCGCCAACACCCATAACACAATCATCGACGTACGCATATTGCCTGCCTCCCATGACTCCACATACCATATGTCGTTAATTATACCGTAAAGGTTCCCGGCATCCCCCCTTGCCAACTTGCGGCGCGTGCGGCACAATACGAGCGCTATGCAGACACTACTGGTTGCCACACAGAACCGTCACAAGGCGGAGGAGATTGGCCAGATGCTCGCCGGGCTGGACCTGCGCGTCGTCACGCTGGCCGACGTTGCGCCGGAGCTGGACATTCCCGAGCACGGCGAGACGTTCATGGACAATGCGCGGCACAAGGCGTTGACCGCGGCGCGGGAGACCGGCTTGCTCACGCTGGCCGATGACTCCGGTTTGGCGGTGGATGCGCTGCACGGCGCGCCGGGCGTGCATTCGAAACGCTTTGCGGAGACCGATGCCGCGCGCATCGCCAAGCTGCTCGATCGGCTGGCCGATGTGCCCGACGCGCACCGCACCGCTCGTTTTCATAGCGCGATGGCCATCGCCACACCGGAAGGGGTGGTGGCGGAGATTGAAGAAACGGTGGAGGGGCGCATCATCCATGCGCCGCGCGGCACGCAAGGCTTTGGCTATGACCCGATCTTCCTGCCCGAGGGGTTCGACCGCACAATGGCGGAGTTGAGCATGGAGGAGAAGAACGCTATCAGCCACCGCGGCAAAGCCTTCCGCCGCGCGGTGGAGTTTTTACGCGGGTGGTTAATGTCCGAGCAGTGACCAGCCGAGCCACAGGCCCGTGCCGAGCACAATGAGGCCGCTCAAGCGCAGCATGAGTTGCCGCGCATCCCGTCGCTCGAAGAACTCTACCAACCCGCGCGCGCGCACCATCGCCCCGGCCACGAAGAGGAAGGTCGCGCCGGTGGACAATCCGTACACAAAGAACAGCGACATGCCCATCACCGGCGAACGCGATGCCGCCGGCAGGGTGTAAATCGGCACGTTCTCCGGACAGGGGAAGAGCATGCTCATCGCTCCCATGGTGAACATGGCCCATGCCGTGCCGGAGCGCAACAGCTTCCGCTCCTCCCCCGAATGGCAATGTTCGTTGCAGATATGGTCGATGGCGTGATGGATGGAGAGCGGGCGGAACATGAAGATGAGTCCGACGAGGATGAGCAACCCGCTGGTGGCGACCTCCACGCCGTGGCTCCACGCTTCGGGAATGGCGCTGGTCACCAGCCCGAGCAACGCGCCGGTGACGACAGCGGTGAGTAGCATACCCAGGCAGTAGGCGGTGGAGAGGCGCATGATGCCGCGGAAGTCCAGACCGCCGAGCACGAAGGGGAGCATCACCAGCCACGAGTGGCCATGCGGCGTCAGGCCATGCAGCACACCCCACGGGATCATCAGCAACAGCAGTACGAGATTATTTTGCGTCCAATCGATCTCTATGGGCACTCAGGTGATCCTTTTCGCGCGGTGAATGAGATTATTCGACCGGTCGAGACTAAACGCCTTCTCACCGCGCATGACAATCATAGGCTGAATGCGCCGTACTCTGCGAACAGTAATGCAGCATGACAGGAAGATGGGTGAATTCCTGCAGCAGGGAAACGTTGCAGGAACAGGAAAAGACTATTGGGATCGGATGGAGAATGATAGATACGATGCGACCACAGATTCTGGTAACCAATGATGACGGCATTTTCGCCGAGGGGCTGACGGCGCTGCGCGATGCGTTGTCCGCAGTCGGCGAGGTGACGGTGGTGGCCCCGGAGCGCCCGCGCAGCGCCAGCGGGCATGCCATCACGCTGCACAAACCGCTGCGCATGGAGCGGGTACGCATGCCGTGGGGCGGCGAGGGGTATGCGGCCAGCGGCACGCCCAGCGATTGTGTGGTACTCGGCATTTACTCGCTGATGCCGCATTGCGACCTGGTGGTCTCCGGCATCAACCTGGGGCCGAATCTCGGCGAGGATCTCACCTATTCGGGCACGGTCTCCGCCGCCATGGAAGGAGCGATCTGCGGTCGCCCGGCCATCGCCGTGTCGGTGGCGGATTATGAAAAGCCCGACTACGGGTTCCCCGCGCGTTTCGCTGCCAAGTTGGCGCGGCAAGTGCTCGACCACGGCCTGCCCCCCGATATTGTGCTGAATGTCAACGTGCCTAATTTGCCGGAAGAGGAGATCATGGGCGTGGCCATCACCCGCCAGGGCAAGCGGCGGTATGAGGGACGGGTAGAGCGCCGGCAGGATCCGCGCGGGCGCGACTATTACTGGCTGGGCGGCGAGGTGATTCAGGATATCGATGGCGAGCACTCGGATGGCGAGGCGGTGCGCGAAGGCCGCATCTCCGTCACCCCCATCCACCTGGACCTGACGAGTTACGCCGTAGCGAAAACGCTGGAGCAGTGGGAACTGTGACCGGTAGCGGCACAACGCAACATGTGCGATACTCCGCATTTTTGGTATACTGAGGGTGGAACAACCGAGGAGTTATCACACGATCACCAGATTATGAGCGGTACGGACGACACGTTAATCCTCTCGGAACGGCAGATGGCAATTCTGCGCGCGGTGGTGGAAGAGTACGTGACCACCGCGCAACCGGTCGGCTCCGCTAGCATCGCCGACCGGGCGGATGTGCTCGCCTCCTCAGCCACCGTGCGCAATGAGATGGCGCGGCTGGAGGAACTCGGCTTGCTGCTGCAACCGCACACGTCCGCCGGGCGCATCCCCACCGACCGCGGCTATCGCTTC
>JAGUZN010000071.1 GCA_020060775.1 Armatimonadota bacterium
CGAACCGCGCGCCATGACGGCCTACGGCGCCATCTGCCCGCAGCCGCCCAGCCCTACCCGCGAACGGAGCACGGCCAGCCAGCGCATGGATGAGGACTGCCTGTATCTGAACGTGTGGACGCCGGTCAACGATGCGGCCGATCGCCTGCCGGTGATGGTGTGGATTCATGGCGGCGGCTTGACCAACGGCTCGGGATCGGAAGCGTATTACGATGGCGAAACGCTCGCCCGGCATGGCGTGGTCGTCGTCACCGTCAATTACCGGCTGGGGCCCTTCGGCTTCTTCGCCCACCCGCAGCTCTCGGCCGAATCCCCTGATGGGGTGAGCGGTAATTACGGCCTGCTGGATCAAATCGCCGCGCTGCGCTGGGTGCGCGACAACATCGCCCACTTCGGCGGCGATCCGGCACGCGTGACCATTTTCGGTGAATCGGCCGGGGGCGTGAGCGTCTGCACGCTGATGTGCTCGCCGTTGGCGACCGGGCTGTTCCACCGCGCCATCTGCCAGAGCGGCGCACCGGCGAAAGGCCTGCGCCGGTTGAAGACGGCGCAGCCGAATTTGCCGAGCGCGGAGGAGCACGGCAAGACGCTGACAACGCAACTGGGCATCGCGGATACGCCGGGCGCATTGGCAGCGTTGCGCCAACTGCCCTGGCAGAAGATTCTCACGCTGGCCAAGCCGATCGGCGTTATCCCCGGTTCCGGCATGCGCGACCTCCTCTGCGTGGATGGCTACCTGTTGCATGATGAGCCCGACGCGCTGTTTACCGCCGGCAAGCAGGCGCGCGTCCCCTTCATGGTCGGTTCAACCGCGGACGAAGGCACACTGTTCGCGCAAAAGGCATCGTTGCGTTCCGAAGCGGCCTACCGTACCTTCGTCCTCAACGTCCTGGGGGAAGGCGGGCAGGCGGTGCTGCGGCAATACCCGGTGCGCGATAACGACCCGACGGCGGCGCTCGCCCGGGTGATCGGCGACAGTTCTTTCACTGCTACCGCCCGCCGCACCGCCCGCCGCCATGCTGCTATGCAACCGCACACCTACCGCTATGAGTTTCGCCGCTCGACGCGCTTGTTGCAGCGCATGGGGCTGAGGGCCTTTCACGGTTCGGAGATCCCCTACGTGTTCGGCAATGTGACGGCGCTGATGTATGGCGCGGCCGACCGCACGCTCGCGGAAACGGTCATGGGCTACTGGACGCGCTTTGCCGCCACCGGCGAGGTGAACGGCGGGAATGCGCCGCGCTGGGAACCATACGATCCCGAGCGCGATAACCTCCTGGTGCTCGACGACCCGATTGCCACGGCGGAATGGGTGAAGAAGGCGGAGTGCGATTTCTGGGATACTTTCAGCGCACGGTAAACATCAGAGAACAGGCCGGCGCCGACCTGTTGCATATCTACCTTTCAGAGCACAAATCGGTTATTATGAATTATCCGTGAAAAGCGAGGTGCTCGATAGTGCGCTATGTAGCCATGAGCATATGCGTGCTGGCGCTTATGCTGCTCTCTCTTCCCGTACAGGCGGCAGTGACGCCGTCGCAGTCAGTCGGTCTAACGTTGCAGGAGCTTGACCCGGCGGACATGGAAGCGATCGAGGCGCAGTTGGGGCAGCGTGCCGGCGTGCTTGTCGCCAAAGTCGTCCCGGACTCGGCAGCGGCGAAAGCGGGTGTAGTGCAGGGGGAGATCATCCTCGCCATCGGCGAGACACTCGTCGATTCACCGCAATCGTTCGACAAGACGCTGTCGGGAAAGACGGGGACGGTCGAACTGGTTAGTTTGTTGATCACCGAAGATGAAGTGCAACTGGCGAAGCGAAAACTGACGTTGTCCGCTAAAGCCGAAGTCAAAGCCGCGGCTCCCGTCCCGCCTGCGCCCGCAAAGGCGGCCACGCCTGCCAAACATGACACCGCGCGCAAGGGCCAGACCTACCAGCACGTCATCGGCTTTTCCTTCTGGTATCCCGAGGGATGGAGCGTGAAAGAGGCCGATGATGGCCTGCAACTGGTTCCGGCCAATGCCGCGACGGCCAATGGCCAACCCGCCGAACTCTACTTCATCACCGGCCAACCCCTGGAGGGCACCGACATCACCCAGGTGCGCGACCCCCGGGTGATCGCACTCCTCGATCAGTTGGTGCAGGAGAAGATTTCGCCGCTGCTGCAGCGCACGCGCGACCCGCTGGATGTGTCTATGACGAACGGACAGGGGATGCTGCTGTACTGGAACGGCCAGGGGCCGGGCGGCGCAGTGCAGGCGCGCATCTATGCCTGTATCCTCAAAGGGTACGGCGTCATCCTGGGCGCGGTGGCGCCGACCGCCAAGATCGGCGCGCGCGAGGGCGATCTCAAGGCCATCTTCACCTCATTCGGCTTTGAGGCCGGCAAGCAGGACCCCGCGGTGGTCGGCGCCTGGCAACTCTTCTCTACCCGGACGATACGCAACGAGGATCAACAAAAATTCACCTCGGATGACCCGCGCCGCGCATCCTCCGTCTCCAATGAGCAGACGACCATGGAATTCCGCCCCGACGGCACGGTCGTGCGCACCTCCATCTATCGCATGATTGCCGGGGGAGGAGCCGCCGGGGGATCAAGCACCGTGTGGATCGACACCGGTGACCAGAAAGAGACGAAGCAGGGGAAATGGAATGCCGGCAACGGCACCCTTTTCATCATGTGGAGCGATGGGTCGATGGATTCCTGGCGCTATGGCCTGGTGAAAGAGGGCGGAGCGGTGGCGCTCAAGCTCCTCAGCGGGAATCAGGTGGCCTTCTGGCAGAAGCGCTAACCGTATCAGCGCAGATACTCCAGCACGATCTCAGTTGACCCGGCAGGGGCAACCCCGGCGGTGAACGCGTGATACGCGGGGAACAGCGGTATCTCGCGTTCCCCGGCATGGGCGCGCCATCCGCGCATGTACGGGATGCTCACCGCGAAGGCGGTCGGTCGCCGTGCCGTCAAGCGGAAGCGCACGCCGCGCGTATCGCACTGGATGTCCTGCACAATTGCCTGCTCATCGCCGATCGCAGGCAATTCAACGGGCGCGTCGGCCGCCTCGACCAGCAGCGTCGACGCGAGTTCCGCGGAGGACATCGACCGCAGCGCCTGCAGCAGCGCATCCGTGTCGGTACAGAACTTCACCCGCGCAGGGATGAAGACGCGCGGCAGCGCCGACGGATTCTCGTAGATATACCGAAATCCCCGCCGGTCCTCCTGGTCCACCATCAGCAGGCGCAAGCGCGCATCATCCAGCGCATCATCGGATACCAGATAGCGCACGTTCGCCAGCGACAGCAGGTCGAGGTTATATGTCTCGGCGAACGCAGCGGCATGCGGCGGCGGGAACAGGTAAACGGCGTTGCCCCAGTGCTCGAAATACTGTTCGCGCGCGGGATCCTGGGCGAAAAGCGGGGCGAGCACCGCTTGCCAGTAGGCATGATAGCGTTGGGGATACAGGGTGGTATAGCCGTCGGCGGTCTCGATGCCGTACGTCCACAGGTAGGCCGGGTGCAGGCCGCGACCACCCGGCAGCGCCCCCACCACCGCCGCGCGATACGGGCCTTCCTCGCGCAGGCGTTCGGCCAACATCTGCAGCGCACGCTGCCGGTAGAGCGCCTGGAAGTTGTTCCCCTGGGTGCGCGCGCGGTGCATGGAGAAGAGTACGGCAGCCGACTGCACGACTACCGCTAGCAGCAACACGGCGGTCAACCCCCGGCCCAACACCGGTCGCCGCTTGCGGATCACCGCCAGCCCCGCCACCCCGGCCAGCAGGATGAGGAAGGGCAGCAGCAGGTACACGCGCTCCAGCCGGAACCCGCGCAGCAGGCCGAGGTGATCGCCCAGCGCCATCTGCAGCGCATCGAAACCGAGCAGGTATACCCCGATGGCCAGCACGATAGCCATCAGCGCCGTCGTCAGGCGCGCGCGCCCGCGACGCATGGCGATGCCGACCGCGCCGAGCAACAGCGGGGGCAGGTTGGTGTAGGCACTGCGCCAGACGAGCGACGGGTAGTTCGCCATCTCGCGGAAGAAGGGATGGCGGTAATCCACGCCCGCCCGGTGGGATTCCCCGGCATGGCGCAACGCCGCCAGCAGCACAGGCAATTCCACCAGCCCCCACACGCCGAACATCGCCGCCATGCCCAGCCAGAGGTGCCGGTGTCCCGTCGGCGTGATGCAGGTAAAGAACAGCACGATGGCGAGGGCGAGGAAGAGGCCGAACGCGTAATGCGACCCCACCCCCATGAACAGCCCGATCCCCGCGCCCAGCAGCACGGCCTTGCCGATGGGCAGCCTGGGGAGCCGCGAGAGCGC
The DNA here is from genome assembly GCA_020060775.1 of Armatimonadota bacterium. Taxonomy (GTDB): domain Bacteria; phylum Armatimonadota; class Hebobacteria; order CAIYQO01; family CAIYQO01; genus JAGUZN01. Next base: position 4,314 of record JAGUZN010000071.1, read on the forward strand.
GTAGAGCGCCAGCGGCAAGCCCGGCAAACCCAGCCGATCGTAGAGCGTGAAGCCATCCCAACTGCGGTCGAGCCAGGGCTGTGAGAACAGGGCGTAGCCCAGTCCCGCCAGCAGCGCCACCGGGCGGCGCAGGTGCAATACGCGCAGGCAGAGCAGATAGGTGAAGAACCCGGCGAGGAAGCGCTGGAGCCAGGAAAAGAGGCCGTAGCCCAACCACCCCGGGAAGACGAGGAAAAAAAGGTGCTCGAGGTCGGTGGGGAAGAGGCCGGTGATCACCGCATCATTGCCGCATCCCCCGAAGGGATTCCAGGCCCCCAGCCGCTCACCGGCGGAAAGCGTTTGCCAGGCGAGCCGCACGGCGAGATTGCTGTCGGCGTTGTCCGGGATGCGCACATAGCCCTGTTCGCCGAAGAGCAGCAGGGGCGCGGTCAGCCACAGCGCCCATCCGGCAAACAGGAGCGCGCGCCGCCAGGTCGTGTTTCGCAACCGAGGAAGATGCGCCATGTCACTCATCCGACCGCGGGGTGAACTGGTACACGCCGAACTCGCGCAGACGCTCGCCGTTATCCAACTGATATTGCGCCAGTGCCTGGACATCGAGTTCACGCCCGTAGTGCTCGCGCACGTACTGCAGATAAAACGGGACTTGCGTCACGCTGCAGATCAGCTTGAGATCGCGCCGCGTGTACAGCGCGGTGTACAGATCGGTGAGGCGGTAATGCTGCAGCGCCTGGTAGTAAGGTGGTGAAAAGGTCGAGCAACCCAGCCACAAGAAGTTGATGTCGCGCATCCGCCCCAAACCATAGATGGGATGCAGGTGCTCGATCGGCAATCCCGCCCCCCACACCAGATTGATGTTGCGTTCTTGCTGCTCCAGGGCGATCAGCACCTCGTTCAGCGCCGCCGTGCTGCGCCATTGATGCACATGCACGTAGACAAGCATGCCGCACTGCGCCAGCAGCGCGCAGAGCAACGCGATGCCGGGCAGGCGGGATGGGCGTACTATATGCGGAGACAGCATCAACAGCGACAGGAGCACGATATCAACGCTGAAGAGCATGGGGAATAGCACCCGCCCCGGCAGGCGCAACGTCCAGGCGAGCACCAGCACGATGGCGATGAGCACCCCGAGCGTGGCCGCGAGCAGCCGCCGCCG
>JAGUZN010000202.1 GCA_020060775.1 Armatimonadota bacterium
CAGCACCAAGAGCACCACGCCGGCCACGGCTACCGGATGCGTGCCCAGTTGCGCCAGCCATACGAACCCCCCGGCCAGCGCGGCGGCCAGCACGCTCATGACCAATCCCGCCACCCACAGCCGCCGTAGCTGCAGTTGCAGGATTTCGCCCAGGGATGCGCCTTCACCGAGCGCCACCTGGGTGGTGGCCGCCCCCTGCCCGCCCAGTTGCACGCCGAGCAGCAACACCAGAGGGAGCAGCAGCATGATGGGCACAATGCCATCCGCCAGTGCGGTGCGCGCGGAGAGGAGTACCGCCACCGCCATGCCGACGAGTGCGGTAGCCAGCAACCATGGCAGGCGGTAGGAGACTTCTTCCAGCGGAGTGGCGAACTCATCGCCCTCCTCGGTGCTGCCCGCCACGCGCGAGAGATCTTCTTCGCTCTCCTCGTGCAGCACGTCCAGCACGTCGTCTACTGTTACAATGCCGCGAAGCACGCCGTCGCCATCCAGCACGGGCACGGCAAGCAGGTGGTAACGATTGAGCACTCGGGCGACAGATTCCTGGTCATCATCGACGTGGGCGCTCACCACGTCGCGCCGGGTCACCTCGGCGAGCGGCGTATCATCCGACGCGGTGATGAGATCGCGGAGTGAGAGTACGCCTTCCAGCCTGCCGCCCGGATCGGTCACGTACACGTAGTAGATCATTTCGGCATCGGGCGCCATCTCGCGCAGCGCCTGCAGCGCCTGCTGTGCGGTCATCTCCTGCGAGAGGGCGATGTATTCGGTGGTCATGCGCCCGCCGGCAGTGTCATCGTCATAACGCAGCAACTCGCGCACATCTTCGGCCTCGTCGGGCTCCATCAGGTGCAGAATGCGTTCAGCGCGTTCCTCGGAGATGTCGCCGAGCACGTCGGCCGCTTCGTCGGGCGGGAGGAATTCAATAATGTCGGACGCGCGTTCATCGGTCATCGCCAGGATCATTTCGGCCTGCAGGTCGTCCTCCAGGTGCGGCAGCGCCTCGGCGAGCGTTTCATCGTCGAAATGCGAGACCACGTCGTCGCGGTCATCGGGATGCAACTGCGCGAGAACGTCGGCCAGGTCGTTGGGCGGCAACTCGCGCAGGCGGCGATATGAGACGTTCAGGTGTACCGACGGCCATTCGGTCTCCAGGTTTTCGATATAGTTCCAGGGGATCACGCGGTCGGGCACGGTGGTTCTCACCATGCCGGCCAGCGCACGTACGGGGCGCTCCAGGCTGAGGCGGCGCAACAGGCCGCCCACGCCGATGTCGGCGCCGACGAGACGCAGTTCGCTGTCGATGGGGGCGAGTTGCAGATCGTTGACGCGGACGACTTTTCGGCCGTGGATGTCCACGACCTGCTTATCGAGGATGTCGCGGCGGAGGAAGATAGCCTCTTCCTTGACCGTGGCGGTGTCGAGTTGTTCGCGATTTTCGGTGAGGTGCACGCCGTGGCGGTCGGCGTTGCGCACGGCGCTCCAGGGAATGAGAATCGCCCCGCGCCCGCGTCGTGCGAGCACGACAGCGTCGATGCGGGGAAACAGGCCCAGGTCAGTGAGGACCAGATCCTCGACCCAACCCAGGCGCGTGCCGGCAGCATCCACTACCGGGCGGTTCAGGATGTGCGCCAGGAACAACATCACACCACCTCCGATCTGCCCAGCGCCGATCAGGCGCAAGGACAGCGCAAGGTGGTGAGCCCCGTCGCGTCACCCTGTTGTTACGCGCGGCTACGCGGCGGTCTCACCCCCTCTCGGATACGTTTTGTCTTGTCTAAAGTCGTCCATTGAATAGCGGAGTCCCGGGGAACATGCCGAACCCACCACGGGTACGGCTACCCGTCCTCCCTTGACGCGCGACCCGGCAGGGCCGAATCGAACGTCCTGATTGCCCGCGTGGCGGGCGAAGGGGTCACGCCGATCGGCGCGACAACGATTCTGGCACGACGCGCACGCGCAGTCGCACCTCATTCTCTATACCCCAACGGTTGCGCAGAATCACCCATACTTCGCGGACATCGCCGCCGGGTTGGGGTGCGTACGCATCACCGAGGGGTCGTATAATATAATATTCGCTGATAAAGGTGTCGGTTCCTGCTTGCCGGTTGAACAACTGTGTGTGGGACTGTCCATGATGTTGGTGTTCGCCGGCGGGCAGTTTGGCGTAGACCGTGTCCACCGGCACGAGGCCGGGCTTGATGGCGAGTCGCAACTGCAGCGCCTGTCCCAGTTCGATCGGGCCGAGTTCATTCTCGCTGTTCAGCATGACGGGCTGCATATCGACCACGCCGGCAATGGAGCCGGGCGCGGGCTTGGGCACGAGGAAGGTCCAGTAGGCGAGCACGAGGATGCCGACGGCGGCGCAGTAGTAGCCAAAGCGGTCCAGCCGACTGCGGCGCACGACGGCCAGCAGCCAGACGATGGCGAGGTAGCCGCTGATGGCGGAGGCGACGAATCCGGCGGCGAGGATACCGAGGGGCACGGAGAAGCCGGTTTCCAACGTGTCGAGCGCATCGAACAGCCCGCCGGCGAGGATGATGGGGACGGAAAGGAGGAAGCTCAGGCGCGGGGCGGCGTCGCGGTTGAAGCCGAGCAGCAGCCCGCCGGTGATGGTGGAGCCGGAGCGCGAGATGCCGGGCAGGATGGCGAGCGCCTGGAAGCTGCCGATGATGAGCAGGTCTTTCCAATTGGCCGACTCCATCTGCCGTTCACCGGTCCGGCGATAGGTGATCCAGAAGAGCATGATCGCGGTGCCGATCAGTAGCGCGGCGGTGCCGGGCACGTTTTGAAACGCCGCTTCGAAGAAGGGGCGCAGCGTGACGCCGAGGATGGCGGCGGGCACGGTGCCGAGGATGAGCAGGGCGAAGAGACGGCTGAAGGCGTTCTCGCGCCAGGCCCGGCGCGGGTTGCGCACGAGGTGCACCCCGCCCACCAGCAGGTCGCGGATATCCCGGCGGAAGTAGATGAGCACCGCCAGCAGCGTGCCCAGATGGAGCAACACGCCAAAGGAGACCGTTTCGCCTTCACTGAGGCGCGTATGCAGGAAGTGATCGGCAAAGACGAGGTGGGCGGAACTGCTCACGGGCAGGAATTCGGTCAGTCCCTGGACCAGACCCGTGATAATGGCTTGCAGCAGTGACATCGACGGAGATGACTCCTTCCGGCATGAGAAGTTGTGCGCGAAGTCTCTGTCCGTTCAGCTTCGCAGGCGTGACAGGCAGGGGTGTCGGCAGGGAAGAGTATACCATGATGCGGCGTTTGCGGAAACGTGGAGGGCGAACAGTTTACCGTCACGATACGCACGCGGGGGTGCGCCCGGTCAGGCATATTCTTTCGAGCGCTGCGCGATAATGAGGGCATCGACGAGGGCATAGCCCCAGACGGCGGCGAGAATGATGGTGCCCAGGATCGCGCGGCCAGTGAACAACCCCTGCACGATATCGCCCATAGCGAAGGCCGTACCGGTGTCTTTCGCCGCTTTGATCAGCGGAGCCACGATGGGGTAGAGGTGGCTGAAGGCACCGAAGAGCCAGACCATGAAGACGATAGCGCCTTTCAGCAGGTCGCCGTTGTACCACTGGCCAAGGCCGGGGAGGATGGCGGAGATGAGTCCCGAGACCCAGGGCGTGCGCACCACCGGGAAGTACCACCAGGAATCGTCAGCGGGCCCGACGTGGGTCATGTAGTCGGGCTGGTGGACCTTGAGCAGGGCGGTGGCGTACTTCTCTTCGAGTTTGGCGTTGCCGGGGTCAGCCTGGAACGCCTGGTGATAGAGTTGTTCGGCCTGCCGGAAGCGCCCGCGGGCAAAAGCGAGATCGCCGTCCATCTCGAGCACGGCGGGGTGTTCCGGGGCGAGTTGCCTGGCTTCCGCCAGCTTCGCCGCCGCCTCGTCGTAACGCTCCTGCCGCACACGCAGGTGGGTTTCCGCCAGCAGGCGGTCGAGTGCTTGATCGGGCGTTCGTGAGGCGTCGGGTTGATTCATGTCAGCCACTCCGGGGGAATGGTCACGCGTGGGGCATGCGTCCACAGGCGTTCGAGCTGGTAGAAGTCGCGGTGTTCGGCGTCGAAGATGTGCACCACCACATCGCCGATGTCGAGCAACACCCAGTCGGCGGCATTGGCGCCCTCGATGCGGGTGTCGCGGATGCCGGCGTTGCCGGCGGCTTCGTCGACCGCGTCCACCAGCGCGCGAATATTCAGCGACGACGAGCCGGTGGCGATGACGAAGAAGTCGGCGATAATGCTGACCTCGCGAAGATCGAGCGCCGTGATATCCTGACCCTTTTTCGAGGCCAGCGCTTTGACGACCATGCGCAGTTTTTCAAAAGAATCCAAACCGTACACCTTCCATGTTTATACTGCCGAACTGTGTTCGGCATATGCGTATGATCTCGCTCGAGTATACCCGTCGCACGCGTGGAGTATGCCTTCCTCTGCAGCGAGCTACTCGATCGTATGGATGACTTCCGCGTGCTCTTCGCCGTGTGCGGGCGGCTCATAGCCGGGGGCCAGCACCACGGTGATGGCGGCGGTGGGCGGGGTCGAGCGCTGCAGGTCAGCCTGCGGTGCGGGCAACCCGGTCTCGATGGTGGAGACGCCGAGTTGCGCCGCCAATTCCTCCGCCGCATCGCGGTAAGCATCTTTCGTATAGATGGCTGACTCCTGCACCACCTCGGCGGTGTTGGCCGGCGGGAGCACGTTGTAGTCCTGCGGGTCAAGCAGTTCGGAGACCTGGCCGGCCAGGCGTCCGCGGCGTGCGCCGTTGAGCACCAGCACGGTGGGGCGCGGCCCATTCAGCAGGTCGCCGATGACCTGGGCGGCGGCTTGCTGGTCCTGCACTTCCACGACCGAGGCGCGCCCTTTGTAGCAGGGCACGGTGGGCAACTGCATGGTGTGAATGCCCGCGATGCCCACTTTCTCGATGATGCGCTTCAATGCCCAGACATCCTGCTGGTCGATATCCGTCACCATCATCTTCATCATGGGACCAATGAGGCGGGGGAGGCGCGAGCGCATCCGGGGGTCCTTCATCTGCGCCACGGTGGCGTGGATGAACAGGTCCTGCCGGCGTATGCGTCCATAATCACCCTCGGCATCGTGGCGGAAGCGCACATAGCCCATGGCGTCTTCGCCCATCAGGCGCTGGCGTCCGGGTTTGAGATGGATGTATAACTCCTGCGACGGATCTTCGTAGTCCATCTGTTTTTCCACATCGATCTCCACGCCGCCGAGCGCATCGACGATGTGGATGAAGCCGCCGGTTTGTATGCGGACGTAATGGTGGATATTGAACGGCCGGCCGCTGATTTCGCTGATGAGGTCGGAAACAACCGTTTTGGCCAGCGCCAGCCGATCCGTCTCTTCCTTGCCACCGAGCATGTACGCGCTGTTGATGCGGTCGTGGCCATGGCCGGGAATAGCTACCCAGGTGTCGCGCGGGATGGACAGGATGGACATGCGCGGGGTCTTGAGATCGACATGGATAATTTTGATGGTATCGGTGCGTGCGGCGCCGGTGCCGTTGAAGGAGACATCTGCACCGAGCACGAGGATATTGACCTCCCGGCGCCCGTGAAAGGGCGGGGAGGGGTTGATACGACTCTGCACCCATCCGGCGCCGAGGCCAACGACCTTCACGAGATCGCCTGGCGTCATGCCGGTATAGCCCATCACAGCGGTCAGGCCAAGGATGAAGAGGATGGATACGCTGAGCACAACACGGCGCCAGTGGATTTTTCGCCGGCGCGGTCGTATGCGTATCGGCGCTTGCGCGGGCGGTTGTTGCCCTGATACGGTTCCAGTCATGCACTACTCTCCACGGGCCCAGCATCGCCGGCTGGACCTGGATGCCGGACTCCGGCATCTCGTATTCTATCATACAGCCAGGCAGGGGAAAAGCACCCGGAACAAACCGAGCGATGCATTCCTCCGCCATATTGAACTATGCGGTGACGTTCTGCCGCCGTCCCTCGCGATAGATGGGGCCGTAGACCTCGGCATCGCGCACCACGCAGCCGGTGCAGCCGCCATCGCGCATGATCTGCGTACACATCGAGCAGGTCGCGCACACCTTCTTGGGGTCCATCGCGCCCTGCTGCAGGATATCGCGCGCAAAGTCGGGGTAGGCGAATGCGCCGCGCCCGAGGCCGATCATCGTCGCCCACTTGCGTTCGAGCACCGCGGCGGCCACCTGCGGGAAGAACTGGCGAATCCACGCATACCCGGAGCCGATGATGTTGAGATCCGGATACGCCTCCTGTACCGCGCGCGTGAGATGGATGAAGCGATGGAAGGAGGTGAGCGGGTGCTCATCGGGCACGGATGCACCTTTAATGGGCAGATCGGCCGGACGTCCGAAGTATGGGTTGTAATAGGGATTGCCGATGGTAGTATTGATCCCCGGGTAGCCGAGATCGCGCAGTTCGCCGATGAGGCGCAGCGGCTCGGTCAGGTCGGGGGTCATCGAACCATCGCTCGCCATGCCCCAGCCGTAGGGCGCGGGCAGCGCATCGTAGATGTTCAGCCGTGAGGTGACGGTCAGATCGGGCAGTTCCCGCCGGATGGCGCGCACCACCTCGCGCAGCAGGCGCGTGCGGTTTTCGAAGCTGCCGCCGTAGCGGGAGTGCTCACGGGTGAAGGAGGCGAGCAACTCCGACAGCAGATAGCGGTGACAGGCTTTGATATCCACCGCGTCGATGCCCGCTTCGCGCGCGAGGCGCGCGGCCTGCACGAAGGCCGCGATGAGATCATCGAGGTAGGCGTCGGTGAGCAGCGGCGTTTCCGGAGTGACGTGTGAGGCGCTGTCGATGGGGGAGTGGTGGGCGATGCGCGGCGCGGGGACGCCCTCCGGCTTGCTGTAGCGGCCGGAGTGGGTAAGCTGCAGCACCAGCACCGGACGAAAATCCTCGCCCATGCTGCGCCGGGCGGTGGCGTGG
>JAGUZN010000341.1 GCA_020060775.1 Armatimonadota bacterium
ACGGTGATGGCCACCTGCACAAAGGAGAGCGGCTGCCCGGTGGCCGGCACCGCGCGCGGCATCGTCCCACCCCCGGCAGGTTGCGGCGCCAGCGGCGGCGACCCGATGGGGAAGATCGGCAACGGCGGCTGCTCGGGTGTCTTCCCTCGTCGCATGAGCGAGGAACCACATTGCGTGCAGTAACGTGCGCCTTCAGGATTATTCGCACCACAGGCTGGACAATGCGTCATCAGTCAACCTTCTTTCGTGCGGCTTCAGGTGCTCCACCATTGGCATACCCGCATCGGCGCGTACGCCTGTGTCCGTCACGTGACGAAAGCGGACAGATGTCGGAATCAGTCCCCCTCAGCCTCGTGGCGCTCACGCTCGAGTTGCGGGGGCGATTCGGGGTGGTGGTCGTGGTGCACGAGTGGATAGTACCATTCGTCGTACAGCACTTTGATGGTCAGCGCCACCGGCACGGCGATAACCGCGCCGAACACGCCGAGGATGCCGGAGAGGACAACCAGCGCGAAGATGAGGCTGACGGGGTGCAGGTGGACCGCCTTGTGCATGACCCAGGGCACGATGAAGTTATTTTCCAACTGCTGCACGATGAAAAACGCGCCCAACACCAGCAGGCCGAGAACCGGATCGATGGCGAAGCCGACCAATGCGGGGAGAATGGCGGCAATAATGGGGCCAACGACGGGAATGACTTCCATCAGACCGCCGAAGATGGCGAAAAAGAGCACAAAGGGGATATCCGGGCCGTAAAAGAGATTGATGAGCAGCAGCGCAACATAGTCGAGCACGCCGATGATCGCCACCAGCACCAGCGTGCCGATCACCCAGCCGCGAATGCCGGTGCCGATTGCGATGGCCAGCCGATCGACCGTGGACCACCACTCGCTCGGGAACAGGCCGCGGATGCCGTACAGCAGTGGCCAGGGATTGAGCAGCGTGTACAGAGTAATGATGAACACCAGCACCGCCCCCGTCACAAAGCCGACAGTGGTGGTAAACACGCTGCGCGCCGCAGCCGCCCAGGTGCTGGCGCTCGCCACGATGGATGCCGTCAGTTCCTGCAGGTTGAGTGCCGCTTCGACGGCCGGGAAGCGTGTGAGCAACTGGTTTAACTGGGTACTCAGCAAGGCGAACAGATCGGGCAGAGCGGCGATGAATGCCTGCAACTGATCCACCACGGGCGGAACGAGAAAGTACGCCAGCAGGCTGATCAACAGGATAAACAACAGCAGCAGCTCAATCGTCGCCGCCCACCGGGGAATGCCGTGCCGTACCTGCCACTTGACCAGCGGGTCGAGCGCCAGCGACAGCAGGAAGGCCAACCCGAACACCTGCAACACGGACACCAGGAGCGGGGCGAGCAGGAACAGCATGACGGTGACGGCCACCAACACGATCACAAACGCGGCAAAACGCGTCCAGTGTGGGTTGATGTGCAGGCCCATGCTCCCTCCCGCGCGCAATCCTTCGCTCTACGCGAAATCGCCGCATCCACGACAAACAGGTTACTTCTTGCCGCTCCCGTGGTACAATACCACGGAAAACCCTGCATTTGTGTTCCGCTGGGCGACCCTGCGCATTCCTGCAGCTTTGCCCTGCCTTGGGGCGATCTCCGGCTTGCAGTGAGATCCGGCTTCCGGTGGAACAGCACTATTTGTGGAGGAAACGATGCGGACATCCATCATGCGCGCACTCCCGTTGAGTTTGCTGCTGGCCACGGCCATGCTGGCTGGCCAGGCGGCCCCCGTGACGCCGGCAGGCAAGGCCTTTGCCGCTGCAAAGCAACTGTTCGACATGCGGCTGGATCAGCAGGCGATCGGCTCGCTGCAAGAGTTTATCAACAAGTACGCCACCGACCCCAATGTGCCTCATGCCCAGTTGATGCTGGGACGCTGCTATCGGCGTCAGCAACAGTACGACAAGGCCGTGCAGATGCTGGGAACGCTGGTGAGCACGGCCACTACGCCGGAGTATGCTCTCGTGCGCGCCGAGGCGCACTTCGAGATGGCCGAAAGCTTTGTGGCCATGAAGGACTACGAGCGCGCAATCCGCTCGTACGGCTTCTGCCTGAAGCTGGCCAATGATCCCGACCTGGTGGCTCGCGCGCAGTATTGGAAGGCGGAGAGCCTGTATCAACTCAACCGGGATGATGAGGCGCTGGATGAATATCGGCGCGTGACGGAGATCGCCCCCTCCCATAAACTGGCCTCCTGGGCATTTTACTCCATCGGCATGATCGAACTCCGCAAAGAACGCTTTGCCGCCGCGATTCCGCCGCTGGAGCGCGTGCTCACGCAGTATAAGGATTCCGAACTCGCCGGCGAGTCGCAACTCGCGCTTGGCTTCGCCTATGCCGGCCGCGCGCGCGCGGCCGCCGAAGGCCCCGGGCAAGAGAATGATTACCGCAAAGCCATCGAAACCTTCACCGCCGTGCTCGAAAGCACCGGCGCCACCCCCCGGGCCAAAGAGCAGGCCACGCTCGCCCTCGCCTATGCCTACTCGCATCTGAAACAGTACGACAAGTCGTATGCCACCTACGCCAAAGCGCTGGAACAGCTCGATGCGTCCAGCCAGCAGGCTGCGAAAGTGCGCCTGCAAATGGCCCATGCGCTGTATAACGCCGGGAAGTACGAGGAAGCCGGTGTCGAGTATGCGCGGGTAGCCGGCAGCAAATTTGCTACGCTCGCCCCCGAGGCGCTGTACTGGCTGGGCAATAGCTGGTATCAGCAGGCCACCCAGTCCAAAACGCCGCAGGCCTTCACCCAGGCCGCGGCCGCCTTTGATCGTTTCCTCACCGACCCCGGCGACCAACCCGCGTTGGCGCCGCGCGCCGCCCTCTTCCAGGCATTCTGCTATGAAGATCTGGCGGGGTTGGGTGAGAATGCGGCGGCTGCCAAAGCCATCGCCGCGTTCAAGGTCATCGTCGATAAATGGCCGGCTTCGCGGGAAGCCAACGAGGCGCAGGCCGGCATTGCGCGCTTGACCGTGCGCATGTCGCCCGAGCAATTGCGCGGGGTCGCCGGATCACTGCCGGAGGGCGCGGCATCCTGGAACGTCGCGTTGCGGCTGGCCCGCGAGGAGTTCCTGGCCGGTAAATACAACGGGGCGCTTGCGGCCGCCACGACGGTGCTCGAAGGGTCGCCCACCGGAGAACTCGCCGCACAGGCCAACTATCTGGCGGGTGCCGGCCAGCAGAAACTCGGAAAACCCGACCTGGCCATCGCCCATTACAAGAAAGTGTTGGCGGCCAATGTGTCATCCGAACTCAATGTGTTCGCCCAACGCGGCCTCACCCAGGCTTATCTGGATACCCAGCGCTTTGCCGAGGCGCGCGCCACGGCGCAAGCGTTGCTGAAACTGCCCATGGGGGAGAAAGAGCAGGCAGAAGCGTTGATGTATCTGGCCGAGGCCTTTGCCGGCGCCAAACAGCCGGCGGAAGCAGCAGCCACCTATCAGAAAGTCGTGAAAGAGTATCCCGGGTCGCCGCTGGTGCCCAACGCGCTCATGGGTGTGGCGTGGATGAATGAAGTGCGCAAGGATCGCGAGCAGGCGATTGTTGCCTACCGCCAACTCATCGTTGACTACCCTGATGACCGCGAACTGGTGCCGCAGGCCTTCTTCCGCCTCGGGGTGAACCTCGCCGAGATGAAAGATTACGCGGCAGCCATCGAGGCATTCAAGAACGTGCCGGCCGGTCACAAGTGGGCCGACCAGGCCGCCTACGGCATTGCCTGGGCGTATAAGGATCAGGGCAAGGTTGATGAAGCCAATGCACAGTTCGCCCTGCTGTCCGAGCATTATCCCGATAGTACGCTCGCCGCCGACAGCCTCTACCGCGTGGGCGAAGCCAAACTGGAAGCCAAGGAATATGCCGAGGCCGCACGCATGTTCAATCGCGCGCTGGAGATGGTCGGTGCGAACAACAGCTTGGCCCCGCTCATCGCCTACAAACTCGCCGTGTGCTCGTTCTACGCGGATCAGTACACCGTGGCGGCGGATGCCTTCGGCAAAGTAGTCGTTAATTACCCCACCAGCGAATATGCCGCTGACAGCCTCTTCTGGCGCGCGCAGGCCCAGGAAAAGCTGGGACAATTCGGCCCGGCGCGCGAGTCGTTCCTCCAGTACATCGCCCGCCATGCCACCCAGCCGCTCGTGCTCGATGCAGCGCTCGGGGCGGGCCGCGCCGCCTACCAGGCCACCCAATACGCCACCGCGCGCAATGACCTGCAGAATGCCCTGGCGCGGTGTGGCGAGTTCGCGCAGAGTGCCAATAGTACGCTGGCCGAGCGAGCAAAGAACGTCGCTCCCGAGGCGCAGTTCTACCTGGCGGAAAGTTTCTTCCGCGAGAAGAAGTACGATGAGGCCATCAAGGAATTCGCCGCCGTCTCCGTGTACGCTTATGAACCATGGTACTCCCGCTCGCTGTTGCACATGGCCGAGTGCAGCGCGCTGACCGGCGACCGCGATGCCGCCACCCGCACGCTGCTCCTGCTGCAGCGCGAGTTTCCCAACAGCGATGCCGCGAAAGAGGCGCCGGCCGTGGCCAACAAGTATAACCTGTCGCTGACCGATCGGTGATCAGCGTCACGCCCAGCACGCTTGTGGGGCGATGGCACGTGTCCGTCGCCCCACGCACACGGGTGCCGGCATCAGATGCGGAAGTCGATGATCGCCGAGATGCCCACGGCCGATACGCGGTCGAGCACCCGGCCCGGTCGACGCGTGGTGACCGGAATCAGCCCGGACCCCTCCAGGTCGCCCACCGTCAACTCGATCGCGGCAACGCCCTGTGTGCGCTGCACGCTGGCCGGCAACCCCATGACCTGTGCGGCGCCGACATAGGCCCCGCGTCCCACCGAAAAGATCGGCACCACTTTCGTCGCACCAACGGTGGCCGCCTCACGCTGCCCCAGCGCACTGTTAATGAACGAGTTGATCTGGTTGCCGAAGGCGCTCACCACCAGGATAATGCCGCCCACTCTCAGCACATCGCCCAGATCCAGAGCATGTGCCGGGCGCAGAAAAGCGCTGCCCACCAGGCCGCCCAGCATCAGCATGGCCGTGATCAGGGCGATGATGCCCCAACGTCGTGTTCGTCTCATGCTCCCCTCCTTTAGAACTCAAACAGGCCGTATTGCAGCAGCGCCGTCACCGCCACGCCCTGCACGCGGTTCAACCCGGTTAACGTCGTCGACGGCACGAATACGCGCACGCGCGCTGCGCGCTCAAACACCAGGTCAAACTGCACCACCGAACGCACGGGGTCTACACGCTCCTCCGGTCCGGTGACCTGGGCAAAGCCCAGGCGCACGCCTGGCGTCCCCAGGCTGATAATGGGCACGATTTTCGTCTCCGGATTCGTCCAGGCCGGCCAGGCCGTCGCCGCGGGGGTAGCCCCGAGCTGCTCCTCAGTGCCGGCGACCGCCTGCACCTCCACCTGCTGCAGGGCATTTTGCGCAATGTCCTGCCAGGTGGAAGCGAGACGCGATGACGACATGCCTGCCAGACGGGCCTCCTCGGGCGTCACGGTCGCCAGCAGGTTGGGCCCCATGAGCAAGGCCTGCTGATTATTCACGCGGTCCACCCGGATATCGCGCCAGGTATACCCCTGGTTCAGCAGGTTGGTCAGCCGGCGCGCGATGATATCCGCGCGCTGCCCCACCGACAATCCGCCGGTGTTGTCGCGCAGGGTCAGCACCACCGTCTCGCCCGCCACCACCTCGCCGACTACGCGGCTGTCTTCCACCCGCGTGCGTGAGGTAATGGGAACAGCGCGCGTCTCCGGGGCCGTATCCGCCGCCGGGGGGCAGGTAGTCGTCTGCGCCTGGAGCTCAGCATGCACAAATAGCGCGGCCGCCATGAGCGCCAATCCCAGCGTAACGATGTACAATCGTCTCATCCGATGCCTCCTTTGCGTGAAGGGATTGCCCGCATCGGCATACCCGGTTCGCTCCAGGATGCACCGCAGGGGGTTGCGCCGATGTCCATCTCGATCCACACGGCATGACGACAATGTCGACAGGCTGCGCGGCCCGAACAGGGGGGATGGACAACTGGCGACAATCGGGTACAATAGGGCCGGAAGTGAATGTTGACCCGGGGATGTGCCCATGCCTGAAGCTACTGATGTGATCCGCCGCGAACACGCGACCATCTCAGCGATGATCGGTGTGCTGGAGGAAATGCTCGCCCGCTATGTGGACGGGCGTCCGTATTCCGCGCAGGACATGCCCGGCGTGGTGAATTTCTTCATGCGCTTCGCTGATGCCCTGCATCATGCCAAAGAAGAGCGTGTGCTGTTCCCGGCCATCCTGCGCCACGATCCCCAGAGCCTGCTGATGCTCGACGAAATCCTGGAAGACCACCAGCGCATGCGCGTCGTGATCGCCGATATCACGGCCGCCATCGCCGCCGCCGACCCCGCCGCGTATTTCGACGCCGTGAATGGGTATATCCGCCTCGCACGCCAGCATATACGCCGGGAAAATGAGGTGCTGCTGCCGCTGGCTGATGCCTATCTCTCCCCGCAGGAACAGCAGCAATTGGCCGGGGCACTGGTGGCGCTGCATCAACAAATGCTCACCGCCGCCGAGGTTGAGTCACTCACACACTACCAGTGCGAAGTGGTCGACCGGTACTGCGCGTCCTGAACGCCGGTGTGTAATCTATTGGTAACAATCTGCCGGTATTGTAGGATCATGCCATAATCACGGCTGCGCCCGCCGCCGTGAGCTAGGGAGGAAGATCGCATGTCGACAACGCGTGAAACGGTCTGGAAACAGATAACGGACAATGACGTCAAGTTCGTCAAGTTATGGTTCACAGATATCCTCGGCTTCCTGAAGAGCTTCAGCGTGCCGGTGGAAGAACTGGACAAAGCCATGGACGAAGGCATCGGCTTTGACGGCTCGTCCATTAAAGGCTTCACGCGCATCGACGAAAGCGATATGGTCGCCATTGCCGATCCCAGCACCTTCACCGTGCTGCCCTGGCGTCCGCGCGAACGCGCGGTGGCGCGCATGTTCTGCGATATCGTCACTCCCGATCGCCAACCCTACCAGGGCGATCCCCGGCAGGTGTTGAAGCGCATGCTCCAACGCGCCGAGGCGATGGGTTTCACCATGAACGTCGGGCCGGAAGCCGAATACTTTTACTTCCGCAGCCCGCAGGATCCCGAACCCCTCGATCAAGGCGGCTACTTCGACCTCATCCCCCGCGATGAAGCCATCGACCTGCGCCGTGAAACGGTGCTCGCACTCGAAGCGATGGGCATCTATGTCGAATTCAGCCACCATGAAGTCGCCCCCAGCCAGCACGAAATCGACCTGCGCTACGCCGACGCCCTCACCATGGCGGACACCCTGATGACCTACCGTCTTGCCGTGAAGGAAGTCGCCTATATGAGCGGGGTATACGCCACCTTCATGCCCAAGCCACTGGCCGGCGAAAACGGGTCCGGCATGCACGTCCACCAGTCCCTCTTCCGCGGGGAGCACAATGCCTTCTTTGATCCCGACGGCGAGTACTTCATGAGCGATGTCTGCCGCCACTATATCGCCGGCATCCTCAAATACGTGCCGGAGTTCACTGCGGTCACCAACCAGTGGGTGAATTCCTATAAGCGGCTGGTGCCCGGCTACGAAGCGCCCGTCTATGTCTCGTGGGCACAGCGCAACCGCTCCAATCTGGTGCGCATCCCCATGTACAAACCCGGCAAGGAACAGGCGACACGCATCGAACTGCGCAGCCCCGACCCGGCCTGCAATCCCTACCTCGCGTTCGCCGTCATGCTCGCCGCCGGCTTGCGCGGCATCGAGGAAAAACTCGAGTGTCCTGCCCCGCTGGAGATGGACCTCTTTGAACTGAGCCAGCATGAACGCGATCGCCTGGGCATTGAAATGCTGCCCGGCAGCCTCATCCAGGCGATCGAGCGCTGCGAATCCTCCGACCTGGTGCGCGACGCACTCGGCGATCATGTGTTCAACGAGTTCATCGCCAACAAACGGCTGGAATGGGATCGCTATCGCATCCATGTGAGCGATTTCGAGATCAACGAATACCTGCCGCTGTTGTAGTCCAGCACCGTGAGTACCCATATGCCTACTTCCTGCCCGGACCAATGTACCATGGTTCGGGCAGGCGTGTATCGTGATGTCAAGGGCACAACACAAGGGGTCGCACGCTGTATTCTAAATAAGTCAGGCTTTCTTGCCGAGAATTTTGCTACAGGCATGATGAATCCCACGGATTCTGAGGAATATCACAGCAGATAGACGCTGTATTGTGCAGCGCCTACCACACAACGCCCGGGAGAACCCGGCGTTGCTCCGCGGTTAGACCGTCTCTCGCTGCGCTCATGACATCACGGGACGGCATATCTCATGCGATGGACATGGGGGGTATGCGCATGCTCGATCGCCCGAGAGTTCGAGAGACGTATTCAGCGGGACGCGTGCTCCCGCTGCGCGTTCTGCTGATTGATGACGATCCCCTGGTGCTCGAATCGTTTGCCGAACTGCTGCGCATGTACGGACATACGGTATACGCCTACCGCTGCGGAAGAGCGGCGCTGCGCGAGACACGTCCGTACGATCTGGCGATTACGGACTACCAGTTGGCTGACGCCACCGGCGTGGAGTTGGCCGAGCGGCTGACATGCGAGCATCCGGGATTGCCGGTTGTACTCATGACGGGGTGGGGGACCGCAACACCGATCTACCCCGCCACGATAGCCGGGCTGCTGCGGAAACCTGCGGATATCCAGGAGATCCATCAAGTGCTGGTCAGGGCGTACAGCAATCGTCCGCATTAACCAGCGAGGTGGAGTGAGGTGAACGGATGACGATCACGGACCCCGAGCCTGTTCGAATTCTGGTGGTGGACGATGAAGACATTGTGCGGGAACCGCTCCTCGAAGCGATGAGCTGGGTCGGCTATGCCGCCGACGGGGCGCGCTCGGTCAATGAGGCCCTCCACCTGCTCGGACAGCACCAGTACCACGTCCTCTTCTGTGACCTCGTGATGCCGGACTCAGACGGCTTCTCCCTCATGGAGGTGGTCCGCGCACGCTATCCCATGCTCCCCGTCGTGGTGCTCACCGGACATGCCACCGTGCACCTGACGCAAAAAGCCATGCGCCTGGGCGCGCAGGATTTCATCATTAAGCCCTTCAGCATTCGTGAACTCCCGTTCATTATCGAACGCAACCTGGAACGTGTCCGCCTGGAATCACAACTGCGCGAGCAGCAGACTGAAGACCTCCTGTTCCAAACCGTCCAGGCGCTCACGGCGGCCATCGAAGCCAAAGACCCCTACACCGCAGGCCATTCGCAGCAAGTGGCGCAACTCGCCGTCTGCTTTACGCAGGTGCTCGACATGAGCGACACCGATGTCTTCGTCCTCCGGCTCGCCGGGGTCACGCATGACGTGGGTAAAATCGGCATCCCCGAAAGCGTGTTGCTCAAGCCTGGCCAACTGAGTGCCAATGAGTGGGAAATCATGAAGCAGCACCCGGTGATCGGCGCGGAAATCGTCGGCCAGATCATCGACCTCGGCTATGTGGCCAAAGTGGTGCGCTCGCACCACGAACGCTGGGATGGCACCGGCTATCCGGATGGCTTGAAAGGTGAAACGATCCCCTTCCTCTCGCGCATCCTCTACATCTCCGACGCCTATGACGCCTTGACCGCTGATCGCGCCTACCGCAAAGGCATGACGCACGACCAGGCCATGGAGATCATCCGCGCGCAGGCCGGCACCCACTTCGATGCCGACCTCGTCGATATCCTGGAGCATCGTGTCCTGCAGGCGCTGGGGCCGGATTGGCGCACACCGGGCTATGTGATGCCGCAACTCTCGCGCACCACCCGTGAGGCTATGAGCATACAAAACCCGCTGGCACTCACCGAGTAGCCGGCAGGCGATAACGGCGACGGTCGATCAGCAATCCTGATCATCCATCCCCACCGGTTACCCTTTTCGCCATTTCCCAGTATAATAGGCGAGATGGAGCGCCTGGGCAGAGAAACGGGAGAACGTGATGGACTTTACCGCCGATGAGCAATGTTTCGCGTGCGGCCGGAAGAACCCGGGCGGACTCAAGCTCACCTTTCACGACGACAACGGCGCCTGCATCACCCACTTTACTCCCGATGCCGTCTACCAGGGATACCAGGGTATCCTGCACGGCGGCATTATGGCGACTCTCCTCGATGAGGTGATGGCTCGCTATGTGTGGAAAAAAGTCGGTCCGGCAGCGACGGCGCGGATCGAGATTCGCTATCGCCAGCCGGCGCCCGTCGGACGCCGCATCACGGTGCGCGGGTGGATTACCGCCGAACGGCGCGGCGGGCGCGCCTTCGAAATGGCCGCCGAAGCCCGCAATGCCGAGGGCGTCCTGCTCGCCGAGGCAACCGGATTGGTCATGCGACTGCCGGACAAAGGAGCTTGACATTGAACAACGTCACGGTCATTATCCCCGCATACAACGAAGCAACTCGCATTGCATACGTCATTGACGTCGTCAAAGCCGCCACCCTGTCGCAGGATATTCTGGTGGTCGATGACGGCTCCACCGATAATACCGCGGCAGTGGCCGAAGCCCAGGGCGTGCGCGTGCTGCGCCTGCCCGAAAACGTCGGCAAGGGCACGGCCCTGCGTCGCGGAGCGGTGAATGCCCGCGGCGATATCCTGCTCTTCCTCGATGCCGACCTGCGCGGCATGACCCCCGAGTATGTGGATGCGCTCATCCGGCCCATGCTCACGCAGCGTGCCGAGATGACCATCGGCGTGTTCCATGGCGGACGCGCCGCCACCGACCTGGCGCAGTGGATCAGTCCGAATATCTCCGGGCAACGCTGCCTCGCCCGAGAATTCTTCCTCTCCGTGCCGCTCGTCGAGGGCAGCCGCTCCGGCGTAGAGATTGCCATCACTACCTATGCCCGCGCCTGCAAACTCGCCATCACCCAGGTGGCGCTGCCCGGGGCGACCCACACCATGAAAGAGGAAAAGCTCGGGCTGCTGCGCGGCACCATCGCCCGCTACCGCATGTATTTCGATATCATCCTCACCCTGGTGCGCTACCACTTACTGATGCGTACCCTTAGTAAATCCGCTGTGCGAAGCGAGTGACCAGTGCCCGTTTTAGCACAGCGCATGACGGGTATATAGGGTGCCGGAAACGATTGGAGCGGGCTCCTCGCGGGTGCTGATACGCCATCACCGCCGCACAGAATGCCCCTCCCAATTCTCTACTGAAGGAAGGTTGACCATGCCCGAATTTGGTAAATTGTATCGGAATGTCGTGTTCGTACTCACCCTCGTGCTGCTGCTCCCCACCGCCGCCATGGCGCAAGCCGCCAATCGCGATGCGCTCGCGGCGCTGCAGGCCACCCAGCAGGGCTTCCGCAATATCCACGACCAGGTGATGCCGGCCGTGGTCTCCATCACCTCGCGTGTTGAAGTCGAGCAACCGCTCGACCCCTTTGACTTCTTCTTCGGCCGGCGCCCGCGCACCAGCATACGGCAGGCTGCCGGTTCCGGCGTCATCATCCGTCCCGAGGGCATCGTGCTCACCAACTCCCACGTGGTGCAGGATGCCACCAAGGTCACCGTGCAGTTGAGCGGTTCCGAGAAGACCCTTGACGCCGAGGTCGTGCAAACCGACCCGCGCACGGACCTGGCGGTCGTGCGTATTTTGGAACAAGGCGTCTACCCCGCCGTGCAGTTGGGCGATGCTGAACAGGTGCAGGTGGGCGACTGGGCCATCGCCTTCGGTTCGCCCTTCCGCCTGCCCTCCACCATGACCGTCGGCATCATCAGCGCCAAACGGCCGCAGTTGACGAATCCCAGTGGCGAGTACACCTACCGCGACCTGTTACAGACTGACGCCTCCATCAATCCCGGCAACAGCGGCGGCCCGCTGGTGAATATTCGCGGCGAAGTGGTTGGCATCAACTTCATGATTCTCAGCCCCGGCGAGAGCGCCGGCAGCGTGGGCATCGGCTTCGCCATCCCGATCAATGAATACACCAAGCGCATTATCGATACGCTCGCCTCCGGACAAGCGTTCGAGCGTGGTCGCCTGGGCGTGTCCATTAAGAATCCCGACCCCGCGATTCGCGAACAGTTCGGCGTGCCCGAGGGCGGCGTGTTCGTCGATCACGTACTGCCCGGCCAGGCGGCCGATAAGGCCGGCATCAAAGCGGAAGACATCATCATCCGCTTCAACGACACGCCGATCACCGACGCCGACCAATTCGTGCGTCTGGTCGAACAGACCAAGCCGGGCACGCGCATCACCCTCACCGTCGTGCGTGACAAGAAAGAGCTGCAGATCCCGGTGAACGTTGGGGCGGCGGAAACGGTGGCTCGTGCCACCCCGACCGAACTGGAACGCAATGTCGGCATGAAGGTCGCCACCGTCACCCCCGAGTTGGCCGGGCAGTACCGACTACCGATCTCCCATGGCGTGGTAGTGCTGAATGTACAGCAGATGAGCCCTGCCCAGGAGACCGGGATCGCCGCGGGTGATGTGATTCTCCGCGTGGGCCAGACCGATGTCAACAGCGAGGAAGATTTCTGGAACGTCCTGGGCAAGGAGATGGTTGCGTCCAAATATGGCGTGTTGCTGCGCGTGCAGCGCGGCAAGTACGCCACCACGCTCACGCTCGATCCCCTTGAAGAGAAGTAATCAATATCTGGGCGCCGGGGCCAGTCGCGATCCCGGCGCCCATCCCTGCCGCAGATCATGCCTCTCCCACAGCATGCAACTTCCCCCACGAGGACAATCATGGCGCTGTCAAGACGATGCTGGATGCTTGGATTGCTCGTGGTGGCACTGCTGTGCACCGCCACGGTGCTGCTGGCGCAGGACGAGGATATCGTCGACCTCGTCAACCAGTACCCTGCCGGCTACCAGCTGATGCCGCAACTCATCGAAACGATCATGTGGTCTGCCGCCTATCTGCTCATCTACGCCGCCGCCCTGGTGGCCCCCTTGATGCTCTGGCAGCGTTTCACCGGATTTGACTCCACCATGCTTGCCTGGATCGCCGTCCTCTGGCTCGGTGGTCAGGGCATCAATGCCCTGGTCTACCGTCTGACCCCGCACGGGTGGCTCGCCGCGCTCATTGCTCTGCCGCTCCTCTTTGGCTGGACGCTGTTCCTGGCCACCCGCTCCTGGGCCGATGTGCTGTGGCGCGACGCGTTGCGCCTGTCGCTCATCGTCGCCCTCTGCTGTGCGCCCTACTTCGGGCCCACCTGGCGCATCAAACCGCCCCCGCCGCCCGCGACGAGCCGGCAGCTCACGCCGTCCGCAACGACGGCTACGCAGTTGTGTGCAACGTCGGCGCATGCTATACTGCGGCCATGGACACCCCCCGCCTCATCGTAGCGCTCGATTACCCTGATGCCGATTCCGCGCTCGCCATGGCCCGCCGGTTGGCGCCGGCGCAGCCCTGGGTGAAAGTCGGTCTCGAACTGCTCATGCATGCCGGGCCGTCAATCATCACCGACCTGCGCGCGCTCGGCCTCTCCGTCTTCCTGGACGGCAAGTTTCACG
>JAGUZN010000061.1 GCA_020060775.1 Armatimonadota bacterium
CAAGGGGCTGATCGTCGGGGCGGCGGTCGAGGTGGTGCAGGCCGACCCGTTCGACGGGCCGATCACCCTGCGCGTGGACGGAGCCGAGCAGGTGATCGGGGTGGTCGTGGCGCAGTACGTGCTGGTCGGGCCGGAGTGAGTATTTCGTGTAGTCATACCAAGAGCAAGAGATCACCACAGAGGCGCAGAGGACATAAAGAAGAACTAAGAGAGTTCTTCTCTTATCCTTCCTCTGCGCCTCTGCGGTGCAAAGAGTCTTTTATAGATACAAGAGACCATTTGAGAAGTTCTGATCTGTGGATTTACCTCACCCCTAAATCCTCTCTCCACACGCAGCGAGAGGACTTAACCATAAAATGCCCCCCTTCCCGTATATAGAGAGAAGACCGGGGGCAAACGGTTGCTCAGCGCCGGCGGGTGGCGGCTGTGCCGCCGTTCGACTGTCCAGCGGACTCGCGCTTCTTGTAGTAGTAATAGTAATAATCGTAGCCGTAGCCGTAGCCCTCGTCGCGCCGGCTGACCGCGTTGAGCACCAGCCCCTTGATGTCAATCTCCAGCGACGCCAGCCGCTCTTTGGCGCGGAGCGCGCCGCCGGGGCGTGTTCTGCCGGCCTCAATCACCATGACGGTGGGGATGTCGAGATTGGAGGCGAGCACGGCGCTGTCGGCGGCGATCAGCACGGGCGGCGTGTCAATCAGGATGATGTCAATGTCCGGCGACGAGCGGAAGAACTTGAACCACCGCTGCATATTGGCCGAGCCGAGCACCTCCGCCGGGTTCAGCGGAATGTAGCCGCTGGCGATCATGTTCAGGCTGGGGATTTCCGTCTCTTGAATGCACTCGGCGTAATTGGGCGGCAGCCGGTCCAGCGGCATTTCTGCGGCCAGCAGATCACTAGGGTCCAGCGACAGGAGGGTTGAGAGACCGACACGGTTATCCACGTTGAAGATGTCGTGCAGGCGGGGGCGGCGCAGGTCGGCGTCAATGAGCAGGACGCGCCACCCGGCAACGGCCATTGTCACGGCCAGGTTAGCCACCGTCACCGTCTTGCCATCGCCCGGCCCCGGACTGGTGACAATGAACACCGCTTTGCCCCCGTTGGCTGAGAACATTAGGTTGGTGCGCAGTGTGCGGTATTCTTCAGAGACAGGCGAGTCGGGCTGCCGGTAGGCGATCAGCCGCTCCGGGTAGCTGTCGCGCGATTTGCCGAAGCGGGGGATGACGGCCAGCGTCGGCAAGCCCAACGCCTGAGTCGCCTGATCCACTGTGCGGATCGTGTCGTCGAGGTACTCGATCAGCAGCACCAAGCCGAAGGCCAACGCCGCCCCTACCATGGCCCCCAAGACGGTCGTTTGAAACTCATTGCGCGCGACCCTGCCTGTCATCCGCGCTGGCTCGACGATTTCCAGCGCGTTGGTGCGCTGTTGCAGCCGGGCGATGGTGTCCGTGAACCAGGCGATGTTCGAAGACGTTTCGTTGATCTGCGAGATCACCGTGTTGTACTGTTCGTTCAGGCGCTCGATTTCCTGGGGATCGGTGGCCGTAGCAAGCTGCGCATCGAGCGCAGCCAGCCGCTGGCGCGACTGCTCAAGCTGGAGGTTCAGCCGCGCGATCTCGCTGTTAGCCATGTCCACCTGGGCTTGTTGTTCGGGCGTCAGGTTAGTGGGGCTGTTGAGGATTAGTTGCTTGGCGACTTCGTCCACCATCTGCACGACGAGGATCGGGTCGGGGTGGGTGGCGGAGATCTGGATGAAGGTGGTTTGAGTGATGACATTGGCCGACAGTGACCCGCTGAGCGCCCCGACGGAGATGGGCAGATTGCCCTCGTCAATCGCCGCTTGCAGCACAGAGTGACTCTTGGCCAGGATGACATAGTTTTGGGCTAGCTGTTGGCCGGTATAGATTTCGCCAGAGGTGGGGTTGGGCGCTTGAAAGTAGGTGCCCACCGAGATGGTCACCTGCGCCTGGTACTGGTCAAGCTGCCGGCTTGCCTGCAAATAGGCCGCGCCCCCCGCCAGAAATGCCGCCAGGACGATCAGCCACAGCCATCGCCGGACGAGCCGGATATACTGGACCAGTTCAGTTTCCATCGCATATGCCCCATCTCAAGTGCGTGCTGCGTCTGTACAGCGAGGCGCCGATCGTGCTCGAAGCATTGCGGGCGGAGAGGACGTCGCTGTTCCCCACAGACGAATTATTCGGCAGCCGAAACTGGCCCCCAACATCCCCGCTCATCCTTCAGTGATGGCTCATTATACCGTGAGTGATCCTGATTCGAAAAGAGACAGTTAGCGGTAGAGTAAGTCGTTTTGAGGCGAGAGTCACAGAACCGCTGAGCGGCCAGCTATCAGCGATCAGCGAGAACTCGTAGGATGCTGCCCTGCCATGCCCCAAAAGACTTCCGAAGTCTTTCACAGACTTCGGAAGTCTGGTTGCGGCCCCGCCGTTTTTCTCCCTTCCTCCCTCGTGGGAGAAGGGCCGGGGATGGGAGGGGGAAACACACAACGAGACAACTCAATTCGCCAAAAGTATCGATCTGGAATGCACCCCGCCTGTTGGCATTCGCGCGCAGGATGATTATGATGAGCATAGGGATCGGGCGCGGTGCCCCTTCCCTTTCGTCAGCGAGTGGAAGGAAAAAAATACACCCATGCAAGACTTAACCGATGCTTTTGTAGAGTTAATCCGCCGCGCCGCCACACTTCTCCCCGCAGACATGGAGCGCGCGCTGCGCAAAGCCCGCGAGGACGAAGAGCCAGGCTCGGCGGCGGAAGGCGCACTCGACACTATCCTGCAAAATGTCGAGATGTCTCGCGCCAAGTCCACGCCGATCTGCCAGGACACCGGCACACCCATCTTCACCATTCACTACCCGCTGGGCGTCTCCACGCGCAAGCTGGCCGACCAGATTCGCCGGGCGTGCGCCATCGCCACCGAGAAAGCCTACCTGCGTCCCAACGCTGTGGACAGCCTGACCGGCAAGAACAGCGGCGACAACACTGGTATTGACTTCCCCACCATGCACTTCGAGGAATGGGACGAGGAAGGGATCAAGGTAGACCTGATCCTCAAGGGCGGCGGCTGCGAGAACGTCAGCACGCAGTACAAGCTGCCCGATAGCGATCTGGGGGCCGGGCGCGACCTGGAAGGTGTGCGGCGGGTTGTGCTCGACGCCGTGCACAAGGCCCAGGGCCTCGGCTGCGCGCCGGGTGTGCTGGGCGTCG
>JAGUZN010000060.1 GCA_020060775.1 Armatimonadota bacterium
AGAAAGACGGGCTGATCATCACCGCCGCCAGCTCGATGGCGCCGGGATGCCTGGCGGCGAAATCGCGCAGCGCAGGCGCATGATGCGCGGCACTGTGCCCGCCCGCGCCGATGAGAGCGATTCTGAACATGTTGGGTCTCACATCCAGTCACCGGACCGTAACGCCCGTTTCTGCCTTTCACTATTCGGTCACGGCGTGATCCCCTCCTCCAACCGCGTTGAGATCGGTGACCCCATCGAGTCATCGCCAACTTGGTAATCCAATAGCCCTGCGCTATAATAGGTTATCAAACAAGGGATTGGCAACCATCAGGGATGGTATCCCCGAGCCAGGGACTGTTGCCGTAAAGGAGTTTCACGGTGGGCATGCGTGCGTTTACATTCTTCGTGGTGTTATGCCTCTTCACCCTGTTCACAGGTTGCGGGGGGAGTAATGGGTCGTTAGGGGACGGGAATAACACCGCCGTCAGCCCACTTGGCGGCACGGTGACGACTGCCGGTGAGCAAGTCACGCTCGACTTCCCCATGGGCGCCATCGACAATGTCATCGATGTGAGCGCCGAACCCTGCACCGAATGCCCGGTTGACGCCGCGTTAGTGAGCGGCACCGCGTTTACTTTTGCACCCAATGTGACCTTCGCCAAACCCGTGCAACTGACTATTCGCTATGACGCGACACAACTGCCGGAAGGGGTTGCAGAGAGCACGCTTCGATTAGTCACGGTCGTGAATGACACCTGGGAGGAGATCGCCGACAGCAGTGTGGACACTGCCCAGCATGCGGTGACCGGCGCGATCACGGCGTTTGGCGTGTACGGCATCCGGGGAGCCGTGAACAGCAAACCACCAGCCGGCACGGTGATCGGGGTGAATGGCGGCACCGTCAATGCGTTGAACGGCCGGGTGCGGTTGGTCTTTCCGGCCGGCGCCGTTACGGAAGATACCAGTATTAGCGTGCAGTCCACGGCGGCGTTTCCGGCCGACGAAGGGGTTGTGTCCGGCCTCGCCTTTGCGATCACGCCCGCGATCGCTCTGTTACAGCCCGTGCAAATGATCTGCAGCTACGACGGCATCATCCTGCCGGCCAATCTTCCGGAAGAGTCGCTGCGTTTGAGCCGGGTTGACGGCAATGCCTGGTTCGATATCGCCGGCTGCGTGGTGGATCAGCACGGGAACATGGTGACCGGCTTTCTCGACGCCCTCGGCACCATTGCCGTGCGCGGCACGCTGGGGGCGCCGGAGCCATATGCCATGGCACAGGCGTGGGGTAGCCAGGGCAGCGGCGAAGGCCAGTTCGATATCCCTTCGGCACTTGCGCTTGATGGGAGAGGACAGCTCTACGTGGCTGATACCGGCAACCATCGCGTACAAGCCTTCGACACCGATGGCGCTTTTGTGGCGGCCTGGGGTTCGTATGGCAAGGGCGACGGACAGCTGAACGGACCGACCGGCATTGTGCTGACATCCGATGGCTATTGTTGCGTGGCCGATCGTGGCAACCATCGCGTCACGCTTTTCAACGAAACGGGGAGCTTCCGAGGGTGGTTGGGTCGGAATTCCTACCTGCTGTCAGGATACCATGCCCCCGGGTCCATGGGTGATCCCATCGAGGGCACCGGCCATGGCGAGTTCCGCACGCCGTGCGCCGTTGCCGTTGATCCCGCCGGCAAGCTCGCCGTGTTGGATGACATGATGTCTCGGGTACAGTACTTCTCGCGCTGGGCGTATCAGCGCAGTTGGGGCTCGATCGGCCATGGTAACGGCGCATTCGTTTCGCCCACGGGCATCGCCATCGATACCGCCGGAAACGCCTACATCGCCGAACAGGGCAATCATCGCATCCAGAAGCTGACCAGCACCGGCGAGTTCCTCAAAGCCATCGGCAGCCAGGGATCGGAAGCCGGACAGTTGATGAGTCCGGCCGGCATTGCGCTGGACGCCGAGGGCAACATCTACGTGGTCGAATACGGCAACCACCGCATCCAGAAATTTGATCCGCAAGGGAATTCGCTGGCCATCTGGGGTCGCAGCGGGTCAGGAAAGCTGTATCAGCCTACCGGCATTGCCGTGGATGCTGACGGCAATGTCTACATCGCCGACTGCGGCAACCATCGAATCGTCAAGTTTGCGCCCGTGCCGTAACCGTCGAGTGGCCTGGCTACTGTGCCTTGTCACCCTTTAACAGCAGTTTGTCGATGATCCCGTGATGGAGTGCGAGCAGGTCGAGCGGGGGGTCGGCGCCAGGGCGGGCATGGCGGTGATAGATCGCGAGGGCGGCCTCGGTGCAGCGCAGGGCATCGAGCGGCCTTCCCAGGGCATCGAGCGTCATCGCCTTGAGGATGAGCGCCTGCATCAGTTCGGGCTGTTGGCCCAGCAGGACATCGAGACGGGCGAGGGCCACCTGGTGGGCCCCGCGCGCGTAGTCATACCCCGCGAGTTCCAACTCCTTCGTCGTCACCTGCTCGGGGGTGAGTTCGGCGGGCTCGGGTACGAGCTTGAGCTGGCAGGTCGCGCGCAGGACGCCCTGCCAGCGGTCGGGCTGCACGACCGTGCCGGTATCGAGCACGGCGGTGAGGGTGTAGGGGCCCTCGGTGAGTTGCGCCGTCGCCTCCGGGCTCAGTACCCAGGCCACTTCTCCCACCATCTGATGGTCCAGCGTGATGGCGGCCGCCGCTTGCGTAAGCAGCGGGATGGCGATGGCTTCGCTCTCGACGTCGGTCATCCGCAGGGTGAGGATATTCGTCCACGGCCCCTGGGCGGCGGCGAGGCGCAGCGGGGCGACGCCGCCGGCGCGAGCATAGAGGGAGGGGTGCTCGAGCCGCAGCGTAATCAGGCAGGGCCACCCGCGAAAACAGACGCCCTGCGGCGCGTTAGTCGTCAGCGTGATCCGAGGAGCCGGCGGCTCTGCCGCCCACGCGGCAAGAACGAGAGATAACAGGGCGATCAGCACCATTATGCGTAACAGGATCATGGTAACTCCTCAATACTGGTCATTCACGCAGACCTGCCCTTTGCAGTTGCCCTTGGTGGCATTGCCGTAGCGTGATTCGGGACGGTGGCTGGAGGCGTTGCAGCCGGCGCCGGCCGCGCTCTCGCACAGGAACAAACCGGGCAGTTCCTGCCCCCCGCCGAGATAGTAGCGCACACCGGGGGTGTATGATTCATAGGCGGTCGAGCAGTCATAGCGCATCAGGCAGTCTTCGACGCCGCTGTGCTGTTGCCCCTTACTGCCGACATAGACGCTAAAGCCGGTGCGGAAGATCGGGTCTTCCGGCGAGAGCACGGTGCCGTCTTCGCGCTTGACGGTGATCGGCGTATACGCGGTGGTGAGCGTATAGCCGTCGGGATCGTAGCCCGCCTCGCCGATCACTTTCGTGCCGTCCGCTCGCGTGATCATCTTCCACCAGACCGGGCCGCGGTCGTTCTCGCCATGATGCCAGGTATCCAGGCAGTGGAGCAGTTCATGCGCCACGATCACCGCTTTGTAATCGGTGAATACAGACCCTCCACCGCTGCCCCAGCGCGTATTTTTCCAATCGGGCAGCCCGGCGGAAATCCATACTTCCTCACAGGTTTTCGGCGTGCCGGGGCCCGTGCCGTTCGCCATGCATACGCCGGCCTCCGGGCTCCTGATGATCTTCACGCCGTGCTGATCGATGACGTGGTACTTGCCTTTGTTCCGGTTGATCACACGGGTCGAGCCCAGTTCGTCGGCGGTCAACTGGTCGTGCACGCGCAGCCCGCTCATGCCTTCCAGCAGGCGGCAGCCGTTCGCGGCTTCGCCACCCAGCGTGTTGGCCACGAAGAAATCCTTGCGCTTGGGGCTGGTGCGCTTATGGCTTCCGCCGACTGAGAAGCCGCGATACTCCTCGAACACGGTGAGGCCGTCGCCGTCTTTCCCCGGCGCCAGCGAGGGCTCGGCGTCGTCATCGGCTGTAAGGTCTTTGCCGGACACCCCCTCCTGCTTCTCCCAGGCGTCGGCGATCTTGTTTTCATCTTTATCGAAGGGGATGCGCAGAAATTCCTGCTTCGTCACTTCGTACTCGCCGGTCAACTCCAGTTCCTTGCACTCGGCACGGAGCTTACCGGAGGCGGCGTAGTCCCACACGTCGAGGATGATGGTGATTTTGTCGACATCCTCTTCAGTGGTGTAAGCATGGGTGGGGTCGCCCGGGTCAATGGTGACGCACGGGATGTCGCTGGCAAAGGTGATGTCAGGTTTGTCATTGGGGGCGCTGTGCGGGAAATTCATGCAGACGCCCGGCTCCCGACTGACATCTTCCAGGTAGAAGTGGATGCGGCCGACCGGCGCGACGCTTTTCTCGTCTTTCGGCTCGATAGCCACTGGGATGGACAGTTTTTGCGGTTGTCCCTGCAGGCCGGGGGCGGGGAGCCACTGCTGGTAGTTCGACGCCGGTTTGAAGAGGAGCTTGCCCTCGAGCGGTTCGCTGCTCAAGTTCCAGGTCACGCGTAGATTGCCACGATAGAGGAGGGGATAATCGCCGTTGTCCTGGGTGATATCCAGGCCCATGAACGTGCGCATGGCATGTTCGGTATCAAAGCGCAGCGACGAGCTGCCGCCCGCCATGACGACCACCGGGATATTGAACGAGCCGGATGCTTTGCCATCCTTCCAGCGGCATTCGATGGTCCCACCGTTACTGAGCGCTGCTCTGTTCGCAGAGCGCTCCAGCCGTTGTGCCGCGGCGGCGAATGGGGTGTTTTTCGCGGTGGAGTAGTTGGGCAGTCGCCCGAACGCGCCGCCGGGGATCGCACTGGTGAAGGTTTGCCCGTCTGATTTTATGGTGAAGTCGCAGGGCACATCGGGGATATGCACGAACGCCACCGGCTCGAAGTGCATGAGCCCTTCCTGCTTGCTGACATTGACATAGGCCGCCGGGCAGTTCTCCTCATCTTCCACGGGCAGATTCTTCGAGGTGTGCCATTTCGTCGTCATCGAATCCTTGGCGCCGTCAGGCTTTGTCCGTTCGCCGTGCCACGACCCCTGCAGGCTGATGCGCTGGCTAACGCCGCCGCGCGTGCGCCGCATGGTTTGCACGGCGGTAATCTTCAATGCGGCCTTGCCCATACCGTCGGCGCTGGTGCGTTCCTCGTTGGCTTCCAGGGTCACGGTCACCACGCCGTAAATCTCCTCCAGCTCCACCTTGCCCTTGTAATCGAGGGCCGAGGTCAGCACATCGCCAAGTTCCTCCATCTCCGCATTGACCGGGATATTCGGGATGGACGGCATTTGCGCGTGAGACGGCGAGGAGCACAGCAGGATGACCAGCAGCCCGGCGCATGCCAGCCGAGTGCAGCGTGAAAACCATGATGACATCATAGCGCCAACCTTTGCTCGCGAGTAGCCCCGGTGCAGGGGTATCCGCATTATAGCAAGCGGTGGGGGATTTCGCGATATGGCGCTCGAATGGTACGTCACTGGTGAGTCGCGAGTGGCACGGCGGTGGGGAGGATGCAGACGCTGAACAATAATATGGGTGGATGGATGGCAACGGTGTGGTTGTGTACATTCGCTTGTTATCGGCAAGCGCTCTGTGGGTACAATGGGATCAGCCTATCCATTCATAGCGGAGTCACGCATGATCAACCTGTTCTACTTTGCATCGGCGCGCCTGCTGCTGCTCGTTACCCTGCTGGCCGGCATGGCATTGACCGGACTGGCCGAGACGAAGAAGCCGGACCCCAAAGCGCTGCCGAATTTTCAGGAAGTGACGACCAACACCTACCGCGGCGGCGCGCCCACGCGCGAGGGCCTGCGCACGCTGCAGAAGATGGGCGTGCACACGATCATCGACCTGCGCATCGAGAAGAAAGCGCAGGGCGAGAAGAAGGTCGCCGAGGAGATGGGTTTCACCTGGATTCACCTGCCCATGGGACGGGAAGCACCCACGAAAAAGCAGGTGGACACCTTCCTGGCCACGCTCGCCAATGCTGAGGACGAGCCGGTGTTCGTGCACTGCCAGCATGGCGCGGATCGCACCGGCTGCATGATCGGCATTTACCGCGTGCAGGTGCAGGGGTGGACCTTCGAGCAGGCCTGGAAAGAGATGCGCAAGTACGGCTTCAAGCCCTACCTCGATGAATTAAAGGCGGCAGTGCGCTCCCGCGCGAAGAAGTAGGAGTATTGGATCGTTACTCATCCAGCCGCTTCGTCATGATGACCATGCGCGGGCGGTAGCCGAGATGCGCGTAGAGGTCGCGGGCGGCATTGGCGGCATGCACGGCCAGTTCGATGCGCGGCACGCCCAGCGCCCGGCCATACGCTTCCGCCCGCTCCAGCAACCCTTTGCCGATGTCCCGCCCCTGGTATTCAGGTTCGACGTAGAGGTCGGAGATAAAGGTGTATTTCGTCGGCTCTTCATCCGGCGAGAAGGGTTCGATCAGACCGAACACGCACACGAAGCCGATGACTCGTCCGTCATCCTCTGCCAGTAAGAACGTGCCCGACGTGTCGGCGACCGTCGACCGCAGGTACTGAAAGTACTGCTCGATGATCTCCGGGGCAGGCGGATAATTCTCGTCATACGGGCGCATCGCATCGTGCAACGCCGCCACCAGGCGGCGCAATGCCTCAGTATCCTCTTCCGTCCAAGTGCGATAGTTGATCACCCGACCAATATACCGGATGCCGACCGGCGCTGTCACGCGCGTTCACGACATGTCGCCATGAAGATTCACAACACGATGGAAAATCGGTTCTACTGTTGATACGGAGGACTGCTCTCATGCGACGTGCGCTGTTGATGGCCATGTGCCTGCTGGCCGTTTCACTATCCGGGTGGGCTGCAGGACAATTTTCCCTGGTGACGCCGACCTGGGTCGCCGAGAACTCCGGCAACCCGGGCATCCGCATTCTCGACGTGCGATCCGATCTGACTGCCTATTACAACGGGCACGTGCTGAACGCCGTGCATTTTCCCGCCGACAGCCTGCGCGGTCCCCGGGAGGGCCTGCCGGCGCAATACCTGCCCACAGAGTTGCAGTGTGAACTGCTCGCACGCGCCGGCGTTGCTCCCGGGCAGACGGTCGTCCTCTATGCCGACGGCGCCAATGTCGTGAACGCCGCCATGGTCGCCTATGTGCTGGAGAAGATCGGGGTGGAGAGTACCGCCATCATGGATGGGGGATGGGAGGGCTACACCGCGGCGAAGCTGCCGGTGACGCAGCTTTATCCCGTGTATCAATCTCGCCCGTTGCGCGCGCAGGTGAATGCCGAGATCAGCGTCAACCTGGAGCAGGTGCAGGGCGCCATTCTGGACCCGAGCATCAAATTCATCGACGCCCGTGCCCCGGCGGCCTATGCCGGCGAAGTGAAGATCTGGCAGCGCAACGGCCACATCCCCGGTGCGATCAATGTGCCCTGGCAGACCCTGATGGATCCGGCTAATCCCCATAAGTTCAAGCGCGCGGCAGAGGTGCAGGCAATTTTCGATGCCAAGGGCATTGAGAAGACGGACGAGATCATCGTCTACTGCGGGACGAGCCGGGAGGCCAGCCTGGAGTTCCTGGCCCTGCGCCACGTGCTGGGCTATCCGCATGTGCGCCTCTACGAGGGCTCGTGGGCGGAATACTGTTCACACCTGCTCATGCCGGTTGAAAGCGGCCGGCAGTAAGATGTTATCTCCACACACCTCGCCGGGCGCGGACCATCCTCCACGATCCACCAACGATTCGTGCTGAGATACTCTCTTATTGCCACCACAGGAGAAGGCCAGTTCACCGGCGTTACCGCGAGTTCATGGGCATGTGACGTTGTGCCCTCGCGGTGCACCACCCCGGAGCGGGCGGGCGTACACTGGGGGCGATGGCGCAAGACATCTACCAGATCGGGATTATGATGACGCCGGTGGAGGAGCATACCTCCGAGGATTTCGGCGTTGTGGTGAAGCAGGCGGTGGAGCAGGTGCGAGGCCGGATCGCCAAACAGGCAGGGTTGCAATTGCGCCTGTTCAACTTCAGCGGGCCGCACCTCACCCCCACCACGGGGGGCTACGCGCCGCTCGACTTCCTGCGCATTGGCCTGACGGAGAAGCTGGACCGCTCGCTGCACTTCCTGCTGGTCGTCACCGAAGTGGATCTGACCTCGATGAACTTCGCCTACGTGCTGGCCTTCCCCAGCCAGATCACCAATGTCGGCATTGTGTCGACCAAGCGGCTGAACCCCGCCTTCTGGGGGGACGAGCCGGATCGCGACAAAGAGGCTCGGCGGCTGAGCGCGCTGCTCATGCACACGTTCGGCCACTTGCTGAACCTGCGTCACGATCCTGACGCCGGCAACGCCATGTACGATTTCGAACAGGTGGAGGACCTGGACCGCATGGGCGAGCTGACGGGCGCGCAGGTGGAGGCCTTGCGCACCAATCTGCCGCGGGAAGCGCGCGACCGCGCCACGAAGCGCCACCGGCTGCGCTTTGCTCTGCGGCAAATCGGCCGCAACTGGTGGAGCATCTGGCACACGGTGAAACGCGCCAACCCGTTCGTGCTTATCTCTCGCCTGCCCACCATGATCACCGCCGGGCTCTCCGTGGTGCTGGTCTTCTTCTTCAGCCCGGAAATCTGGGACGTGGCCAGCACGGTGGAGGCCTATCAACTGGGCGTGCTGGCACTGTTGTCGATCAGCTTCGCCACCATGATGCTCTACCAGGCGTTCCGCTTTGGCACGCTCTTCGCCCGGCGGCGCACGATCACGGAATCCACCGTGGCCACCGTCACCGCCAGCGCCCTCAGCCTGCTGCTCGCCATTTTGATCTTTTTCAGCGGCCTGTTCCTGCTCTTTTACCTGCTGGCCGTCACCATCTTTCCGCGGCAACTGATGGCTACCTGGCCTACCGTCGATCCGGCGGTGCGCACCGTCGATCACCTGCGCCTGGCCCTCTTCCTTGCCTCGATGGGCGCGCTGACCGGTTCGCTGGGCGGCCGCGCCGACAGCAAAGACGTCATCCGCCGCGTGCTGTTCCTGGACGAGGAGAGCTGAAGTCCACAGGCGATCCTTCGGGTAAAGCGCGAAAATTCACCATGAGATCGTTGCTGCGTCTTATCATAGGGGATGCCCCTCCACGGAAATCATGACAACGCTTGTATGAGGTCGTAACAGCATGCTGCAGTGCACTGACCGCGCGAACGCCTTCGCTCCGGCAACCGGCTGGACGATGAACGTGTACCACGATTTCACCCGCGACGAGATGAAGCGCCTGGTGCTGCACCAGTTGAGCAACGGGGCGAACTTCATCTGGATCGGCCACAATAACCCGGGGGAGATCTCGCGCAACTCCTGCGAGCCGGCTATCTCGTATGCCGTGTACGATGCCTATCGTGACGCGCGGCACCCACAGCATGAAGCGGCGCGCGAACGCCTCGATACGCATTTGCGCTTTCTCGACGTCTGTGCCGAGTTGCAGGCCTCCGTCGTGCTGCCGATCGGCTATCAGATCCAGATGGGGCAGGCGTGGAATAGCCGCCACCCGCACGACGTGCGGCGGGATGCGCAAGGGAACGTGCTGAACATCGGCGGGGTGTCGGCCTCGTTCTTCTCCCCGCAATATCGCCGGGATATCCTGGAGTACTACCAGTGGGTGCAGGAGATGATTGTGCGGCAGTACGACAACATCGTCATGCTGAATCTGGCCGATGAGCCGATCGGGGGGGATTACTCTGCGCACGCCGAGGCCGCATTCTGCGGGCAGTACGGCTTTGGCTTCCACGACGCACAGGATGATGAGGAACGCCAGATCAGCATCGGGCATTTCCAGTCGACTTATCCAGTCGAATACGCGCGCTGGAGCGCCGAGCAGTGGGCGCGTCTTAATCCGCATATCCTCACCACCATGTCCTTCTGCGGATGCATGGGACGCTACCAGGCGATGATGCCGACGGTCGAGCGGCTTTTTGCGGAGACGCCGGAGAACTTTGCGGTGACCATGGATGCCTACCCGCGCGACTGCAACGAGCATATTCCCTTCCATGAAGACGAGTTGATCATGCTCTTTTCGCTCATGCGCTACCTGGGGCATTGCTCGCGCAAATATGCGAAACCGCTATTCATCTGGACGACCGGCAACCTGCACGGCCTCGGACAGGGGCCGGACCCGGAACGCGCCTGTCACGTCGGCGACGGCATCGCCAACCAGTACAGCCTCGTTATGCAGGCCAAGGACAATGGGGCATGCCTCGCGGGCGTTGCGGCGTGGAATTACAACACGCGGGGCGTCGGCTGTTACAACGTGACCTCCAGCCCCGTGGTGTTCACGCCCGATGCCCTGTTCGCCGGAATTTCGGGCACGCAGGATACCGTGAAGGCGATGATGCGCGACACCCCGGCGCGCCAACCGGATGTGCTGGTGCACCTGCCCGAGCGGTGCGGCGAGGCGATGATCGGCCGCATACACCGGCATAATCATCCGATACCGATCGTGCCTGACCTCTACCACCTGGACACGCTGGGCGCGCTGGCGCAAACAGGGGTGGCGTACGACGTTGCCGCCCGGCTGGACCCCGCCGACCTGGCGGGTATCACGCTGGTGATCATCCCCACCGACACCTGCGCGTGCATCGCGGAGGAGGACCGGCGTCGCCT
>JAGUZN010000254.1 GCA_020060775.1 Armatimonadota bacterium
GGCCACGCCCACATCGGTCACCACCACCTTCGCGCCCACGTGGCGGCCGATCACATTGATTGCCGCGCCGCCGGCCAGGAAGTTGTACACCATCTGCGGCGTCACTTCCGGCGGAAAAGCGCTCACCCCCTCGGCCACCACGCCGTGGTCGCCCGCCATCACCGCGATGGTCTTGCGCGCCATCGATGGCCGCGGGTTGCCGGTGATCCCCGCCAGTTGAATGGAGAGCGACTCCAGCCGCCCCAGCGCCTGCGGCGGCTTGGTGAGCATCCCCTGGCGGGCCTCAGCGGCAGCCATTGCCCCGGCGTCAAGGGGCTGAATGCGGGCAATCGTAGACTGTAAATCAGACATTGAAAACTCCTTCGATCATGACTACTCGTTCATGGTATGGGGTGAGATCACCAACCAACCTCCGCCTTGATCGAACGCAGGTCGATGGGAATGCCGGCAATGAGGAAATACACATGGGTTGATTGCGCGGCAAGACGCTGGTTCACCTTGCCCAGCACATCGCGATATCGGCGGCCCAGGGGATACTCAGGCACGAGACCCAGGCCGACCTCATTGGAGACGATAATGAGGTCGGTCCGGGTCTCTTGTGACGCGGTGAGCAGGTCATCCGTAGCGCTTCGGATGATCTCCTCATCGGTCATGCGATCGGTGAGGAGCAGGTTGCTCACCAGCAACGTCAGGCAATCCAGCAAAAAACAATCGGCCTCGCCGGCGTGCGCGCGTATGGCGGCGGCGGGGTCCAGCGGACATTCCACCGTGCGCCATTCCTGCGGCCGATCGGCCTGATGATGGACGATACGCTCGCGCATCTCATCATCATACGCCTGGGCCGTCGCCAGGTAGGCGATGCGCCCGCCGTGTGACGAGGCGAGTTGCTCGGCGAACGTGCTCTTGCCGCTGCGCGCGCCACCAAGCAGCAACATCTGTCGCGGCGATTCGGCCACCGGCGTTCCCCTCGTAACAAAAACGACCCCGGCCGGAGAGTGGCCAGGGCCGATGATGCGCAGAGGCAAAACCGGTGCACCGAAGCCCTCCCGCGAGGCCGTGCATTCATGCGGTCATCTGATCGGTCTCCTGGCTTCCGCATCACTCTACTGGCCGCGCCTTCCCCTCCCACAGTGGGACAGTGGCGTCGTGCGGCGTTCGTCCGCGGTTACAGTTGCGGGGCAGCGCCGGATTCGCACCGGCTTCCCAAGCATCGAAATGACAGGGCTAGTGTAGCGAATCCCCGTCCCCGCGTCAAGATCCGTACCGGAGGACGGCTGCGTATTCAGGTTAAATATGTTATCGTATCTGCAGGCGAAGGGAGTGGACAGTCCTTACGGCTGGCGCTCTCAGAAAGGCGAACGATGGCCTCCCCCGCATTGCATGTCGTCACCGGCGCCTTCGGCTATTCCGGAAAATATATCGCCGCCCGGCTGCTGCAGGCCGGGCATCGCGTGCGCACGTTGACCAACTCTCCCAATCGTACGAATCCCTTTGACGGCACGGTGGAAGCTGTCCCCTACCACTTCGACGATCCCGCCGCGCTGGAAGCTTCGCTGCGCGGGGTTGCCGTGCTCTACAATACTTATTGGGTGCGTTTCAATGCCGCCGATTTCACGCACGAGCAGGCGGTGCGCAACACCCTCACCCTGTTCGCGGCGGCCGTGCGCGCCGGCGTCGGGCGCATCGTCCATGTCAGCATCACCAACCCCTCCGAGGATTCGCCGCTGGAATACTTTCGCGGCAAAGCGCGACTGGAGAAGGCGCTCATCGCCACCGGCCTTTCCCATGCCATCCTGCGCCCCGCCGTGCTCTTCGGCGGCGAAGATATCCTCATCAACAATATCGCCTGGGCGTTGCGCCACCTGCCCGTCTTTGGCGTGTTCGGCAAAGGCGACTACGGCATGCAGCCGATCTATGTCGACGATCTGGCGGCGCTCGCCGTCGAGCAGGGCGGGCGGGCTGAAAACGTCATCATCGATGCCATCGGCCCCGAGACGTACACGTATCGCGAACTGGTGCGCACCCTCGGCCACATCATCTGCTGCCCCCGCCCGATCATCAGCGTACCGCCGTGGCTGGGGTACCTCGCGGTGACGCTGGTGGGAAAACTCGTCAACGATGTGATGATGACCCGTGAAGAAATGGCCGGCCTCATGCAGGGGTTGCTCTGCACCGATTCGCCCCCCGCAGGAACCACCGCCCTCTCCGCCTGGGCGCAGGAACACCGCGACACCCTCGGCAGGCACTACGCCAGCGAAATGGCCCGCCGCCAGAACCGCACCCGCGCCTACGACCGGCGGTGACCCTACGCCGAGAGCGCGCGGCGGTAGGTGGCGGGGGCAAGCCCGATGTGGCGGGTGAAGATGCGCGTGAAGTAGGCACGGTTGGCGAAGCCGGTGGCGGCGGCAATCTCCTCGATGCTCTGTGCGGTAAAGGCGAGGTGCTGGGCGGCGATGTGCGCGCGGTAGGCATGCAGGTATTGCACCGGCGTCATCCCGGTGCAGCGGCGGAAACGCCGGATGAAATGCGCGGTCGACAGGCAGCAACGCTCGGCGAGGATGCTGGTGCTCAGCGGTTCCGCGAGATGTTCCTCCAGATACTCGATCGCCGGCAGCACGGGTTGCAGGTTGCGCGACAACAGCCCGCCGAGGTCGAGACGCTCAGGCGGAAGCGTGCTGAAATACCAGCCCAGCGCCGCATACAGCACGGATTGAATGGCACACTCCTCCGGCAAGCCGATGCCCATGCCCCGTTGCAGCCGCTCCGCGATGCCCTGCATGGTGGATTCCGACGCCGGGGTGGGAGGCAGGCTAATGATCTCTCGGCAAAGCGTGCGCAACAGCAGGTGAGGCACCCCCAGCACGTCGAAGTGCACGTAGCACTGCCCCACCTGGCCGTCGGTACCGTAATCGAACGTCACCCCGGAGGGAATCAGGTACAGCCGCCGCGCCTGCATCGGATACACAACCCCCGCCCGTGCCACCCATGCTCCCCCGCCGTCATGCTGATAGAGCCGCCAGAAGCCGTCCTGCCCCCCCTGACGCCGCCAGGAATCCGGGATCAGCTCCGACCAGTTCGCCGAAAAAAGATTGATCGACAGGTGATTCATTCTCGACATACCCCACGATGGGATAAACGCTCAATAACAGATGATGTTGCGCATTTTCGACACAACAATGCCGATTTTCAGTATAGCAGCAAACCGCACGTTGCACTACGATGACACCAAATCCACCGCCTTGTCAGGGGAGAATGACCGATGACGCAAGACTACCGGCACATGCACGGCGACACCGACTGGTTCGTCCATGACCGCTTTGGCCTCTTCATCCACTGGGGCCTGTACGCGCTGCCCGCCCGCCACGAGTGGATCAAACACAACGAAGAGATCCCCGATGAGATCTACGAGCAGTACTTCGCCCACTTCGATCCCGACCTCTACGACCCCGAGCTGTGGGCGCAGGCAGCGGAACACGCCGGCATGAAATATTTTGTGGTGACCACCAAACACCACGAAGGCTTCTGCCTGTGGGATACCCAACTCACCGACTACAAGGCGACCAACACCCCCGCCGGCCGCGACCTCTTGCGGCCGATGGTGGAGGCCTTCCGCGGTCACGGGCTGCGCGTCGGCTTCTACCATTCGCTGATCGACTGGCACCACCCCGACTACATCATCGACCCGCATATCGGCCCGCTGCGCAACAGCCCGAACCGCGCCGAACTGAACAAGGGGCGCGATCAGGCGCGCTATGCCGCCTACCTGCACGGCCAGGTGCGCGAATTGCTCACCGAGTTCGGCCAGGTGGACATCCTCTGGTTCGACTTCAGCTACCCGCAGGAAGACGGCAGCGGCAAAGGGCGCGACGACTGGAAGAGCGAAGAGTTGCTGAAAATGGTGCGCGAGTTGCAGCCCCACATCATCCTCGACGATCGTCTCGACCTGCCCTACGGCTGGGATGTCAAAACCCCCGAGCAGTTCCAGCCCCGCGCCGGCATCACGATAGACGGCAAGCCGGTGGTGTGGGAAGCCTGTCAGACCTTCTCCGGCTCCTGGGGCTACCACCGCGACGAGGCGAGCTGGAAAAGCCTGGAGCAGCTCCTGCACATGCTCATCGATTCGGTGAGCAAGGACGGCAACCTGCTGCTCAACGTCGGGCCCACCGGCCGCGGCGAATTCGACGAGCGGGCGCTGGCCCGCCTGCAGGGCATGGGCGAGTGGATGCGGCGGCACAGCCGCGCCATCTACGGCTGCACGCAGGCGCCGGAAGGCCTGGTAGCGCCGCCGGATTGCCGGTACACGTACAATCCGCAGACTCATCGGCTCTACCTGCACGTCTTCGCCTGGCCCTTCCTGCACCTGCACCTCGATGGGCTGGCCGGGAAGATCAAGTACGCGCAACTGCTCAACGACGCCTCGGAAGTGCCGATCATGCAGCAATCGAGCGGCTTGCACATGCACGAAGTCCATGCGGACACGGCGACGCTGCAACTGCCCGTGCAAAAGCCGAACGTGACCGTGCCGGTGATCGAAATCTTCCTGAAATAAGGAAGACCCCCCTCTGTTCGCTCACAGTCTTCGACCTACCTCCCCCGGTGTCGCTTGCGCTCACCGGGGGAGGGATTACTTTCAGCAGTAGCGCACGATCTCGACCGCCTTGTCGCGGGCCTGCAGCTTGGCGGCAAGGTGGTCGACCAGGTGAAACTTCAGCCCGAGATGCATGGGCAGATCGGGGTTCTGGTGCGCCGGGTTGATGGCGCAACCGAGCAGGATCGTCACTTTGTCGGCCAGCCGCAGGTAGCGCGCCAGCGTCTCCGC
The DNA here is from genome assembly GCA_020060775.1 of Armatimonadota bacterium. Classification (GTDB taxonomy): domain Bacteria; phylum Armatimonadota; class Hebobacteria; order CAIYQO01; family CAIYQO01; genus JAGUZN01. The sequence goes on from JAGUZN010000254.1 coordinate 4,820, forward strand.
CGGATTCTCGCGCGGGGGTGCGGCCTTTACGCGCGCGGTGTCGCGCAGCAGCGCGCGGTCATCGCGCTTGCCGTACATGTAGCC
>JAGUZN010000120.1 GCA_020060775.1 Armatimonadota bacterium
AGCGGCACGTCATCGCCATCGCACGTCACCTCAATGAGAAATGTCCTCAAACAAGGTGAACATTATAACATATGTTTGTGTTTTTCGGATAGCCTCTTAGGCGGCGACGCGCTCTATCCTCCTGGCGTCAGCGGCCGGGTAGCACAGGAAGAGTTGCTCGAATTCGGCGACAGTTTGTTAGAAGAGTGTGCGGCCTTGGGCCAGGGAAATGGTCTCCTTCAGGGTCTGCCGTGTGCGGAATAACTAACGGATTTCGTCGACGGCACCGCAAAAGATGGTAGCACAGTCGAAGGACGTAAATCCCAAGGTTGGCCCATACCGGCGCTTGATGCCCCGGTGATCCTGCTCGATGCGGTTGTTCAGAAACTGACTGGTGCGATGCGTGACTTTGCGGTGGCAGGTGCGGCGAATCGCCTTGCGGTATGACGCGAGCTTGTCCGTCGTCATACAGGAGGGCTGCACGCCTGTTGGAATAAAAGCGGATGGCCGCTTTATTGCTGCGCGTGACGCTCAACAGCGTGTCGACTAGATCGCCATCACGGTCGATGGCCCGATACACATCGACCCACTGGCCTTTGCCATTGACATACGTTTCGTCAACATGCCAGCGAGTGGAACACTGCCCACGCCGCCGTAGCTTCAGTTGGCCGGTGAGATACGGCGCACAGCGCTGCTCCCAGTCGCGGACCGTTTCATGGGTCAGTGTGACGCCGCGTAACAGGCACAACTCGACCACATCGCGCAGATTTTGCGGGTAACGCAGACGCCAGAGCACGATCGGCATCACCAGGTCGGTCGGATATTCCAGATAATGGAATGGCGTGCCCGTCCGTTCGTTGTCCGTCCGACGAGACGCCCGGCAGTGGAACCGGCGGTACGCCAACTCGGTTGACGTCTTCAGGCGTGTGATGCGGCGAGATTGGCAATGCGGGCCGCGCGTGGTAGGATGACTCTGATCAGGCATAAGGCGATCAGCACACCGGGGTGTGCCGGGCATGGCAACCCGAAGAACAAGGCTGACGACTCAATTCTGACAGAGCTGGCCGAGGAGAGACAGTTCGTTTTGTCAATGGCTTGCCGGGAGGGATGCTAACTCCCGACATTGTCAACTTCCGTAGAGCCTGGTTTCTACCAGGCTGTGCGGGATGCCTGCGGTCGACGGGCGGGGAGTGATGATGAATAGTCGGGAACGCGTGTTGCGCGCGATTAAATTTGGCGGGCCGGACCGGATTCCGCTGGGGTATCATGTGACGCCAGCGGCGTTGTTTGAGCATGGGCGGCCGCTGCTGGAGCTGTGTCTGCGGCATCCGAATGATTTTTACGACGTGTCGGAATGCGTCGCGCTGCCGGAGCATGACACGGCGCATGTGCGGGCGGACGGCAGTTATTATATGGAAGAGACGGACGCCTGGGGCTGCACGTGGGTGTATTACCAGGAAGGGATCGCCGGGGAGGTGAAGCATTCGCCGCTGGAAGACTGGGCGAATCTGGAGACATATCAATTCCCCGCAGTGTCCTCCCCCACTCCGGAGGCACGCACGGCGATGGCACAGGTGAAGGAACGCTTTATCGGCTGGGGCAGCGGCGGCAGCCTGTTCGAGCAGATGCAGTGGCTGCGCGGGGTGGAAAACCTGTACATGGACATCGCGGAGGACGCCGACGAGGTGTATCTGCTGGCCGACCGCATGTTGGAGGAGTATGTGCTGCCGACTATCGACCTGGCGCTGGACGCGGGCGCGGACGTGGTCGGCTTTCAGGACGACTGGGGCACGCAGCGTGAGCTGTTGATCAGCCCGGCGGCTTGGCGGCGCATCTTTCGCCCGCGCTATGCCCGCATGATCGAGCGCATCCACGCGGGCGGCGCGCTAGCCTGGATGCACAGTTGCGGCATGAACCTGGAGATTCTGCCCGACCTCATCGACCTCGGCCTGGACGTCTTCAACCCGCAGTTGGACTGCATGGACCTCGCCCGCCTGCACGCCATCGCCGACCACCGCATCTGCATCTACGGCGCGCTGGGCATCCAGCAGGAACTCCCTCATGGCACCCCGGACAGCGTCGCCTGCTACCTCAGCACCGTCACCGACGCCCTGGCCACCCCTGACGGCGGCTTCATCTACCACGTCTGGCTCGCCGACGGCAACCCGCTGGCTAATATCGAGGCGCTGTTTAACGCGGTGGAGGCATGCCGGGTGGTTATTCCCTCCCCCTGCGAGAGTAGATCGACTGGGGACATGGGTAACACTGGTTCTGTCAGTGTTCATTCGTCATCTGATGATCAGGAGCGTCATAGCGTCACTTCCCCAGAGTTAGGTAGCGACACGCCGAGTCCTCCTGGTGTCCGTAAATGGGTAGCGCAGGAACAACTGTGTGACAACGGATAAGCAACCGACCCTTGATGCGCAATGAAGGATCGTTGAACCGCCCCTCGTTTGGATATTAATATCAACCCCGGCATCCAACAGCATCTCAACGATATGGGAGTGCATTTCATGCGCAGCAAGGTGAATCGGAGTTTCGCCGTATGCGTCTTCTGCAATAAGGTTACTCGAAATCCGCGATCAATGTCTCGCTGCAAAGATTCCGTTTTTTTTTTCAAACAGTGGGGTGGAGTCAACAAGAAGAAGGCGGGACGAACGCTGCACGGCCGTACATGGGACGAGGTTCCCGGTTGACGATTTGACCGCTCAAAGGCGGAACTTTTCATGGAAACGAGTTAACACCAGTTCCGCCTTGTTAACACAAGTTCCGTTTTGCCGAATTTGTTTCCGCCCCCTGTTAACCTGCGGCGATCTCTCTCTAAGAGCGGCAGAGAGATTGGGGCAAACGGGGGCAAAGGGGCGAGGGCTGTAGATATAAGGTACGGTGTGGCCATCTCTCTCGAAGAGAGCTTTTGAGCGTACAGATACGCAAAAACCGCCAGCGATGACGCTGACGGTGTGATAACCTCCCGCAAAACGGGACGGTAGCAAACAAAAGTATGACTCCGCAGGGGCCTAACCCCGAAACGCCAGTTTGCATTTCATGCCTCAGATTATAAAATTGCTCCTCTCTCGGCAGTCAGTTCCGGGTTCTGCGCACATGTTCTCTGCCATGTTCCTCTCTCGATTATAACTACGTTCCGCCCTCCCCCACAGCCGGTGAAAAACCGCCCAATAACATTCTTCCGCCACCCCCTTCCCAAAGCACCCGATGTTGAGGTAATGTCCGTCACACGCTCACAAGGGAGGATGCGTCCTATGTTCAATATCACCATCGACCCGACCACAATGACCCCCGAGGCACGCCTGGTGGAGCTTGTCGATATCTTCGCACGCGGGGTACTCAGGTGCCAAATCGCTCAAGCGGCCAGGGTACAGGGGGAAGAACCGGCATACGCGTTAACCGATTATAAAGAGATGCGACGACGCCGGGCAAAATGCCGAAAGAAGAAACATGCCTCCTGATGGCACTTCCGTCTACCCCCAACAACAATAGCATTAAAGGAGTCCATATGAATCAACCACAGCCTAATACGCCGGTTCCCCCACCCTGCCGTACCAGACGCGGAAAACCGGACCGGGAATCACCGTTCTCGCTGGAGGCAACCTTCTCCCCCGCCATGCACAGCCAGCACGAGGCGATCATGCATGCTTTCCGCCTTCTCATTGACATTGCGATCCGCACCCATCAACCAGATGATGCGCCGGACGAGATATCTGAAATCCAGGTACAAGGAGATCAATCGTGAACGCGCACTACCAGCACGCGGAACCCCATCCCGCCGTGGCCTACCTGCGGCGCTCGACCGACCGTCAGGAACAATCCATCGGTGACCAGCGGAAAGCTATCGACCAATATGCGCGCGAGCACGGGTATGACATCCTGCACTACTATATCGACGACGCAATCACCGGCACCTCGGTGGAACAGCGCAAAGCCTTCCAGGAACTGATCGATGACGCCAAGGAACGGGAGTGCCCATTCAAATTCGTCCTGGTCTACGACGTGAAACGCTTCGGACGCCTGGATAACGATGAAGCCGGCTTCTACCGGTTCACCCTACGCAAGCGCGGCATTGAGATCATCTATATCTCGGAAGGCTTTAACGGTGACGATACCGATGATCTGCTGCGCCCCGTGAAACAGTGGCAAGCCCGCCAGGAATCGAAAGACTTGTCGCTGGTGACCATCCGCGGGCAACTGACCCGTGTGAAGGCTGGATATTGGAATGGCGGTGTGCCGCCATACGGGTATGACCTGGCCTACTATTCGGGAACGGGGCAATTCCTCATGGTGGTGCGATATCAACCGGATGGGCGAAAAACGCTCCTCGATGCCGATGGCCAGGTGATCCGCGAGTTACCAAGGGGCGAATCGCTTACCTTCAGCAAGGCAGATCGGTGCAAACTGGTGCCGGGTGATCCTGAACGGGTCGAAGTGTTACAGCGCATATATATATGGTATACACGCGACGGGTTCGGCTTTAAAACCATAGCCGACCGCCTGAATGCCCAGGGTATCGCATCACCCCGCGGCTGCGGTTGGTCGTCCTACCACGGGAAACATTGGTCGATGACCACGATCCGAGATATCCTGATGAATCCGGCGTATGCCGGCGATATCGTCTGGAACCGCCTGACCTTTGCCAAGTTCCATCGCGTTGCCCAAGGGAGAGCCGTGGTGAAGCGCGGCAACATCACGGGAAGCGTAGAACACAACCGAGAAGAGGATTGGGTAGTGGTGCGGGATGCCCATCGCCCCTTGATCGCACGTGATCTGTTCGAGGCTGCGAAAAATAAGCGTGAAGATCGTCGGCAGCAGATCGGTATCAACACCTACCGCATGGGACATGGTGCTACCTCGACGTATTTGCTGACCGGGCTCATCCACTGCAGCCACTGTGGGCATACCTGGCAAGGTTACTCCACAACCAAAGGCCGGCGCCGTAAAGATGGCACGTCGGTGAAGAACTACTATTATGTCTGTAGCGGCTATGTCTCAAAGGGTAATCATGTCTGTGAACGCTCCGTCATCCACCAAGACGCCATCGAGAGACGGGTACCCGGGAACTGATCGAGGAGGAGATCCAGCGGCTCACGCTGCTGCGCATGTCCGAGGCCGCGTGCTTGCACGGCATGCAAACCATCATCGGCGTCAAAAGTGCCAGCGACGTAGACCCGACCATGTTACGTTCGGTCTTGGCCACTCTCGCCCGACGTGTGCTGGTAACGGATATTCCGGTGCAGAGTCATGTGCATATCGAGTTTTATGAGCATCTGGTTAGTGCGGAGACACGATAGAGGGGATGAGGGGCGACGTTGCCAAATATAATTCTTTCGTGGCCAACTGCGAAAACTGAATGCGCGAGGTTAACAGGAGCCGGTATTGTCACCACCAGGAGATGATGCCGGCTTTCGCTGTTCTCGTGGGTGTAGATTGGCCTACGCTGTTAACCTCCGGGGTGACGATGTTAAACTCGGGCACGTCGCATGAGCAAGTAGTATCAAAATGATGTGCTCACGAACCGGACAGTCGATGAGCAGGCGAAGCGGACAGGTATATCAGCAAAGATATATTTCGATGAAAACGCTGCATATATGAAGGATCGAGTGGTTTCCCCGCAGTTCATATGATTTCAGCTAACCCCAGGTGAGGCCGAAATGACCGAGCATCTGAGACATTTCACGCTCAAATCAGCCATCAACGCACAGGAAAGCGCATTCACGAACACCGAAAACGCATCAGAGAGGCATGAGAGAGACTGAAACTTGCTCTCCCTAAGCAAAAAACCACCAGTTGTTAACTGGTGGTGATTAACGGAACGCTTGATGTGCGAACCGGACAGGTTTAATGGCTCCCCATCCGAGAGACGTTGCGAACTGCTGAGATACTGAGAGAGAGGCTGTTGACACCAGTTCCGCTTTCACGGAAATAGTTCCGGGTTTGCGGGAAATGCCCTGATCAGTTCCGCATCCTCCCCCACCCGGGCCGATCCGGTTCCGCCTTTGTCCATCTATTGATATCGTCTCTCGCTCGCCGGCTTGATTGCCCCCAATATGGGGGATTTTTCAATGGCCGCACATACCGCGCCGCACATCTCCTCGCGATGCATGACACCGTCCACATACTATAGCCTCAAGATCGCGCTGTGCCAGACTCCTTCACCATGCGATGTATTGCTTACGGTGACACGAGGTAATATTTTCGGTACGGGTCCCGTGGGCCGCTGCCCACTTCGACAACGATACCGCGCGCTACCAGATTGGCGAGGCGGGTGCGGGTAGCACGTGAGGTGCGTTGAATCACCTGGGCGATTTCGGCGGTCGTGTATCCCTTGCCGACCCGCAGCAGGTGGAGGATCGTCTCGTCCACTGCATCGGTGGTCGGCGTCACGGTACGTCCTTTGAATAATGTGACACGGAAATGCCAGCCTACTTCTTCAAAATGTGGATCGGGAAGTCCAGCTTCCCGGCAAGCTGCCAGCATGCGTCCGATACCGCTTCCCCACTGTTCGATCAGACCGACTTCCTTAAACACGCGGCCAATGACGCGATTGCGCAATTTCGAGACACCTTGGAGGACATCCTCCACCGTCAATCCGAACGGGAGCAAGCCAGGATTCTCCACTTCCAGGCGGTCATCGAACAGCGAAAGCCGAATGGGGGCGCCGCGTTGGGCATAATCCGCATGCACAACGGCATTGATCACAGCCTCACGTATCGCCACAAACGGGATCGACAACCGCTCGGTATGCCGTGCCTCTCGAATGTCGAGACCCTGGCTTTCATGCTTGCGAATATACGCCAACCCTTCCTCAGCCGCCTGGGGGAGGTAGCTGTGGATTTCCACGGTCTCCAGAATGTCGGTGCGGTCAGTGCCGTGGAAGCGGCCTGCTTGTATGTAGGCGTCAGGGAACCACCGGGCGCGTTCATGCCCAAAGAGCAGCATGCCACCGGTGGACGGTCGGAGGTGGCCTTGATGCTCAACTACGATCCCCAAGGTGCGCCAATCGCGATCCGCCATCAGGCGAACGGGGGAGAAGAACTCGGAAGCAGCTCGGAAGTCGAGAGCTTCCGAGCTCTGTTCCAGCATGGGTTGTTCATCAAAACTTTCGCGATGCGCAAGTCGTCGCAGCTCATCGAGCATAATCCGGTCGACTCGACGGTTGCTCGGGCCAACACGAATATATACGCCCTCTTCAGGCCCTTTAGCTTTCACGTAATGGGGACGGCCCGGACTGGGAAAGACACGCACAGCCACCACATGGGTCTTTCGCCAGGGCAACACTTCAATCTCCGGCGCGAGCCGAGGGCGGATTGCTTCACTGAGCAGGTTGGCCAGACGCTCTTCGAGACCATGTGGATCAGGTATACCGATTACACGCCGTGTCTGGTCCTCGACGCCAAAAAGCACGATGCCGCCTGCCGTGTTGGCGAAAGCGACCACGCTGACTAACACCCGTTCAGCGGTGGTCAGTTCCCGTTTGAATTCGAGAGTTTTCCCTTCTTGGCGCTTCAACAGCTCATCAACATTCATGGAAATCTTTGTCCTGCTACACCAACCATGCACGATTCAACTATCTCTGAAATTCCAGGTGGTCGTTCCCTCTTCCTCCTGAAAGATGGCAGGGGGGAGGTAATCTCCACCACGTCCTTGCCGAAGATGGTTGCTCACTCAGCCGCGATCATCACCAACACTTCAGCGAGGTGAGCGGGGCTATACACCTGCCGTCCGCTGCTCAGTTCGGTCAGCTGCGACGCCGTCAGCACCGCCGAAGTATTTTCCGGGTGTTGTCGTGAATGTGTGCCTATCGAACAGGCCTCCCTTACGTCGTAGCACACCGAGTCGCCGTGGTTCAGGGATTGAGACATGTTAGCGGAAATCATGTCCGCCCTGTTTGTGGCAGAAAGAGCCAAGAACGACGCGCACTGGATTGTAGACGTTTCTGCACGGGGTGTGCAAGCACTGTTTTCTCCATGCATCATTGCTTTTTCCGGGCAGAGGCCGTAGGATAGCTCTCATATGCGGCAATTTATGCCGATCAGACCGGTCTGTACGCTGTAATCGGCTGGCGGGCTGGGCATGCTACGTCTATGACCACTCCTCGCCAGACATCCCAGAACCTCGGTGACGATCCGCAGTGGCAGGCGCTGCTCGCCCAGTTGCCCCCGACGCTGGAGGCCTCGGCCTTTCAGTATGGCGCCCTCTATCGCAAACGCGGCGTGCCGGACGCGGCGGTCCTGCTGCGGCTGATCCTGGCCTATGCCTGCGGCCTCCCGCT
>JAGUZN010000067.1 GCA_020060775.1 Armatimonadota bacterium
CATCAACAAGCGCGATGACAATGTGTGGGCTGATGATTGCGTGGAGGTGCGCCTGACGCCGGACAACGGCAAGACCAATTACGTGCTGGCGCTCAGTGCAAGCGGGGCTGTCTACGATGCCCGCAACGGTGATACGGCCTTTAACCTGACCGCCGGTGACTGGGTGGTCTTCCAGGAGGCCGGTGAACAGTTCTGGACAGTGCAGATGCAGGTGAATCTCGCGGCGCTGTCCGGCAATACCACGCCGAAGGAGTGGGGCCTGAACGTCGCGCGCACAGTCCGGCAACAGGGCTATATGCGGCGACAGTGGTCGCATGATGCACAAAGCTTGGCGGGGTACAGCCGGCTGACGCTGTCGGCAGTCGAACGCAGTCCCGTAACGGCGACGATGGATTGGCTGCCGTCGACCGGTACGCTGTCCGTGGCCGTGCAAGGTGTATCTGATACCCCGCTCACCGTATCCTATGCGGCCACTCCGCTCGGATATCTTAACCTCTTTTCCGAAGGGGAAGATATCACCAATATGGTTCGCGCCACGGGCAGATACGAAGTGCCCCCTCCCATCCAATCCGAACAACGCATACCGGCGGGCGAAGTGAACTGGCAGGGCAAGTTGAGCTATGTCGGTGAGCCCGTTGCGCTGGCAACACTTACGGTGAAGGATGATGCCGGCAAGGTACTTTCCAGCCGCGCATTTTTTATTAGCGGCAGCAAGATAGTGTCCTCGCGGATTTTCAACCTGCCCAGCCGGCGGGAAATGGTAGCCCAGGTTTTTCTGGCGAGCGAGTCGCTGGCCGGAGACGATGTGGTTGCCGATATCGCGATCATGAAACCGGATGAGGAACAGCCGGCATTAGCCACCACCATCAATGGCTTCCGAGGGATCATGGAAGAAAAAGCTATCGACGTTTCCGATATTGCTATCGGCGAGTACAATGTCCGGATTTCACTCACTAAACAGGGTGAGCTGCTGGGCACGGTAAACAACCAATGGTTCAAGAGCGGCGATCCCCCGTGGCTCGGTAATGATATCGGCATCGTTACGGAGGTGCCGAAACCCTGGACGCCGGTGAAGAAGCGGGGGAATCGTCTCAGCGTGTGGGGGCGTGAGCACATCTTCACCCGCTCACTGCTGCCAACCTCCATGCGCGTGCTGGATGAAGAAATCCTCGCCGGGCCCATGCGCCTGCTCATCACCACCGCTGCCGGCACGCTGGACACCGCCGTGGTGAGGACACCGGTGATCAAGGTGGATAAAACGGGGGTGCGTGCGACAATCTCCGGGAAGGCGGTGGGCAAAGGCCTCGTTGTGGAGGTGAAAGGCGTATTGGAATTCGATGGGTATACAGATCTCAAGTTCACGCTGAAACCGGTGGATGGCAAGGGGCCCGTTGCCATCGAGCGCATCGTCTTCGAAGCGCCATTTAAACAACAGTACGCCGAACTCTACGATGACTCCAACTACAATTTGTTCAGCACGCACAGTGGCCGCATCCCGGCGGAAGGAATGGCGATCACCTGTACCGACACCGTGCGCGTTGGCGATGCCCATCGCGGCGTACAGTTCTTCCCGTTCTTCGGGTCCATCGGCAAACGTACGACAGACACGCCGCTCACCTTCACCCCGGAAGCGGGGGCCATGCGCCTACGCTACGTGATTAGCGAGGGCGTGACGCTGGATAGCCCGCTCACCACTTCCCTCGGCCTGATTGGCACGCCGACAAAACCGTTTGACGCCAAACGCATTCGCCTCACCGGCCATGCCGGACCGAATGTGCCGGCCGACCTCAAAGAGAAAGGCTACGCCAGTGCTGCGTACTGGAGCGCCGGCTGGTCAACCTTCAAGGGTGGCACAGGCCAGGAGGACGGCTACTACCACTTCACCCCCGAGTGGTGTGCCGGACTGGCGAAGAATCGTAAGGCCACCTGGGAAAAGGAAGGGAAATATGCCACGCTCTATGTCGTGCCGGGCATGATCACCGCGCAAACACCCGAGTATGCGCTGTTCTACAAGGAGTGGGATGGGCAGTACTTCGAAGGATTGGAAAAGTATCTGCGCGACGTGAGCCAGTATCGCGGCGCGGAGGTGCGCCCTGCCGGACGCTGGACTGCGGTGGACTACACCAAACGCAGCTATCAGGACTTCTACTTCTATTCGCTTGACCGTGTGCTCGCCGCCTTCGCCGCCGAAGGCGTGCGCGTCGGCATCTACGTTGACTGTACCTTCCATGATGGTGACCCGGCACCGTATCGCCAGTGGATGCAGCGCCTCTACCAGGTGGTGCGCAAGCACTCGCCCGATGGGCTGATCATCATCCACATGTCCGGCGATCGTCGGATGGCGATCTGGGGCTTGGCCGATATCCTGGTCGAAGGTGAACAGTACTCGGCAAACTGGGCAGCGTACATTGCCAACAAGCCGGAGTTGACGTTCAATGACTGCCATCCCACCGTGCTGCCCCTCGACCGCATGCGCGCGACGTACACCGGCCCGATGTGGGGACCGCACCAGGTTTTCCTCTCCCAGTTCTGGACTGACACGCGACAGCAGGAGGATGACAAGCGCCAGGAGACCGGCGATCCCGGCCCCACCTACTACCTGCGCATGCGCTACAGCACCGGGCTGATGCTGGCGCATGATACACCCTTCTGGGGCGAGTTCTATGGGACCGGAGCGAAAGAGGACGTCTGGGTACAACGCGCGCGCTGGGGCTACGACGACACGGTCGAGTTCATCCCTTACTGGGATGCGCGCAAGCTCCTCGAGGTGGAGGGCGCGGCCCGCGACAC
>JAGUZN010000249.1 GCA_020060775.1 Armatimonadota bacterium
CAGCTCATGCCGCTGATCATCATCAACTTTGTGGGGGCGTTCATCGCCACCTTCCAGACGATGGGCAACATCTTCCTGCTCACCTTCGGCGGGCCGGGCGATGAGACGAGGGTACTCTCACTGCTCATCTGGGTTGAAGCCTATAACAACCTGCGCTTTGGTGTAGCCACGGCCATGGCGTGGATTCTGGGCAGTGCCCTCATCGGCTTTGCCTACCTGCAAATCAATATCCTGCGCAAGGTGGAATTCCGCCGCGTAGAGGAGGTTTAACATGCCTATTGTCGCTGAAGTTGGACGGCGCTCGTGGAAAGTTCGCCTGATCTTCATCATTATGTATGCGATCCTGGCGATCCTCGGGGTGACCATGGTGTATCCTTTCTTGATCACCCTGACCTCCTCGACGACCAATGCCATGGATTACAACCGCTTTGCGCCGCTGCCCAGAGCGCTGTGGTCGCGCCAAGAGCGTTTCACCCGCGGGATTGTCCAGTATTATCCCGAAGGCATGCGCAATGCTATCGATGAGTTCAGCCACCAGTTCAACGGCGTGCCTGATACCTGGACGGCGTGGCAGGCTATCGGCCTGGATGAGACAGGTATTCCGGTCTTCGCCGATGCGTACCTGGCAATCGAGAAAGACCCCGACGCCTGGGAACGCGCACAGAAGATGGCGCAGGATTACAGCGACTTCTCCCTGGCGTACAACATCGAGGATAGTATCTGCTCCTTCAATGAGCGTCATATGGCGCAGTTTTTCCGTGCGCACTACAACGCCATTGCCCGCGAGCAGATGCGGCGCGAAGGCATACGGTATCCGACCCCGGGCCAGGTGGAAACACGTGCACTCTCGCTCATCGCCGATAAGTGGAGCGTGCCCTTTGATAACTTCTTCATCATTAAACCTGGACGCGAGCTGACCACGCCGTGGGACCAGCAGAACTACTGGCCGCTGCAGGACGGCCGTGCGCAGGACTTCGCCGTCGCACGTGAAGCCTACCGTGACCGTTTCTTCCTGCCAAAGGCCGTCAAAGCCAAGTGGTATCAGATGCTGCGCGGCCCCGAGACGCGTACCCTGCTTGGCATTGAGGGGACCGGCCCGGTCTCACTCGCCAGCCTGAACAAGGCGCTGGGCACCGAATATCGCTCGTTTTCCGACGTACCGTTTGCGCCGGATGCCGATGCGCCCCAGCCGTTGCAGGCCCTGTGGGCGCGGTATGTGGGAACGGTCACGCCAGCATGCGAAACGCGTCCCTTCTCCACCAAGGCGTTATGGTTCCGCTACCTGAACTCTGTCTCAACGCGCGAGCGGTTAGGCATCAAAGAAGGCTCTGTGCTCACCATTGAGGAGTACAATCAGGTCTTTGGCACCAGTTATGCCTCTCTGCGGGCCACGCCGTTCCCCATCCCCGACACGGCGCCGTCCAAACTCAAAGAAAACTGGCAGCACTTCGTGCAAACAGCTTATCCAATGCGCTTGATGGAGATTCGCCTCAGTCCGGCGCTGCAAGTGCAGTACAGCGAGTTCATCAAAGAGCGCTTGAAAGGTGATATTGAGCGCGCAAACAACATGCTCGGTACGAATTACACTTCCTGGAATGACTTCGTGCTCACCGCCCGCATGCCCTATCAAAGCGAGCAGCAGTCCAGCCTCTGGATGGAGTTCGTCGGCAAGCAACCGTATGAGGTGAAGATTCCGCACAGCGCCGAAGTGGAGTTCCAGCACTACATCATGAACAAGTACGGCACGCTGGAAGCGGTGAATCAGGCCTACGGTTGGCATCTCGATCATGTCGAACAGATCGAGATGCCCTTCGACATGGCCTATCTCGTCAATTTCGCGCAAAACGAGCGCCCGTTGTTCCTGGCATCGATCACCGAGAACTTTGCCTTCGTGCTGGACTACCTCATCCTGCGCGGCCGGGCGATGTTCAACACCATCGTCCTCGTGGTGCTCACCCTGCTGGCAGCGTTGACGGTGAACCCGCTGGCGGCCTACGCGCTCTCGCGCTTCCAGATGCGGCAAACGCCGGCGATCATCCTCTTCATGCTCGCCACCATGGCCTTCCCGGCGGCGGTGACCATGATCCCCGGGTATCTGTTGATGCGCGACCTGCACCTGCTCAATACCTATGCCGCGCTGGTGTTGCCGAGTATTGCCAACGGCATGAGCATCTTTTTGCTCAAGGGCTTCTTCGACAGCCTGCCGCCCGAGCTCTACGAGGCGGCGGCATTAGATGGCGCCCAGGAGTGGCAGATGTTCCTGCGCATCACCCTGCCGCTGTCCAAGCCCATTCTCGCGGTGATCGCCTTGAACAGCTTCCTGTTCGCCTACAACTCCTGGGAGTGGGCGCTGGTCGTGTGTCAAAAGCAGGAGATGTGGACGCTGGCCGTGTGGGTGTACCAGTTCAACACCCTCTGGTCGCCGACGCAGCCCTGGGCAGTCATGGCCTCCTTTATTGTCGCCTCACTGCCGGTGTTTATCGTCTTCCTCTTCTGTCAAAACATCATCTTGCGCGGTATCATTTTGCCGCAGATGAAATAACGACACGAGGCACGGAACGAGCATCGAAAGACCTCCCCGCGGGGAGGTCTTTCGGCATCTGGAGCGGAACGATGTGTCAGGGATGTACTGTTCCGACGAAACCTTTGCTTCGCCACGAACGTCAAAGAATATAGCTATGCCGCTATCGACTGCCCCAACGATTGTCCATAGGCCGACGCCGACAACGCGCGCGATCACCATCTGGTCTATCGTGGCGCAAATCGGCGTCCTGGCACTCACCGCCCTGGCGCTCTGGTGGTCTCCTGCGCCTGATCGCCCCCGGCAACTCCTGCTGGTACTGGTGGCGCTCGGTTTGGTGATAATCGCCCTCAAGCCGGCCTGGCGGGGTGGGGCGATTGCCGGCATGCTCGCCGGGAGCGGATGTGCACTGGCCTGCTGGCTTTCCACGTTGGGAGAGCGCATGTGGGAAATGCGCTGGCTGGAGTCGCCCTACATTCCTCTCATCGCACCCTACGTTGCGGGCACGGCCCTGGTCCTGACGATATGGGGATGCTGTATTCGTGCTCCCTTGCGGCGGAATGGACGCATCGGCAACGCGGCGCTGGCGGCGATGGCGATTCTCATCGCTTACGCGCTGGCCTTCTTTCTTGTCATCAATCACCGTGCACCCTATAACACGTTCTACGCGGTCGACCGCTATCAACTGGAGGAGCTGGTCGCCGTGGCGATCCTCTATCCGACCGCCTGCTGGCTTGCCGATATCAGCCTGCCGTCGCCGGCGCCGCGCATCGGTTTGCCCGTCGGCATGGCGATCCTGCTCATCGGCTTTGTGCTCTTCTGGCAACGATTATGACCACCACGCGTGAACAACTGAAAAAGCCCGGCATACCGCGAGTCGATGTCTGGCTCGACCGCGGGCTGTTCGCGCTGGCGGCGTTGGCACTGGCGCTGTCGCCCACGCAGATCACGTTCGCCGTGAAGGGCATCCCCTTCACTCCGGCCGAGTGGATATTGCTCATCGCCGGCCTGCTCTGGGTTATCCGCTGGTGCTGGCGGCGTGATACCGCCAGCCTGCCACCGGTGGCGCACTGGCTGGTCGTGCTGGCCGCGGCCGTCGGCGTCCTGGTGCACAGCGCCGA
>JAGUZN010000131.1 GCA_020060775.1 Armatimonadota bacterium
GACGCGACCGCCACCGGAGCAGCAGTTGGGGCAGCGGCACGCGAATAGTCGGGGTAGACTCGCACCGCCTGCGTCTGAACAGCTCGCGGCAGAAATACCTGTTCGAACTCCGCACCCAGCCCGATGTCTCGTGCCAGCAACAGCAGGTCAAATGCCTCGGCGCGGCAACGCCCGTCAATGTACACCAGCGTCTGAAAGCAGGCCAGCAGTGCGACCGATACCAGCGTACCCATTCCCGACAACAGGGTGCCGATCACCATGCTGGTCGTCGGGGAGAAGAAATCCGTCAAAAAGACCAAGAGAACGTAGACAGCTGTGGCGAGCGCGTACAATATGAACGGCACGCGAGTGTAGATGAACAAAGCTAGGAAATTCGCTCGATAGTTGCTCGAGCCAGTGCGGAACGATTTGCCCATTGCCACAAAGGGCCCATCATGGTCGACCGCCAAATACACGGGCGCAGCGAGGAAGTACACAGCGATGGCCAGCACCGTCAACTCGGATGCCAAAAACGCGAGTGCGAGCGTGATCATGGACATGATCCCGGCCAGCATAGGCCCCGCTAAGCTGAAGAGCGCCGCCATCATTCCCAACACAATCATCGCAAAGAATAGCACCACACCCATCGCAGAGCTCGCGATAATACCGAAAATGATGCCGAGCAGCACCAAGCTGAAAAAGGGTTTGGTTTGCAGTTTGAATGCGGCAGATAGTGGGCGCTCGAGGCCGAGCGCATGCCAGGCGGCGATGCGGCACTGCGCGATATAACTGATGCTGAAGGTCACACCCTGCACCAGGTACAAACCACCGAAGAATGCCCAGAATTCCCATGCCTGCAGCATCTTGGTAAAAGCATCTCCGGAAAAATCTTGCAGGAAATTACCCGGCACCAGATACAGGCGCGCCAATACGAGGTACAGCACGAGAGGCACGTAGGGGATCACGCCTGCCAGCAGTAACGTGGTCAGGCGCTCTTTGAAGAGGTCAAAGCTGTCGTCGAGCAGGTCGCGCAGTGCATACTGCCGCACCCATGCCGTCATGTGAGCCATCAGACATCCTGATCAGAAAATCGTCCACATGCGTTGTCCTGTCGGACACGCCGTATCTTCTGCCCTCTCTTTTCGCCCTGCTCCATCCTTCTCCCTGCCGCACCCATTCCCCAGTCTGCACCATGTTTTTCCCCAGGTATGCACTCCGCTAATTTGCTTGCTTCCCCCTCGGCCGATGAGTTATCCACAGGGCCCCTGGGGAAAAAGACAGCGCTCTTTGTGGAAAAAAGCGCACAAGCCCCCCGAGAAAGCAGTAAAAATAACATGATTGGTCATTGACGCCACACCCCACAAGCTCTTGTTCTCTATAATAGCCAAGAAGAGACAGGGCTTACCTCTTGGAGTGGAGGTTTCGGGGATGCCGTACACGGTACTGGTCATCGATGATCAATGGTCAATGCAAGAACTCGCTCGGCTGGTGTTGCAAGCAGCCGGGTATCGCGTCCTCGTTGCCGGCGATGGGGCCACCGGTTTGAGCCTGGCGCGCACCGAGCACCCCGACCTGCTGGTGCTGGACTTGCGCATGCCCGGCATGCACGGCCTCGACGTGCTGCGCAGCCTGCAGCAAGATCCACAAACGGCGAGAATCCCTGTCATCGTCATCACCCTGGATGATGCCGACCGCCAGCTCGTCTCCGGCCTGCACCCGGCCGGTACGCTGCACAAGCCGTTTCGTCCGCCGGAATTGCTTAAAGCGGTTCGCCGCGTGCTGCCGCACAAACCGATGGCCCTCGCGATGTGAGGGTCCTCTCTGTGGGCAGTCAGCCCATATTGGCAAGGCATTAAAGTTGACGTACAATATACGCACCTTATCCGGCAATGGACTGCGATGCGATTCTACTTCGCCCGAATTGAGCAACTGGCTATCGGATTTCTCATCCTCGCCGTGCTGGGAGCGGTGATCATGCTCGCCTACACCACCGGCGTGCGGCGGCAGGCACGCCTCACTACCCCTTCCATCCTGCAGGCCGCCTCAACTACTCCCACAGATGCGCATCCCTCGACATCTCTCCAGGTGGTGGTGCATGTCACCGGCGCGGTCAAATCGCCCGGCGTTTACACGCTGCCGGCCGATGCGCGCATCCAGGACGCCCTGCAACGAGCGGGCGGCGCCACCACCGAGGGCATGCCCGATGCCTTGAATTTGGCCGCGCGCCTGGAAGATGGGCAGCGCATCTATATACCCACTAGAGGGGAATGGCAGGCCGGCAAGAGTGACACTCCCGCGCTGGTGACGACCGAGCCCTCGCCCGCTGCCAGGATATCGCTGGTAACCAAACAGGCCGCCCCTGCCCCGGCGCTTGCGGCTGATGGACCGGGGCAGACGCGTGGCCCCAAGCCGTTGCCCGCCGAGCCAGTGAATATCAATACCGCCTCGCTGGAAGCATTGCAATCGCTCCCCGGCATTGGGGAGACCACTGCCCAGCGCATCATCGAGTATCGGCGGGAGCATGGAAAATTCTCCGACACGGCCGAATTGATGAACATCCCGCGCATCGGTCCGAAAACGCTGGAAAAGCTCGCACCCCATATCACCCTGTGATCAGACGCCGGCAGGAATTTTCCGGCGCTGACTGGAACTCTTCATCGAGTAAACCTGTTGATGAGGGAGTGCTTATGCGATCCGGCATCGTCTGCTCCGGGGTGTCCTGCCTCGATCTGTTCCTCTATGATACACAACCGCTGGCCACCCGAGAGAGTCTCTCGATGGTGCGCGAAACGCAGTATCGCGCCGGGGGGGCCACCTCCAATACCGGACGCGCCCTCGTGCGCCTGGGCATGCCTACGGCGTATATGACGGTGCTCGGCGATGATGCCAACGGCGACATCATGATGAAGCTGTGGGAAGAGGACGGCATCGATACGAGTTACGTCGTGCGCACCGCGCAGACCGGCACTGCTTTGAGCACCATCCCCGTCTATCCGGATGGCAAGCGCGGCGTCTATTTCTGCCCCGGCAGCAACGACATCATGGATCTCGACAACCTCTTTGGCCCCAACCGCGAGTACCTTGACGTGCTGCGCGAGCGGCTGGCCTTCCATATCGGCTATCCGCCGCTGCTCCGCCGATTGCAGGGTCACGCGCTGGCCAACCTGCTCGCCGCTGTGCGCGAAACGGGCGTCATGGTGACGCTGGACACCACGCCCATCGCCGATGACACCACGCTGTACGGCATGCTCGCCCCCGCGCTGCCGGTGGCGCACATGTTCACCCCCAACATCGAGGAGGCTTCGCAGGTCGCCGGGCAGTTCACGCGCCTGGTTGCTCGCGCTGCCGAACAGGCCAAAGAGACCGGGGCTCCCGCTGATATCGAAGAGATCATCACCCCTGATGATCTCATCGCCATCGGCGAGTTCCTGCTAAGGGAAGGCCTGCCCATTGTCATCATCACGCTGGGCCCGAATGGCGTCTTCATCTGCACCGGCGACGAGGTCGCTCTGCGCAATGTCCCGCTCGCGCCCGCCGATCTGAGCAGCTGGGCCAACCAGCGTCTCTTCGTGCCCGCCTGTGCTGTTGACGGCCCGGTGAACACCACCGGCGCCGGCGACACCTTCACCGCGTCCATCCTGGTGGGCATGTGCCAGCAGGTCGGCACGCTCGAGGAGATCGCGAAGCTCGCGCACTGCGCCAGTGCGCTCCACGTTGACCTCTCGCGCGGCGCCGCCACCTATGCCGAAGTGCAGGCCGCGCTGCCGACCATGCGCGTGCGCCCGCCGAAGAACCCGGCTCTGCTCGAACTCTGCCCGGCGTGATCGGGTTCGGTGAACCCGCTGCGCGCAGCTCAGTATCTGTTCACACGCGCGATCCATCGCGGGGGTTTACATCTTACGCGCCGTCGTCTATAATATTTACCGACATGGGGCGTTGGTCTATCGGTTAGGACGTCGGCCTTTCAAGCCGAAGATGACGGGTTCGATTCCCGTACGCCCTACCATTTCGTATGGAACCCAGAAATATGCTCCCCGCGTCTATCTCGAGAGGCGCGGGGAGCGCGTATTTTAGCCCCGCCCGCCACGTACTACCATCCCACTCAAGGGTAATCCGTTGCACGAACGACTGCAGCAGCGCCCGCTTTCGATTGATGGGCACCTCGGCGAGGGTCCTCCTCCATTCGATAACATACCTTCGCACATCAGCAAGGTGCATCTTGTACGACGGCGGGTGAGCCAGGAGCGTACGCAACTCACTCTGCGTCTTTTCCAGTTCGACCTCCTGTTCCCTCCGCTGATGGATACGCGGGGCGAGGTCGGCGTTCGTGATCGTCCCTGACTCGACCGCTTCGTACAACCTCGCTAGTTTGTTACGCACATCTTTGAGCTCCTGTTCAACACCCCGCAGGCGCTCACGCCATTCATGCATCTGCCCACCCTTCTCACTATCAAGGTGTTCAATGAGCCTGGCGATATTCTGCTCTGTCAACAGTTCAGTCGTCACATGGTCCAACATCACTTTTTCCAGCAGTGTCTGGGGAATACGCTTCATGCCGCACACTTGCCGACCGGACTTAGCCTGCCGCGAACACTCGTCGTAACGATAGCGACCAGACTTAGCTTCGGCACCGGTCATCGCTCCACCGCATTGGCACCGCAACAGGCCACTCAGAAGGTAATTGCCCTTGAATACCCCTGGTTTATATACAGCGTCACCCTTGGGGTTCAAAGCATCCAACCGCGTCTGCACGAGCGCAAACGTCTTACGATCAATAATCGCAGGTAAATCACGGAGCATTACCCCCGCAAGTGAATCACTATTGCATTCCGGTACACATGTGACTATATTCACGGCTGAAGCAGTACCCTTCCCGACCGTTATCGCCTGAGTACTGTTGAGAACAGCGCACAACAAAACGTTCGTTTTCTCCCCACGTGTTCACGGCCAACCTGCTACTGTCCACGGAGAGCCGGTATGATACGCAGAGACCGTGTTGAGCATCGAGTCGGATTTGTCCC
>JAGUZN010000227.1 GCA_020060775.1 Armatimonadota bacterium
AATCCGCCGCCACCGCCGCCGGCCATCTTCTCCGCCTTGCGGCGACGACGGCACTCAGGGCAACGGGTCGGGGGCGTGAAGCCCTTGGTGTTGAAGAACTCCTGCTCTCCTTCGGTAAAGACGAAATCCGTGCGGCAATCCGTGCAATTCATGGTTGTATCGGGCATGTGACTACCCCTCCTCGTGATAATATGCGTACATCCTCGGTCTGGGTAGTCGCAAGTGGTGGCATAGGAACTATATCCGTCTTCGCCACCCATTCCGGAAAATGACTGCTCATCCTATCAGTCTGAATTCATCCTGTCAACTTATATCTCTTGACAATGCAACGCATCACATACCGGATTGTGGTCTTGATATCATGCTGGAGGGCTGCCCGCGTGGGTGCGCGACCATTGCCGTGGGCTGACGCCCATGTGTTTGCGGAAGACGCGCGAAAAGTAATAGGGATCAGCGTATCCCGTGCGTTGCGCCACCCCCGCGATGCTCAACGTGCCGAGTTGCAACAATGTGCAGGCATGTTCGATCTTCATGGCTTCGTGCAGTCGTTGCACCGTGGTGCTGAGCATGCGGCGCGTGCGGTGGCACAGCGTACTGGTGGACAGGTGGAAGTGCGCGGCGATGGCGCGCAGGTCAGTAGGCTCGTGCACATGGTCGCGCAGGTACTGCGTGAGCGTGGTGGCGTTCATCCCTTCCTCAAGGCACGGTTCCTCCTGCAGTAACACCAGCGCCTGTGCCAGTAGCGCCTCCCGCCATCCCATACGCCCCGGTAGTGCACCGGCAAAATATGGAACCATTGGCCGCAGCAAGTCCGCCAACGCCGGCACCCGGTCAAAAGGGAAGAAGCGTAGCCCGTGCCGGTCAAGGATCTCTGCTGCCATGGCTCGGGCATAGTCGCCACGAAAACGGCAGTAGTAGTGGGAATACGGGTCCGTCGGATCAGCCATCAGGATGCCGCGGTCATACGGAGGCACCAAGCCCACCATGCCGCCGTACACGCGTTGCACCCCGCGCGAATATTGGTAGGTGCCGCTTCCCGTGAGAAAGACGGTGAGCATGACATCCTCCTGGCGAGTGCCGGGGGTGGAGTGATAGGGCTGACGGGTAATCAGGCCCGCGGTGCGCACTTGAAAAGGCGGTTGGAGAATATTTGTCATCTGATACTCCAGGTGCTGCAAAATTATCCAGGTAATTTAGCCCTATTATCCAGCATGGCATGCTATTCATGCAATATACTCATGAAAAATGACTAGAATGAGGTGTGTGATGGCTGGTCCGAAAGTCGTTGTGATGGGCGCGGGTAGCTACTTTTTTGGCCGCCCCGCCATTTGGAATATGGTCACGCAGCCGGCACTGCGCGAGGGCACGTTAACGCTGGTCGATACCAACCCGCAGGTGCTGGACACCATGGCGGCACTGGCGCAGCGGGCGATTGACTGTTCCGGCGCGCCGACTAAGTTGCTTGCCTCCACCGATCGTCGGGCGGTGCTGGAGGGCGCCGATTACGTCATCCTTACCTTCAGCGAGCACAACGCCTACTACCGCGGCATGGATACAGAAATCGCGGCGAAGTATGGCATCACCCTCTGCTCGGCCGATACCATCGGCTCCGGGGGCATCTTCCGCGCGTTGCGCGAGATCCCCACGGCGCTGGCGATTGCCCGTGATGTTGAGGAGCTGGCGCCCGAGGCATGGGTGATCAACTTCGTGAACCCCACCAGCGTGCTGGGCATCGCGCTCATGCGCTACAGCAAGGTGCGTAGTTTCGCGATTTGCGACGGCTTGCACGAACCTCGATGTCGCCTGTGGTTCCTGAAGGAGCTCGGTATCCTGCCGGAAGCGGCGACCGTCGTGCCGCCCGAGGTGGAAGCCAGACTGGATATCCGCGTGGCCGGCGTCAACCACTTCACCTGGCTCTTCCACTACAACTACGATGGTCAGGACATGATGCCCGCCTGGCGTCGCCGGGTAGCTGAACGCGCTGAGGAAGAACGCCGCACGCAAGGATTAGAAGCGCAGGCAGGGCGTCTGAGTGATAACAATGCCGATTCCAAGGCGGCGTATAACGCCAGCTATGCCCTGCAGTTGATGGATGTCTACGGGGCGTATCCGTATTGTATCGCGCATACCAAAGAGTACCTGCCCTATTTCCAGGGCATCGGCGTGACCCCGGTCGATCCCGAACCGATCCGTCCATTCAATGCTGCGATCCGCGCGCAACAGATGGCGGAACGTTGGGCGGAAACCCAACAGTACGCCAACGGTGCGAAACCAATCGAGGAGTTCATGATGAACGGTGCCGGCGATCATGCCACCGACATCATCGCCGGCATGGCCGACGGACAGACTCGACCTTTCTATGTGAATACCGCCAATCACGGCGCCGTGACGAATATGGCCGCAGATGCCTTCCTCGAGTTGCGCTGTGACCTCGATATTCACGGGCCGCGCCCGCAGCCGGTCGGCGAGCTGCCGCGCGGCCTGCTCGCGTTGCAGCAGCAGATGCTCGATACCCACGAACTCACCGCACAGGCGGCGGTAGCATGCGACCGTAATATCCTGTTGCGCGCCCTGATGGTCGATCCGCTCGGATTGAATATCGGCGATGTGCGCGCCATCATGCACGAATCGCTCGAACGCCAGCGCGCGGCGCTCCCTGCCGGCTGGTATACGAATATGGCTGCATCCGTGCCTGCCCGTTGATGCCCTTCATTGTGATGTCGAGAATGTTGCCCTGCGGCAATACAACGCAGCATTCTCGACATCATCTCCGCACTTCTGCATAGTTTTGGGTGGGAACCACGCGGTAGTTATCTCCTCACCGGGATACATCTCAGTAGAAAGTACAACGCCGGAATGCCTCATAATATCAAGGCGTGTGTCGTCCGTGTTGACCGCGCGTGCATGGTCGTCCGGCGTACGGGGAGGTTGATATGGTTGCATTGACCGCCGCATCTGTCATTACACTGACGATCATCGGCTTGCTGCTGATCGCCGAGCTAGTGGCGATTATCGTGCTCTTGCTGCGCGTCTCAAGTCTGGCGCAACAAGTGCGCAATCGGATCGATCCGGTCGTGGATGAATCCACGAAACTGCTGCATAAGGTGAATGACGTCGCCGATACGGTGAAAACCGATGTCAAACGGGTGGCTGACAGCGTGACTGGCGTGACCGAAACAGTCGCGGCGCGCGCCGACCGCACCACCGCCACCATGCAGCGCGTCGTGAGCACCACCGCCGATCGCATGACCAGTCCGCCCGTGGTGACTGCCCTCGCCGTGCTCG
>JAGUZN010000064.1 GCA_020060775.1 Armatimonadota bacterium
CCGGGGCTGACGGCTGGGCGGCGGCCTCCGAGGGCGACTGCCCCAGGTCCTCGGGTTT
This sequence comes from Armatimonadota bacterium, assembly GCA_020060775.1. Lineage (GTDB taxonomy): Bacteria > Armatimonadota > Hebobacteria > CAIYQO01 > CAIYQO01 > JAGUZN01. Next base: position 59 of record JAGUZN010000064.1, read on the forward strand.
CTGATACGGTTTTCTGGCTGGTTCGGCCATGGCGCATTCCTCCCGCATTCAGCGGGATGCCCAGGCAGGGGGTACGGCAATCGCGGGGCGTGTGCGGATTAGCGCGGGAGGGCACGGGCTTTCGCGCTTTTGCGCATGGGGTAAAAGAGGCGCAGGTTGTTAGGATCGACGCCGCTGTCGGCCAGCACCTGTTCGAAATAGGCGGCGGATTCCAGTTCGTGCGCCTGGTGGGCATCGAGCCCGAAGGCGACGCGCACGCCCAGGCGTACTGCGCGGGCCAGCAGGTCGGCATCGCCGGGGTAGGCGACGCGCGCGTTGATTTCGACCGCCACGTCATTGTCCCTGAGCAGGTGCAGCGTCTCATCCACGATCTCCCCGGGCACAGGACCGGCATGGGCGAGTTCGCGGAAGGGATGCGCGAGGATGTCGATGGGGTGCTGCAGGAGCATCTGCAGTTGATGCACGTGTGCTTCCGGCCAGGTGTCGCGTTCGCCGGGGAGAAAATGGATGCCGCCCACCACCACATCCAGGTAGGGCCAGAGCTGGCAGGCCATGCTCAATGAGCCATCATAGGCGACCTCCACTTCCATGCCGCCAAAGATACGCTTGCCGTCGCAGATTTTTGCGAGGCGCTCCAGGTACTGTTCCGTCTTGTGATCGCGAAACTCCGAATGCTGCCAGAGGCGTTCGGGCGTGAAGTACCACTGAAAGGGCCAGGGTTCTTCATCGGGCAGCGCGAGAGCGAAGGCGTGGTCGGTGATGGCAAAAGCCGTCCAGGGACCGTTGCGGAGGGCGCGACGATACGCCTCGGGGGTGAGATCGGCACAGTAGGAAAATCGGGGACCATCGCCAGTGTGGTTATGCCAACTACTCCACAACATACGCACACGATAGCATATTGCCGCGTGGTTTGTTAAGAGTGGGGGCTCGGGTTGTCGGGGGAGGCGCATAAAATATGGGTCAACAAGCCGGAGGCAGAGTGGCTGGTGAAGGGAACGGGGAAGGGTACAAGTGCAAGCCATCAGGGCCGCCAATATCAAGCGAGACCGGACAGCGATGATGAAAATAGTGTATAAGCCCCGATCCCTTCTGTATCCTATCGCGAACGCCGTGCACTACCGGGCGGAGGCCAGGCAGATGTGCTGGGCGAGGGCGAAGAAGGGTTCGGCGGCAAAGGTGCAGCCGATGGCCCGGCGCAGGCTGCCGGCGGGTGGGAGCAGATCACCCAGCGGCATACCCTCCTGTCCGCGCGCAGCGGCGTGGTCGGCGGTTTCCAGCACGACGGCGCACGCCCCTTCGCCGGGGAGATCGTCGCCCAGCGATCCATGGGCGAGCAGCGCACGCACGAGCGCCTCGCTGAGCACATCGACGCCGACGGCAAGGATAACGTCGGCGCGCCCGATGAGCAACGCTTCCTGCGCCGCCTCCAGCGCCTGCAGGCCGGCATCCTTTCCGGTGTAGGTGCCGTGATGCCCGCCGAAGCCGAACTCGATGGCGGCGAGGCTGGCGGGGGCGTTGGCATACATGTGGCTGAAGAGCAGCGGGTTGGCGAGTCGTGCGCCTTTTTGCTGTAGTGCGGCGGTATAGGTGTACATGGTGCTCAGGCAACCGAACTCAGTGCCGAAGACCGCGCCCGCCCGCCAGCGGTCGCAGCACTGCGGGGTAAGCCCCGCATCCCTCAGGGCCAACTGTCCGGCGGCCAGCGCGAATTCCGAGGCACGATCCAGGTAGGTTTTCTGCGAGGGGAGGATGGCGTCGATATCCAGCCCACGCACCTCGGCCACCGGCGTATCGAGCGCGAAGATCGAGCACTCGCCGATGCCGCAGCGTTCCTCCTTCAATCCCAGTCTCCAGGCATCGCGTCCGATGCCGATGGGTGAGACGGGACCCAGTCCGGTCAGTAGTATGCTGGTCATGGCTCATCCTTCCCGCTAGGCGCCATCATTGGTGCACGAGCACCGGCAACGGCGCCAATCCAAAGTATTCTCGATAGGCGTTAGCCATGGCGTAGTAGTTTTCCACGATGACATCTTCGTGGACAGAATGGCTGGTGTGCAGGATATGCCCGCCGGGACCCTGCTGCCCGAGCTGCAGGCAGGACAGCACCTCGCGGCGGACATCGTCCGGCGTTCCCTGGCACAGCGTGTGCCGGGCATCGATATTGCCGATGATGCACACCCGGTCTTTCACGCCTTCGGCGACGAGTCGTTCCATGGTCATGCCCGCGGCGTTGTCCACTTCCTTATAACCGTCTATTCCCGAATGAAAAAAGAAATCGTCTTTGATCGGCCAGTGATTCCCATCTGAAGTATACACAGCCTTTGCACCGTGCTGGTGAATCAAATCGACATGTTCGCGAATGACCGGCAGAATCCACTCGTGATAGGTTGTTGGCGAGATGAAGGGCCCCTTGTCGCAGCTCACGTCGCCGCCCATGGCGATCACCGTGCACCCCCGGGCGATCAGCTCCACCGTGGCCGGAAAGGCATACGCCTTCTGCATCGCCAGCCAGCGGCTGTACAGCTCGGGCTCGGTGAGCATCCATATGAGCATGAAGGGCGGGTAGAAGGCCGCACCGGTACCTGCACCGATTTCGCCCATATACACCCAGTCCATGCCATCCAATTCGGCGAATTCTTTGAAGCGAGTGAACGCCGCGTACTGATCGGGATCGACGGGCTTCACTATGCCATCCCAGGACTCGATGCGGGCAATGACATCATCTTCCGTGTTGCGATGCGAGTAGGAATCCGCTTCGCCGGGATGCGCGAGTTCGACCAGCTTGGTGCGCGGGTTGAAAACGTACTCCACCCCATGCAAGGTCCACGCGCCCTCGCCAACCTTTACCGGCCGGGGGTAGTTGCGCGATTTCGTGCCGGGTATGCGCACCATATCCAGCTCGAAGAATTTGCAGATCTGATAATGCGCTCGGGCATCGGCTTCTACTAATTCTTCCCAGGCGATGCCGTCGGCCATCGCGTCCCAGCACAGCGCCTGGTCGGTGGCCACCGTCCGCCCGCAGACATCCCAGTAGATCGGCTGGTAATCCCAGAAGATTTCAAACAAGGGCGTGCGATCAGGCTGCTGGTGGGCGAATGCCTGCATCACGCGTTCAGTTGAGCCGGACATGCGTTGTCCTCCTTATCACTATTCCCATCGCCGCAGCACCAACGCTGCATTGTTGCCTCCGATGCCGGAGGAAATGGAGATGGCGGTGCGCAGGGCGGCGGCGCGCGCCTGCCCGGGCACGTAGTCGAGATCGCAC
>JAGUZN010000425.1 GCA_020060775.1 Armatimonadota bacterium
CAGGCGCTCGCCGAGGGAACGTCGCGTCTCGACCCGCTGCCCAACCCGGGGCCGCCGCCGCCCAGCCGGGTCTTCGCCCTGTCACCCGGCGAGCAGGTGGAGGCCTATCTGGGGGTGGACATCGGCTCCATCAGCACGAATCTGGTGTTGATGGACGAGCAGGGTCGCGTGCTGGCCAAGCAGTATCTGATGACTGCCGGACGTCCGCTGGAGGCGGTGCGCCAGGGGTTGGCGGAGATCGGGCAATTGTGGGCGGAGCGTGTGACGATTCGCGGGGTATGCACCACCGGCTCCGGCCGTTACCTGATCGGCGACTTCCTGGGCGCGGATCTAGTGAAGAACGAGATCACCGCGCAGGCGCGCGCCGCCGCGGAGATCGACCCGGCGGTCGATACGATTTTCGAGATCGGCGGACAGGATTCCAAGTATATCCGGCTGGAACAGGGCGCAATTGTCGATTTTGAAATGAACAAAGTCTGCGCGGCGGGCACCGGCAGCTTTCTGGAGGAACAGGCGCAACGCCTGGGCGTGAACATCAAAGGCGAGTTCGCCGAGGCCGCCCTCGCCTCGGAGGCGCCCATCCGCCTGGGCGAACGCTGCACGGTGTTTATGGAGTCCGACCTCGTCTCCCATCTGGGGCGTGGCGCTGCGGTCGCTGACGTGGCCGCCGGTCTCGCCTACGCCACGGTGGAGAATTACCTGAACCGGGTGGTCGGTGAGCGCACCGTGGGCGAGCGCATTTTCTTCCAGGGGGGCACGGCGTTCAACCGCGCGGTGGTCTCCGCCTTCCGCAAGGTTACGGGCAAATCGGTGACCGTGCCGGAACATCATGAAGTGACCGGCGCGTTGGGGTGTGCGCTGTTGGCGCGGGAAGGCGCACAACCCGGCGTGCCCAGCCGATTCAAGGGGTGGGATCTGTCGCAGCGCGCCTATCGCCAGCGCGCGTTCACCTGCCAGAGCTGCGCCAACCACTGTGAAATCAACCGCATCGACATCGATGGCGAAGCGCCGCTGCATTACGGCGGACGCTGCGAAAAGTTCGAAATCCGGCGGGGCGACGCGTCAACGGTGCGCGACCTGTTCCTCGAGCGCGAGCAGGCATTGCTGGCAGGATATACGCCGGGGGAGGCTGCGCCCGGGCGCCCGCTCATCGGCATCCCGCGCACGCTGCACTTCTCCGAATTTCTGCCCTTCTGGCTGGCGTTCTTTTCGGCGCTGCAGTTGCCGGTGCGCCTCTCCAGCCCTACCGCGCATCACCTGGTGGCGAAAGGCACGGAAGCGGCGATGGCCGAGTTTTGTTTCCCCATCAAGGTGGCGCACGGTCACGCGCTGGACTTGCTGGAGGCCGGGGTGACGCATCTCTTCCTGCCGAATATTCAGCAGTTGCCCCGCCTGCAAGCCGGCTATAAAGAAAGCGTGCCCTGCCCGTATGTGCAGAGCCTGGCGTACACCCTGCAGGCGGCGCTGGCGCCGGAAGAGCAGGGCGTGCAGATGCTGGCGCCGGTGGTCGATCTGGATGCCCATGTTGGCGATACGGTCAACGCGCTGCACGCCGCGTTGCGCGCGTTCGGGGTGACGCGGCGGGCGGTGCGCGCGGCGCTTGTACAGGGGTTTGCTGCGCAGCAGCAGTTCGCCGAGACCATGCAGCGCACCGGGCGCGAGGTGCTGGCCCACCTGAAACCGGAGGAGCGGGCGATCGTGGTGGTCAGCCGCCCGTATAACGGCTGCGATGCGGGAATGAACCTCGACCTGCCGCGCCGCTTCCGTAAACTGGGCGTGCTGCCGATTCCGCTGGATATGTTGCCGGTGGATGGGGTGGATCTCTCCGCCGAGTTCCCCGATCTCACCTGGCGGTACGGGCAGCGAATTCTCGCCGGCGCGGAGGTAATCCGCCATGATCCGCGATTGGCGGCCGTGTACATCACCAACTTCGGCTGCGGCCCCGATTCCTTTTTGCTGAAGTTCTTCCGCGCGCGCATGGGCAGCAAGGTCTTTCTGACCATCGAGATCGACGAGCATTCGAGCGATGTGGGGGCGATCACGCGCTGTGAAGCATTTCTGGACAGCCTGCGTCTTCACCGGGCATCGGGGAACGGGTGCGCGCGGTTTCGCGCGCACCCGTATTCGCCGGGCCAGCGACGCACAGTGTATATTCCCCCGATGTGCGATGCGGCGCATGTGCTGGCGGCGGCGTTACGCTCGGCGGGCATGCCCGCGCGCGTGATGCCCGAAAGCGATGCCGAATCGGTGGCACTGGCCAAACGCCTGGTGACGGGCAAGGAATGTTATCCGTGCACGATCACTGTCGGCGATATGATCCGGCAGACGCGGCAATCCGACTTCAACCCGCATGAGGCGGCTTTCTTTATGCCCAGTGCGGGCGGTGGGTGCCGTTTCGGCTACTACAACCACCTGCAGCGCATGGTGCTGGACGAGCTGGGATACACCGACGTGCCCATTTTCGCTCCAAATCAGAACGACGGCTTTTATCGCGATGTGATGGGCAAGGGAGGAGACCGCTGGCTGCGGCGGGCATGGCAAGGCTTTGTGGCAGCGGACTTGCTGTTCAAGGCGTTATGCTGGGTGCGCCCCCGCGCGATCAATCCGGCAACCGCGACGGCGCAGCACCGGGAGTATCTGCAGCGCCTGATCGCCACGGTGGAGCACGGCGGGGACCCGGCGTCGTTGATGCGGGAGGCGCGCGATGCCTTTGCCGGCATCCCGGTGCGCGAAGGGCGGTTGCCGTGGATCGGCATGATGGGTGAAGTCTTCGTGCGCATGCACCGCTTCAGCAACCATCACCTGATCGAACGATTGGAAGCGTTGGGCGCGCATGTGTGGCTGGTGCCGATTACCGAGTGGATGCTGTACATCAATCTGCTGGAGACGGCGGATAGCTGGCGTGATCGGCGCTGGGGCGATCTGACGCGCACGGTGCTGGTCGACCGGGTGATGCGCGGTGATGAGCGACGCCTCATTGCGCCCTGGGAAGGTTTCCTGCCCTTCGCCCATGAGACGCCGCCGCAGGAAACCATCGCACATGGCCGCCGTTACGTGGACCCTGCCTTTCGCGGCGAAACGGTATTAACGCTGGGCAAAGCGGTGGACTTCTACCATCGCGGGCTGGCGGGCATGGTGAATGTTATGCCCTTCTCGTGCATGCCCGGCACCATCAGCAGCGGCATTTTGCAGCGCTTCCGGCGCGAACATGAGGACATGCCGGTGATGAATCTGTCGTTCGATGATCAGAGCGACGGCAGTCTGTCGATCCGGCTGGAGGCATTTGTCGCACAGTGCCGCGACTACCAGGCGCGCCGGACGACGTGAACGCGATTACCCGCGGCGAGGCATGCGGCCGATCCAGCGTTCGAGCGGGCGCAGAATGCGCTCCGTCGGCCAGCCATCGTAGGTGGAGAGCGGCTCGACAAGCACGGTATGCAGCCCCAGCCGGTTGCCGCCGTAGATATCGGTGAATAACTGGTCGCCGATCATCACGGTGGTGTCCGGCGTGGTGCGCAGCAGGCGCATGCCGTCGAGGAATCCACGCGCCAGCGGCTTCAACGCTTTGATCACCCAGGGCAATCCGAGCCGTTCCGCCACCGGGCGAACGCGCCACTCGTTCGAGGCATTCGTTACCACACAGCCGCGCAAGCCGGCATCCGCCAGCGACAGGCACCAGGCCTCGACCGCCGGCGTCACATCCTGGCTGCGCAACGGCGCCAGCGTGTTGTCGAGGTCAATCATGACCCCGCAAATACCGAGTGCGATCAACTCACGCGCATCCAGTTCGTGAATCCCACGCACCACGCGATGGGGACGAAACAGATTCAGCATGGCTGTATTATCATGCAGAGGTCGCTGGGCGTCAACAAACGAGAGGATGCTTTGGTGTGCCGCTCCGTGTGTGTGTTGCGGCGCGTACGCGGGTCCATACGGTGGAAAATATGAGATGAGACGTGCCGAAAGGGACAGCCGTCATCGCAGCACAGTATGCGTACAGATGAACTCGAACAAGTGATCCGTGAGGCGCGCGCCGCCGCGCTGGTCGTGAACACCTGCTCACAACGCGGCGAGCGCCTCTTCGTGCGAGCGCGACATGAACTCGCCCGTCGCGGCATCACGCTCACGGCGCTGGCGCGCGTGCAACACCCATCGCTGTTGCCGGATATCGTCGACGGTATGATCAACGATGGGCATCGCCTGGTGATCGTGGGCGGAGGAGACGGCACCATCAGCACCGTGGTGGATGCTTTTGCCTTTCGCGATGCCGTGCTGGGGCTGCTGCCCTTTGGCACCGGCAACAGCTTCGCGCAGACGCTGGGCGTGCCGCTTGCGCTGCCGGAAGCCGTTGATGTCATCGAGCACGGGCGTGTGGTCCGCGTTGACCTGGGGCGCGTCGGCGCGCATTACTTCGCCAACACTGTGGAGATCGGCCTTTCAACCGAGGTGGCGCGCACCACCACGGAACCCCTGAAGCGGCTGGTGGGCAATCTGGCCTACCTGCTGGTGGGCGCCATGACGCTGTGGCGCCACCGCCCGTTTCGCTGCACGATGGTGGTGGACGGCAGCACGCAGACGTACGACACCCACGAAGTGATCGTGGCCAACGGCCGCATCTTCGGGCGCACCGTGCTGCACCAGGAAGCGACGGTGGAGGATCGGCTGTTGACGATCAGCGTGATGGAACCACTGGACCGCCTGCGCCATGCCTGGCTCTGGCTGCGCTTCATCCTGGGCAGGCCGTCGGCGTTCGCGCGCGTGCCGCAGATCACGGCGCAAGAATTGGTGCTGGCGGCTGATCCGCCTCAGGCGGTGACCATGGACGGCGAACTGATCGGCGCGACGCCGATGCAGATTCGCGTGGCGCCGGAAGCACTGAATGTCCTCGTCCCCGCTCACGCTGCCGGCTAACTACAGGCCTGTTGCCGGCGCATAGTCTCCAGGATCAGCAGGCTGCTGGCCAGGATGCCCGAGCCGGCGGCCCATCCCGCCACGACATCGCTGAAGTAGTGTACGCCCAGGTATACCCGCGCCAGCCCGGTGGCGAGGATCAGCAGGATGACCAGCAGGATGACCAACGCACGCAACGCCGGATGGCGCACCAAAAAGCGCCAGGCCAGATACCCGAGGTACCCATAGATGACAACAGCCAGGGTCGCATGTCCGCTGGGGAAACTCAATCCCGTTTCCAGTGCCAGGGTCGGTGCAGGACGTGGACGTTCGATCAGCTGCTTGAGACCGTTGACCACCAGCAGGGCAAAGAGCGGAATGACCAACAGGCCCAGGGCTTCCCAACAACGCCGGGCGGCAAGGAGCAACAACGTGACGGGGAGCACGAAGATGAGCGCGTAGGGCAGCACCAGCAGATGGCTGAACACCCAGGCCAACCAGGTGAGTGCGGGCGAACGCCAGGCGGCTATCAGGCTGAACGCCAGCAGATCCAGAGTGCGCAACGTGCCTTCGCGCACATCCTCCGCGATATCCTGGAACACCAGCACCGCAATGCCGATCATCAGCAGGGCGAATGCCAGCCAGAGCCGGCGGTATCGTGTGCGGTGCTCGGTGGTGGTGGCTTGTGACATATCTCGGCCCCTGCACAGAATCTGTTATCGATCATATTCACCGTGACCGTAGTCGTGCTGTGTACGGTTGCCGACCAAGATGCGCGCTACCCGCGGCGTTCAAGATATTCTTGAAGCGCCAGCGCACTGTTGTGCCGGGTATCCCGCGCGCGGTAGACCAGGGTGACCACGCCCTGGCGCCCTCGCCGGCGCAACTCGCGCACCAGCGCACTTTTCTGGGCAAGCTCCTGCCAATACTGTTGCCGAAAGGCCTCCCAACGTGATGGATCGCGGCCGAACCAGGTGGTCAACGCGTCGCTCGGGGCAATCTCTTTGAGCCAGAGATCGATCTGCGCGTCGCGCTTGAAGACGCCGCAGGGCCAGCGACGGTCGACCAGCACACGCAGGCCGTCTTCCTCTGCAGGGGGCTCATAGGCGCGTTTCAGCTTGAACATACGGGGGGTCACCTTGTGATACGGATGGTGGCTCCTCTCCACGATAGAAGAAATTGCCTGGCCTTCCAGTATTAAACTTGTGACAATCTATGCCGATAGACGGAATAGAGATACTGGCATCAGCAGTACCGCGAAGGTGTTGCTGTGCGCCTGCTTCTTCAGCCCGTGTTATGAGCGCCCGTCGCGCGTAAGGATTATAGCCATGCGTTTGCGGAAAAGAGCCGTCGTCACTACCAGCATCTTCTTCGGATTGGCCATCATCGCCCTTTTCGGCATTATATCGTATATCCTCTGGTACCACTTTACCGATCTGGAACACGCCTTTGTGCAAAAAACCGTGGGGCAGATGCGGGTGTGGGCGGAATCGTATGTTGAGAATCTGGATGTCACCGCTGCCGACTGGGCGAACTGGACTGGCCTCTACCGTTATATGCATGATGGCAATCCGGAGTTTGCGGAATCCAACCTGGTGGATGTTGCGCTGGATGAACTTGGGCTTGACATCATGCTGCTCGTGCGACCCTCCGGCTCACTCGCGTATGGCAGGGTGTCGAAAGCGGACGGCGCTGGTTATTCGGGCGTAACTGCACAGCAGCTCAAAGAGTTTGCCCGTGCCGGAGTATTTGATGCGTTCGCGGAGAAGAGCGAAGGCCGGCTCGGCATGGTCGCGCTGCCCGGGCATCCGGCCATCCTGGTGGCGCGACCGATACTCACCAGCGAGCGCACCGGTCCGGCGCGGGGCATATTGGTGATGGGGTGCTTCCTCGATGACGAGCAACTGCAGCACCTTTCGCTGAAGGTTGGCGCGCAAACAACGCTGTATCCTATTGTAGATCGAGCGATGCCCGACGATATGCAGAAGGCGAGGAACACGCTGTTGACAGGCGTCACCAGCTATGTGAACCCCTTGCCGGATCGCGATCATATTGCCGGGTATTGCCTGCTGCATGATTGGCATGGCAAGCCGGCGTTTCTGGCACGCGTGCTGATGGACCGCCCGGTCAATGCCAAAGCCGTGGCGACGATTTCACTCCTGGCGCTGGTCGTGTTGACGACCCTTGTCCTCCTGGCCGTTGTCTCCACCACGGTCCAGGAAAAGACCGTGCTGGAGCGTCTGCACCTGGTGAGCAAGGCGTTGCAGCATATCGGTGCGACCAGCGACATCTCAACGCGGGTCGAGGTGAGTGGTTCCGACGAATTGAGCGAACTGGGCACGGCGATCAACAGCATGTTGGAGGCGCTGGAGCAATCCGAATACGAATTGCGGGAGAATGAGCGACGCCTGAAGGCAATTCTCGACTCCCTGCCCACCGGCGTGTTGATCGTCGACGTGGCGCATCAGCAGATCAATCACGTGAATATTGCCGCCACCAGCTTGATCGGTCTCCCGAAAGAGACCTTGATTGGGTCCCGCTGCGAGGAGTATTTTGCGCCGTCGTGCCCCGATGGCGCTACCGGGGGTCTGTTCGATGGCCCGTCCGGATGTCATGTCGGCCATTTGCTGCAGCAGGGCGGCGGCACGGTGCCGGTGCTGTTGCAGACCATGACGATGCCGATCGGTGGACGACGCCACTACATCCTCAGCTTTATCGACATCAGCGACCGCATTCGCGCGGAGGAGATCCTGCGCCAATCGCGCGATGAGTTGGAGATCAAGGTGCAGGAGCGCACCGCCGAGTTGCAGCGCGTTAACGAGAGCTTGCTCTCGGAGATCGCCGAGCGCAAGCGCATCGAGGCCAAAGTGGAGAGCCATGCACTGTTCCTCCAGCAGTTGCTGGATACGATCCCTGTGCCGGTCTTCTATAACGATGTCAACGGCGTGTTCCAGGGATGCAATGCCCCGTATACCGAGTTGATGGGACGACAGTCCGGCGAAGTCATCGGGCACACGGTGTTCGAGATCCTCCCGGCAGAACAGGCGGCACAATCGCGCGAGACGGACCTCACATTGCTCGAGCAGTCCGGCGTGCAGAGTTATGAGACCACCCTGCAGGCGGCGTCGGGGGAGTGGCGCAATGTGGTGGTGTACAAAACGGCGTACCGCCTGGCGGACGGCACGGTGGGGGGCGTGATCGGGGCCATCTTCGATATCACCGAGCGCAAGCAAATGGAGGTGCAATTGCGCCAGGCGCAGAAACTGGAGTCGGTCGGGCAACAGGCGGCCGGCATCGCCCACGAGATCAACACGCCCACACAGTTTGTCGGTGACAATATTCAATTCCTGCAGGACGCTGTCGGCGACATCTTCGCGGTGTTGGACGCATACGCCTCCCTGAAAACGGCATGCCGGGAGGGTGCGGTGACGCCGGAACTGATCGAGGCGGTGGATGAGGCGATTGAGCGCGCGGATCTGGAGTACCTGCAGGAGGACATGCCCCGTGCCATCGAACAGTCGATGGAAGGAGTGCAGCGGGTGGCGAAGATTGTGCGCGCGATGAAAGAGTTTTCCCACCCGGATTCCGGCGAGAAAGCGCAAACCGACCTGAACAAGGCGATTGAGAGCACGGTGACGGTGGCGCGCAACGAGTGGAAGTATGTGGCGGATCTGGTGACGGACTTCGACCCGAGCCTGCCGCTGGTGATGTGCGTGCCGGGCGATTTTAACCAGGTGATGCTCAATCTGATTGTGAACGCCTCGCATGCCATTGCGGAGATGATGGGGAAGGATGGCGAGCAGAAGGGGACTATCACCATTCGCACGCGCAAGGAGGGAGATTGGGCGGAGATCCGCGTGCAGGATACCGGCACGGGCATCCCGGAGGAGGCGCGCTCGCGCATTTTCGATCCCTTCTTCACCACGAAAGAGGTGGGCAAGGGCACCGGGCAGGGACTGGCGATTTCGTACAACGTGATCGCCAACAAGCACGGCGGCACGATCAGCTTCGACACCGAACTCGGGAGAGGCACAACTTTCATTGTTCGCCTGCCAATTTCTCCCGAAAGCCTCGGATAAGTGCGCCGGTATGCGGAATATACAACAAATGAATCATCGGCCCCGCGGATGGGGCAGCGTGTCGGCTGTTGCGACCTTCCTGAGCATGGTACGTCCCGGCGCTGTGTTGAGTTCATAGTAGTTGCCAGAATTGTTATGTCCATGAAGAAACGTATTCTGTTTGTTGATGATGAACAACGCTTGCTGCAGGGGTTGCAACGCATGTTGCGCCCGGTGCGCGACCGTTGGGAAATGGCCTTTGTCGAGAGCGGACCCGCCGCACTGGAGCTGCTCTCCCGCGAGCCCTTCGATGTGGTGGTGACGGATATGCGCATGCCCGGCATGGGCGGCGCCGAACTGCTGGCGGAGGTGCGCAAGCGGCATCCGCAAATCATCCGCTTTGTCTTCTCGGGACAATCCGACCGGGAACTCGTCTTTCACGCCGTGGGCCCCGCGCATCAATTCATCGCCAAGCCCACTGATCCGGAAACTTTGAAGTCGGCGATCAACCGTGCGCTCACGTTGCGCGAGTTGCTGCTGGGCGAAAAAATGCGCAAACTGGTGGCGCGCATCCGCGTCTTGCCGAGCTTGCCTGATGTCTACGTGCAGGTGCTGGAATCGCTGCGCTCGCAGGACCCTTCGCTCAAGCAGGTGGGTGCGCTCATTGAGAAGGATCTGGGCATGTCCAGCAAGGTGCTGCAACTGGTGAACTCCGCCTTTTTCGGGTTGCCCCAGCGCGTGACCAGTCCTTCGCAAGCGGTGGGGCTGCTCGGGCTGGACATCATCCAGGCGCTCGTGCTCGTCTTCAATGTATTCTCGCAGTTCCAGGGGTTGAATGAGACGATTCCGGGGCTCAACCTGAACACCATTCAGGCGCACAGCTTGGCCGTCGGTTCCTATGCCCGCGCCATCGCGAAGATGGAGGGGCTGGGCAAAGTGGAGACGGATGCGGCATTCATGGCCGGTCTCTTCCATGACATCGGCAAACTCGTGCTGGTGAGCAACTTGCCGCAAAGTTGTTTCCAGGTGGTATCGCTGGCGCGCGAGCGGCATCTCGTGCTGCCCGTCGCAGAGGAGACGGTGTTCGGCGCGACACACGCGCCGGTGGGCGCCTTCCTGCTGGGATTGTGGGGGTTCTCCGATCCGGTGGTCGAAGCCTGCGCGTATCATCATCGCCCGGGGGTGACACAGCGCAAGGCGTTTGATGTTATCACCGCCGTCCATGTCGCCAACGTGATCGACTGCGAAATGCGCCGGGTGAATACCTTTAACGCCTGGGGGCAGTTCGATATGTATTACCTGAAGGAACTGGGCGTGGACCATCACATCGCGCAGTGGCGGAAGGTGTGCCAGGTGATGAAGCAGGAAGGAGCGAACAACTGATGCCGCCCAAAGTATTGTGTGTCGATGACGATGCCAGTGTCCTTGAGGCGTTCCGCCGTACCCTGCGCAAAGACTTCAGCCTGTCCACCGCACAGAGCGGTGAAGAGGGGCTGCAGGTGATTGCACGGGAAGGGCCCTTCGCCGTGGTGCTGTCCGACCAGCGCATGCCGGGTATGGGCGGCGTGCAGTTCCTGCGCCGCGTGCGCGATATTGCTCCGGAATCGGTGCGCATGATGCTCACCGGCGACGCCGAGCAGCAAACCGCGGCCGATGCGGTGAACCAGGGGCACATCTTCCGCTTTCTGACCAAGCCGATCGCCGCCTCAGTGCTCACCGAAGCGCTGTACGCCGCCGCCGAGCAATACCGCTTGATCACGGCCGAGCGCGTGTTACTGGAGGATACCCTGAAAGCCAGCATCAAGGTGCTGGTCGACATCCTCTCGCTCACCAATCCGCTGGCGTTCAACCGCGCCATGCGCATTCGCGACCTGGTGGTGCGCATGGCGCGCGCCATGGCGCTGCCCGATGCCTGGCAGTACGACATGGCCGCCATGCTCTCCCAGATCGGATCGGTCACCGTGCCGGCGCCATTGCTGGAGCAGTATTACTCGGGCAAAACCGTCGCCCCGGCGGATCTGACGATGCTGCAGCGGATTCCATCGACCAGCAGCAAGCTGATCGCCGGCATTCCGCGGCTGGAAAAGATCGCGGCCATGATCGCCCACCAATCTGATCCGTCAGCCTACCAGGCGGACCCCTCCGCCAGCGGCAAGGCCGATCCCGTGCGCACCGGCGCCGAACTGTTGAAGACGGCGAACGATTACGATCTGCTGCTCGCGCGCGGCATTTCGCCCGATGAGGCGGTCACAGCGCTGGCCACCAAGCCGGAGGTCTACCCGCCAGCCGTCGTCCAGGCGCTGCGCTCCTCCATGGAAACGGTGAACCTGTCCGATACCCGCTCGGTGCGGCTGGAAGAACTGGCGGACGGCATGATCATCGCCGAGGACGTGAAGACGGGGAGCGGGATGCTGCTGGTGAGCCGGGGCCACCAGGTCACGGAGGCCTTGCGTCACCGGCTGCGCAACTACCAGATGCTGGAGAAGCTGCCGCCCACCGTGCGCGTGGTGGCCTCATCGTCGCCGGTGATGAAGTAGGGGAAGAAGCTAGAAAATTACACGGCGTTCCTGTGCGCTCATTATCCACGCGACGACACGTCAGGCACTGAAACCGATGGTCACCCAGTTCGCCGCTGTTTACAGGGCCGTGACGCGGATGGATTGGAAATGCCGGCAGCGCGTAATACGATGATCCCGAAGTGGCATCGTAACACGTCGCGAATGGATCGCATCGGTCACCTCCGGTTCATCGTCGTCCTCGTTACGCGTTGCATCGTTGAGAGCAATATTGGTCAGGAGCACGGCAAGCGCTCCTCCAGCGACCGAGGCGACGGATGCAGGACCGGAATGCTATGGGAAGCTGTGTTCAACGGATCTGTTCGCGGATCGCACCGTAGATGTTCGTGACTGCTGGAATTGGGACTCCGAGGCGCTACCCAGGACCGATAGGGAGAGGAGACCCAAGAACAGCCGCCGCGAACAGATCACGCGAGACCGGACAGAGACGGTGAACACAGCTTCTGCGGGTCACCGGTCGTGTTGATGAGACGGAGCCGGTCACGTTGCGTGAGATTTTACAGTCAAGGGGTCCCTTCAAGCAAAAGAGGCACGATCTATAACGCCTGCCTTTAGCTGTCAGTTATTCGGTTGGGAACCCGTGGGTGTCTGCGGAGATATACCATCCTGCCATATCTCCGCGCCCCTCTCGAATAATCGACGGGTGGAGCCTTGAATCCACCAGACTCCACCCACTCAGTAGTCCATCACAGATCATCGCTATTTCGTTTGCGGCTGCGTGAAAACAATCATGCGGAAATTTTTCGCACGCATGGGGAAGATCACTTCACCGTTCACCAGCCGTGCGGTCTCTTCCGGACGTGGGAAGAGCACGCCGTGATCAACGAGCTCACCCTTGTCGTTCTGTCTCTTATCGACACGGAAGCCGGTGGTGTGGATGGCATTCTCCACTTCGATGCCATCTACCGCGTCGAACCCCATCTTTTTGAAATCCGGCTTCAACCGCATTTCTCCGGTCCAGTTCGAGTCATTGTACACGATCATGATGACCTTTTT
This sequence comes from Armatimonadota bacterium, assembly GCA_020060775.1. GTDB lineage: Bacteria > Armatimonadota > Hebobacteria > CAIYQO01 > CAIYQO01 > JAGUZN01. Next base: position 12,521 of record JAGUZN010000425.1, read on the forward strand.
GGGCACGATGGTATTCGGGTAGTTGGCCTTCAGGAATTGCCATTCTTTGGTTTTGGCCATCAAGTCGCGATTCAGGATGTAGAACGAAGCGTACATGTCCGGTTTATCCAATGCTACGATATCCTGGCGCCAGTAGGGCAGGAAATGATAGGCATAGGTATTCAGCCAGTGCTTCGCCTGGGCCTTTTGTGAGCGTTCGCTGAGTTTCTCTACACGTTCACCAGGTAGACCTCCACGCAGCAGACAGCACTGCGGACCGGCGTCGTGCAGCAGGGTGAGTCCATCCATATGATCCCAGTATTGTTCTACTCCATACCGGTCCGCCCACTCGTTGCGTACGCGGGCTTGCCCCAGGAACATGACCGGCCAGCCGAGGTTATGCCCCATGTATTCCGCGCGGAACTTGGCGGGATCCATGATACCCACATAAGTCGATTGCTTCTCATTGATGCTCGAATTGAAATTCTCGCCATCCCACGACCAGTTGCCGAACCCCTCATACGCCATATTCGGCATGCCGGATTGGTGGAAGCCTACCCAGGCGAAGGGATAGTACGTGATGATCATATTGTACAGACGCCTGCAGATGTCGCGTGCGCCCAGGATCGGCGACACCGAGGCGACCGTGCCGTCGCGACGTACATACCCGCCACCCGCATAGGGGTTGCTCGACGGATTCTCCATCGCGCCGTCGTAATACAGGCTTTGATGCGGATTGCGCTGGAATGACTGCCAATGCCGCCAGACAAACCAATCGCGGTAGCTCTTCGAGGCATGCGTCACCAACACGATATCTGCGGGCAGCGTGTTGTCGTTGGCCAGCCACTCATCACCAAAATGGGTAAAGTCATCCGTTTTTGTATTGATCCCGCCAGTGGTGATATAAATATTCTGCATGTAGAACGTCAACGGCGGCTCTCCGGAGAGGCCCCTCCAGCCGGACTTCGTGCCGCCCCAATAATCGGGCGCCGGCAGGAATTCCTCTCCTTGCGGATACCAGGGGCCAGGGCCACCGCGCGCGCCCCAGGTGCCGGGGTCCTGCCAGGTGTGGAACACCTTCGGGCGCACGGGCGTGGCGATGAAGCCGAATTCGATGGTGTGCGGCTTCTCGAAATCGGTCGGCACATCGATCATCGTGATGCGCAGTGTCGCGCCTTCAGGGCGTTTCTCAGCGTGCAAGATGTTCTTCGTGTCCTTCACAAAGAACCAGCCATCCGTCTCACAGAACCACTGAATGCCGCCGTCACCATTGCCCAGCCATAGTGGGCGGATGCCATTGTGGAAGCCTTCATTGGTCAGCTTACCAGTCTGCCGTTGCGAGTAGTCATAGGTGTTGATCACGTCCGTGAATACCTGGTTCAACGGAATCTCGAACTCTAACGAGTTCAATGTGATCTTCTGCTGCGGTTCGATGGTGAGACGGCACCAGACCAGGCCGTCATACTCCGACCACACCTGATTGCGCAGTTTATAGCCGGGACCGCTCACGACACGATCACCTTCCACACGCAGATCCGTCTTTTTCGTCCAGGTGTCTTCCGCAGGTGCGGTGGCAGTATCGAGCGTTTCACCGCCAGCCGTTTTGGCGACCAGGCGCATCGGCGCGCGGAGCATGTTGGCATTCAACGTGGTAATCTGTTCCGGCAGCAGCTTGTTGCCGAACTGATAGGTGCGGCCCCAGACGTGGATGTTCTCGCCATCAACCTTCATCGGCGTCCACGGGTACGGCACCCCCAGTTCCTGCCCTATCGTATTGTTCCACCACTCCGGCAACGGCACCCGATCGTATGTCGTGGTATAGGCATACGGTTTCATGCCCTTGGCGGCAAAGGTATAGCGAATGTCATATTGTCCAATCGGCCAATCCTTTGTTGAAATGGTGAACGCCGGGCTGTAACTCGTTAGACCGGCATAGCTCTTTTTGAAAAACGTCTTGCCGCTTGGCTTCTGCACCACCACAAGTTTCACCGTGACATCCTTCAACGGGAACTTCCCAAGGAACTCGATATTTGTTTCCAGTTTGATTTGCTCGATGGAACGATACTTGCGAACACGAACGTCGGGGCGATCCTTGCGAATCACCGGTAAAGTTGTCACATAATACAACGTGTCATCTGCGGCATTGGCGACCGTAAACGTGACGTCATGGGTACGATAATCGACGATTTTGCCGGTGAAGGTATACGGTTTCTTCTCGCCTGGCGACAGAGACACGCGTTCTTCATGCATCAGTTCGCCGGCATTGGACGCCACTTTCACGGTGAGTGTCTGCGCGGCGTCCGTCGCATTCAACAGATTCGCCTGGACATCGACAGCGCCGCGTCGAATCTTCCCGACATCCTGCAGTTGTACAACGACGCCCTTCTCCCCTTGGAACACGACTTCGCCGCCCGGCAAAGTCACGCGCGTGTCATCCTCGAAGGTGCGATTGCCGAAACACCAGGCATGATCTTCCTGAATGACCTGTCGCCAGAGACGGGCGAAATTCATGTGCAGGGTCGCACCGGGTTGCGGTGTGCCAACGTAAAAATCTTTCCACGGCAGCGCGACCTCAATGGACCAGCCTTTGTCCGTCAGCGTGCTGCGTTGCTTCGCTTGCGGATCCCAGGAAAGGTTGATGCCGCTGAGTTTGGAACCCGGCGCGGCATTGGTACTGGTGAATTCGTAAGTGGTGCCAGCGCCGTTCACGTAGAATTTGTACTCATCCCCATTCGGATACGGCGTCAACAACGAGATGCGGATGCTATCGTCCGCATCCACGTCGCTATCGTGGGTCAGGCGAGTCGAGCTGAGCATGGCGACGACTAACTGTACCTGATCCGCAATTTTCGCGGGCGGGGGGCTGTAATGGGCGACGTACAGGTACTGATCGTCATACGTCACCCAGAAGGTACTTTGATCAGCAGCCAGATCATGTGGTCCCCAGAAATCATAGAGCGAGGTCTTGCACTGCAGTAGTCCGGTGATTTGGGCAGCCGAACCCCATTCCTCGGGTTCGATCAACCCGTCAATAACGATCGGCTTGCGCGTCTTCGTGACGGCCATCAATTTCCGACCGGTTATCAAGCCCTGTGTGATATACAGCTTGTTAACCTCTGAGAGCAAGAGCGGGCGATCATACGTAGAAAAATCCTCAATCCATTTATTCGTTTTCCCGCCGGGAGCGAGTTGACCTACCACCAGGCGGGTCACCTGCGCCGGCATGCGGAACGCCGTGCCCTCCTTCACCTTGGGCTGGCCATCCACGTAGATTTGCACAGCCTTCCCATCGTAGGTGATGGCGAATTCGTGCAAACGGTTGGGGTCGAAATCGATGGGAAACGCCACCGACTGATTTGCTGGCCCGGTCAATGCCAGGGTCTTTGCATCCGTTTTCCCGAAAGTGACATTACCTTCGGGACTCTCGACGGTAAACAACTCTTCTTTCAGCGAGGTGGAGACATCCCAACCCTGCCCCTTCACCCAGAAGACCACTGAGCCCTGCACGGTATTCCAATGCTCGGCAGCTTGAAAAGCGACTGCCTGGCCTTCAGCGCCAGTGGGGAATACCTTGTGCCCGTAGTAGTAGTGTTGGATATTCGGACCCTTGCCGTACGTGGGCCATTCGGCAATCTCAAAGGCGGCATCGGACAAGGCTTTACCGGCGCCTTTATCTTTCCCTGCTTGGTCCAGGATACGGAACAAGTGGGTCTTGTACGTGCTGGAATTTGCATTATCGCTGTCAAAGGGCACGTACATGAGTCGGGAGTCGATGATGGCATCGGCAGCCAATGCCACCATCGAGATGATTGACAAGGATAACAATGTCAGCCAGAAGCGCAAGAGGGTCGTCTTCACGGTAGTTCTCCTTGTGGCAGAATATCGATTGGTTGTTTCGCTAGCATCGTTGCGAATTCTGAATTAACTCATTAGACTCCCTAGAGTACTAAAAGTTTTGTGCTGTTGAACAGTGTTAACCCATGATAAGGTAAGCGAGTAAGGTTGAGGTCGTTCAGAATCCAAATATCGCAGAGTCAAATATACTGGACTGATTTTGACCACGAAATGGTAACAGCAATATCCGATTGCTATAAATAGAGGGTATCAAGCTCGACGTTAGGCGGTGATATCGAATCACGGAATGGCTATCTCTACTTGACGATATTCACGTTTTGCGCAGCAACTGTTCGATTCGTTCACTTCCCTGTTCCCTATTCAGCCTCCCCATCGTGTTACTGTCGCCTATTTGAGGGAGGCGAGTTTGGCGTCGTTAATGGTATAGAGGACGGCATCGCTGGTGGTTTGGGCCACCGAAAAGGTGCCGTAGGCGGTGATCGGATGCCCGGTGATCTGTAGCTTGTCCCCGTTGGCGATATTCACCTGCACGACCTCGGACACGCCGGGAGGGTTGCAGTAGTAGCAGCCGCGCGGCTTGGGCGCGATAAAGAATTCCGAGGATGCGCCGGGCTTATGCAGCGGCAACAGGAAGCCGCGCACACTCACCGGCTTGCCATGCAGCGTCTTGATCGCTTCGGGCACCCACAGATCGCCGTCAAAGGGCATCTGGCCCTGCAGTAAGAGATCCCACTCTAATTTGGCGAAGTCGCCCGCCGGCGCCGCGGTCAGGTAGCCGGGAGGCAGCGGCTCGAACAACGACTGGAAGACTGACCGGCCGACCGCCGCCCCGAGCAGCAGGACGACGGCAACGGCGACAATCAGTATATCGCGCTTGCGGCGTTGTTGTACGGTCATGGCCATGCGTGTCTTACTCCCGGACTAATGTTTCCGCCACCGGCATGCGGTACGCGACAATGGCCGGCAACAGGCCGGCGAGAATGCCCAGCGCCCACACGCTGAGCGCGATGGCAAACTCGGCGGGGTGAATGACCCACGCCTGTAAGGATACCCCGATGCGCGCCAAACTGATCGGGGAGAGCAGGGCGAGCAGCCCATGCCCCAGCACCCAGCCGGTGGCCACCCCGATGCCGGAGAGCATCGCCGCCTCCAGCGTGATGAGGCGGAAGACATCGCCGCGCGTGGCGCCCAGCGAGCGCATGATGGCGAGGTCGCGCCGCCGCTGGTGGATGGTGAGGTACAGGCTGATGAGAATGGACAGCGCGGAGACCAGCACCACCAGGTAGGCGACCACCAGCAGGATGCCCTGCAGCGGGGCGATGAAGGTGCGCTCCACTTTGTCGATCTCATCCACCGGGATTACCGCCAGCGCATTCCATTGGCGATTGACGAATTCGGCGAACTGGTAACGCCGGCCGGTCTGCGCGAACTTTACCAGCAGCGTGGTGACCTGCCCATCGATCTGGGCGTGATCATGGCCGGCATGCGCGTCGTGGTCATCATGTTCCTCGTGCCCAACCGCCGCGGCCTCGTGATCATGGTCATCATGCGCATGTTCGGCGTGTTCTTCATGCTCGTGGCCGGCATGTTCTTCGTGGTCATGGCCGGCGGCGTGCTCGTCGTACGCCGCTTCCTCGTGCTCGTCGTGTACGGCGTGTGCTTCAGGGTCAGCTTCGTGGTCATGGTCATGGTCGGCATGCACGAGCCACACGCTGCGGTAGTCGGTGAAGATGGCGCGGTCGAGACTGGTGCCGGTAGGCGCCAGGATGCCGACAACGGTGTAGGGGAGATCGCCATGGGCTTCGCCGCCGGCGCTCCAGCCGTGACTGCCGATCAACTCCTGTTCGAGGGCGATGCCGTGGCGCGCGGCGATATCGGCGCCGACCACCGCTTCGAACGGTTGCGCGAACAGCCGTCCCTTCGCGACCAGGGCCTCCACGCTCGCCCCGCGATCGTCAAAAAATTCGTGCGTGGTGCCGATGAAGGGCGCGCCCATGTAGTTGTCGCCCATGTTCAGCGGGACCACGCGGGTGACGGCGGGGTCATGCTCCAGCGCCTCCCAGAGTTCGCCATCGATATTGCCGGTGGGCGCATCGAGGTAGTAGAGGCCGTTGAGCACCAGTTGCAGCGGGCTGCCTTTAGCGCCGATGACGACGTCCCACTGCGCGGTCTCGTCGCGCAGCGTGCGCGTCGCCTGCTGCGAGAGCACCAGCACGATGGTGGCCAGCCCGATGCCGAGCACCACCGAGAGCACGGTGAGCAAGGTGATCAACAATCGCGCGCGCAGATAGGTGAGGGCAAGTTTGATGTCAGACATGAGGCACCTCCTGCGCGGTGGCGCGCATCCAGGACGAGGCATCGACCACGCGGTCAAAGCGTGCGGCGATCTCTGCCGCGTGGCTCACCGCCACCAGGGTGGTGCCGTGCTTCGCGCACACGCGGAAGAGCAGATCGAGCACGCGCTCGGCATTGGCGGCATCCAGGCTGGCGGTGGGTTCATCGGCCAGCAGCAGCGGGGGTTCGTTAATCAATGCGCGGGCGATGGCCACGCGCTGTTGCTCACCGATGGAGAGGCGACCCGGGCGGTACTGCATGCGGTGTTGCAGCCCGACCTCGTTTAGCAGCGTTTCCGCGCGCTGCCGCGCCTCCCGCGCCTCCCACTTGCGGCCGTAGCGCGCGCCGAGCAGCAGGTTGTCGAGCACGGTGAGCGGCGTGAGCAGTTGAAACGACTGGAAGATGAGCCCGACATGCTGCCCGCGGAAACGGTCGGCATCCGAGGTGGTGAGCTCATCCACGCGCACGCCGTCGACGGTGATGGTCCCGGCGTCGGGGGTGAGCAGCCCGGCCAGCAGGTTGAGCATGGTGGTTTTGCCACAGCCGCTGTGGCCGGTAATGAGTACGCGCTCGCCGCGTTCGACGGTGAACGCGTCCACCGCCCAGCGCAGGGGATCAGGACGATCCGGCGCCATGAATTGTTTTTCGACGGACTGACAGTGAATCATCGTGTACTCCCGTCATCCAGCCCGGCCGAGACGTGTAGAAAGTGCGCGTGCCGGGTGGGGATGACTTATCTTATCATGTTTGCGTCGACGCGGCCACTGCAGTGGCTTTCGCCGCGGCCGGGTCCGTGCGGTTGGCGCGCACCGCGCCGATGACCGCGCACAACAGCGTGCAGGCGCCCAACCACACC
>JAGUZN010000336.1 GCA_020060775.1 Armatimonadota bacterium
CAATGAGAAATGTCCTCAAACAAGGTGAACATTATAACATATGTTTGTGTTTTTCGGATAGCCTCTAAGGCGAGGTTCTACCCGTTAATGATGGAGTATGTACCCGCGAACAATTCATATCCAGTCGATGAAGCACTCCGGCTTGTCGATAACGCACACCTCTATATCGGTGTATTTGCATACCGATATGGGTTTATCCCTGCTGGTTGTGATAAATCTGTTACTCATCAGGAATACGAGCGTGCGAAAGAGCGAGGGCTTGAGTGTCTGATATTCCTCATCGATGAAAACCAGCAGACTCTCCCAAAATTTATTGATGATGGCGAGAAAAAGAATAAGCTGCAGGCACTGAAAAGCGAGTTACTTTGCGAAAAGTGGGTTCGATTCTTTACTTCACCGGAGTTACTTGGTTACGAGGTTTTTCACGGACTCCAGTTTAGCACAGCAAAGCGTATGAAAATGCAACCGCTCCTGACACCGCCAGCACCGGTCATTAGCACAAGGGGAATTAATGATGAAACCGCATTTTTAGATGACGCACCCTTCACAGAGTTCATATCCTACGAAGGGGAAAGGATTCGGGAGACACAGGTTAACTTCATTCGTAAGGATTTGTTCTATAACAAGGAGCAAGAACCAGAAGTTCAAGCCATAATCGATTGTACTTCCGGACTACGCAGTTGGGAGGTCGCCCTGCGAATCCAGATCCACAAAGCGCACGGCGAGGGTGAGGCATACTCACGGGGAGTTGCGAAAGTAAAAGACTTTTACATGTCGGCTCTGGCTCGTGAAGAACGGCCAACGAAACGCTCGTCATCAATTAGCTACTACGATTCAATATTCGGCGGCGTATTCGACATTCGCTGGGATAATGGGCAGGTTCTGGTTGCTCGAGATGGAGAAGAGCATGTTGCATTCCCGCTGGCAGAAGAGAGTACCTTGAGTTTCCATATTGAGCCAGATGGAACCCTTTGCATCTCCTATCTTCAAAATGGTCATATTATCCAGATGTATAGCTCGGATTATGGCCGGACTTGGGAGTGAGGAAAAATCTTAAGGCTGTCCAAGATAAGTCGCCTCATATGCCACTAAACCGATGCTGGGCCACTTGATGCGCCATCCCTTCAAATGTAAACCGCTGCCGGCATGGTGCATGAATCGCTACTGTGTTGATCGTCAATGCCTCACCTGGCACCAACGGTATCTCCTCCCATTCCGCGTCATCGCCGATTGGCGCATCAATAATGCGAGGTTCGGATGCATATAGCACGATTTGCTTATGCCGATGAAAACGGACTTCGAACGGCATGTTGCCTTTCAGCAGGATGATTGTCTACAGTCGGTGCGAGCGACCAGCACGGCGCTCATCCGCCCCTCCAGGTTGTGACGAATCGGGATACGGGGATGTGTAGCGGTGTATTGTCTGAAATCTGATCTTCTCATCGGCAACCGCTCACGGTAGTATGCCATATGAGGTAGGACATGGCAGGCAACCTCCTGTACTATGGTGATAACCTGGACGTCCTGCGCCGGCATGTGGCTGATGCATCCGTAGATCTGATATACCTGGACCCGCCGTTCAACTCTGCACGCGATTACAATGTTCTGTTTAAGCAAGCGAAGAAGGACGAAAACCAGGCGCAGATCACCGCGTTCACGGATACCTGGCAGTGGTCGAAGGCTCGCTACGACGAGTTCTTCGACGACATGGCCAACGCACGCCTCTTCGACCTGATGACCTCCCTCCACCGCATCCTCGGCAACTCCGAGATGATGGCCTACCTGGTGATGATGGCCCCGCGCCTGCTGCAACTGCACCGGGTGCTGAAACCGACCGGGAGCTTATATCTGCATTGTGATCCGACGGCGAGTCACTATCTGAAGCTGGTGCTTGATGTGGTGTTTGGGCCAACAAATTTCCGTAACGAGGTAATTTGGAAACGAACAGGGGCACACAGTTCTGCGAAGCGCTATGGTCCTGTTCATGATTTGTTACTTTTCTATTCGAAGACCGATTCATTTTCTTGGAATCCACAATATCAAGATAATACAGAATACTTGACAAAGAGATATACGTACGAGGATGAGAATGGTCAGAAATTCTATCCGATCACTCTTCATGCAACTGGTATTCGAAATGGATCATCCGGTAAGCCGTGGCGAGGGATTGATATTACTGCCAAAGGCGGGCACTGGAAGTATAGAATCGAAAAACTCGATGAACTTGATGCAGCAGGTAGAATATATTGGCCATCAGAAGGTAAAATGCCTCGTTTGAAAGTCTATGAGTGTGATGCGAAAGGATCAGTAATACAGGATGTCTGGACTGATATATCACCGATCAACTCGCAGGCGCAGGAACGGTTGGGCTATCCGACCCAAAAACCTCTAACTCTTCTCGAACGTATCATCAATGCCTCGTCCAATCCCGGCGATGTCATCCTTGATCCCTTCTGCGGTTGCGGTACCGCCGTAGAGGCAGCCGAGAAGCTGGGGCGGCAATGGATCGGCATCGATATCACCTTCATCGCCATCGATCTGATCATCAGCCGCTTGCATCGCAGCTTCGGGCTACAACGGAATAAAGATTACCTGGTGTTGGGTGACCCGAAAGACATGGCCGCGGCACGCGACCTGTTCCACCGCGATGCGAAGCAGTTTGAAATCTGGGCGGTGGGCCTGGTGCAGGGGGTGCCGCAGGAACGCAAAGGCGGCGACCGAGGTATTGATGGCAAGGTATATTTCCACGGATTGGACGGGGAACTACACTATGCCGTCTGCCAGGTAAAGGGCGGTCATCTCACCCCCAGCCTCATCCGCGACTTCGCGCATGTCATCGAGCGGGAGAAAGCCGCATCCGGCTTTTTCATCAGCCTGGAGACTCCATCGAAAGGCATGTACCAGGAAGCGGAGGAGTTGGGGTACTTCACCGCCCCCAGTGGCAGAAAAATCCCCCGCCTGCAGATGCTCACCATTCATGAACTCCTGCACGAGGGCAAAACCTTCGACTTTCCTGTGGGCTATGCTGTGCACGGCGACGAGCGAAAGCGTCTGAAGCGGGACCTTGAACAGCAGAAGCTTAGCCTTGATGCGGCATAACTTCCCAGGTCACCTCTTTGGCATACCAACACCATTATCATGGCATGAACAAACAAGCAGCCCTGTTTTCCCACACAAGGCTGCTTGTTTGACCCGGCAACACTGTTCTACCGTACCATGGTTGCCATCCCACGGAAGCTAAATGGCAGTTGCTGCATCTTCGTGAGCTCCCTCTGGTTCACGACCAGCACCCGTCCTGCCGGCACCGGGACGATGTCCCACCCACTGCTCAACCCCAGTGCGCGCATCAGGATGCTGACTTCCGAGGCGTAGCACAGCACCCGGTCACGCGGGTGGTAGACCACCTCGAGCGGCTGGTTGCCTTTGAATAGGTAGACTGTCTCAGGCTGACTGGTGCCGACAAGGACGGCACTCATGCGTCCTTCGAGCCCCCGCAGGTCATGCAGGAACACTCGTAAATCCATCCCATCTGGTGCCCAATGCCGGGCAGCAAGCTGCACGAGGAACTCGCTGTCGACTTGTGCGGTGCGTGGCAACTGGTATTGCGTAAAGAGCCTGTCCACTCCGGTCAGGTGCCCGTTGTGTGTCAGCAGCACGCTTCCGGTCTCCTGAGTGACAACGAGCGGATGATTGTTATTCGGGTTCAACTCCGACCCGCGGGTCGGCCAGCGGGTGTGGCCCATCAGCAGCGTTGTTTGGGCATCGATGCTATCCGTCCATGCTGCATACCGCCAGGTATCCACAAACTCCCGAGCCGGTAATGGTGCCTTCTCCACCTGATACGTGCCATCGGCCTTCACCCAGGCCACACCGGTGGCATGCGGGCCGCGGTGTTCGCTGCAGATGAGCAGCCGGGTGAAGGATTCGACCAGCCGATCGACTTCCTGGCGACTCCGCTTTTTCGGCGCCAGGATCATGCCTGCTAATCCACACATGGCGTGTCTCCTTCTTCGACCACTCGAAAGCCGTGGAAGATGCCCTGGGCGTATAAATGGCGGTTTGCCCGCAGCCAGTCGGCGGTCTCCTCGAAGCCCCAGAACTCGGCAATCTCGATGACGCGGGGGCGATCACACATATTCGTCACTCCACTCTGGCGGACAGCTTCCAAGCCTTCGAACACTCGGGCAGGGATCGGGACGGGGTGTTTCTCCATCGGTTGCTCCTTTCTCAAATCGACAGGCCGGGGCACTAGGCTCCGGCCTGGACGGTAGCAGTGATCACGTTGCCTTTCGGATCGCGTTTGGCAGGGCGCCCGTTTTTGAAGGCGGCGTCACCAGGCATTAAGGCCAGCAGGTGCTTGCGGGCCGTTTTATACTCCTCGCCGATCATGCCGAGATGGAGGAGGAAGACCCGGAAGTCGTACTTGGCGCTGGCGGGGTCGTAGGTACGGCGCTGGGCGGAGGCGGCACGGCTATTGAGCGCTTTCACGCACAGCGCCAGGCTGAAGAGGATAGCGGCTTTGATTTTGCCGGCATGCAAATTGCCGGACGTGTAGGCCCGGAATTCAATGGTGCCTCGGACAAAGAGGCTGTTGATGTTGACGATATGGTAGCGGCTGCTATCGTACCGGGTGGGGCTGGGGGTGTATTTGCCGTACCAGACCCGGTTCATCTGCTGCAGCGTTTGCGGGCGGCTGCGGGCCAACCGTTGAATGAAGGCGCGGTCAAAGGGTTTGGTGTATTTGGCCTTCCGCTCCGGGCTCACACCGAAGGCGGCAAAAACGAGCTCTTCTTGTTTATGCACGATCTTCACCAGGTTTGCCAGCGTCTTGCCGGTAAAGCGCTCGGCGCCGACATGGCAGTGCAGCCCGCATGTCGGGGTGGCTTTCGCCCCACAGGCGCGCAGCGCGCGAATCACCTCCTGCAACAGTGGAAGATCGTCATAGCGCAGGATTGGCGTCACGACTTCAGCGCGGAGATCGGCCGGCGCATCGTTGAGCGAACTATCGGCCACCACGTTCCAGACGCGGCCGTCGGCGGCGATCACGTGCCAGGGGTCGTAACACGCCGGATGTCCCACATAGGCGACGGTGCCGCCCACCACCATCTGGATCGCGCGGGCTACCGTCTCGCGTGTCCGTCCGACCGTTTCCACCTCCACGCCGAAGGTCAAATCCTGCATACTGATCATGTGCTGTCCTCTCTGCACACCCGGAAGGTGTGCCACACATGAATCACTCTGTGAGGCCGATCCAGTCAAGCGTTGCTGGAAAGATTCTTCGCACTTGACTTTCCTGGCGACGAGAGCGTGAATGGGAGCTGGAGGAGCTGATGACAATGACAAATGAGATACCGCGTGAGTGGGCGCAATGGCTGGCGGGTTTCGAGGAATCACAGCAGGCCCAGGGACGATCAGACAAGACCCGCCTCGCCTACGGACGGGAGTTACGCTTGCTCATCGGGGTGCTGCTACAGCGGACACCGACATTGCAACCCGCTGCCGTCACCGTCAATGACCTGCTGCAAGCACTCGCCAATGAGGCGATTGTAATGACGTGCCGCGGCACGCTCCGTTCGCCGGCGACGCTGCATCGGCTGAAGGCGGCGATGCAACAATTCTTCGCCTGGGCGTTTCAAACAGGCCGACTGGATGAGAATCCCGCCACGCAGGTGCAGACCCCACGACTCTACCGGAAATCCCCGGCCTTCCTGAGCGACACCGAGGTCACCCGCTTACGGAAGGTGTTGCAGGGACGCACCGGTGATGTCGTGCAGCGAGATCGGCTCATGCTGGAAGTTTTCCTCGGTACCGGCATTCGGCTGCAGGAGTTGATTGACGTGAATATCGAGGACGTCGACCTGGAGACGAAGCATCTGCATATCCGGTCGGCGAAGGGGGGCATGCCGCAGGTCAAATTCCTGCATACACGCCTGCGTGGATTATTACGGGCCTATCTCAAATGGCGAATACGCCAGGGCACGGAGCAGTGTCCCGCGCTCTTCATCAGCCAGCGCGACACCCGCATCTCCCCACGGCAGGTGGCCTACCGACTGGACTACTGGTTACGCGAAGCCGGCATCGACAAAGCGCTCACCCCGCACAGCCTGCGCCATACCTTTGCGACGCGGCTCTATGCGCGGACGCATGATCTGCTGGTGGTGCAACGGGCGCTCGGACACCGGCAGATCGCCACCACGGAAATTTATACGCACTTGGTGGATGGGGCTTTGGAGGAGGCGCTGGAACGGTTATGACTGGCTGCGGTCCACGCGCAGGGGGGTACCAGTCGTGTTTTGTTGCCTGATCATCATCTGTCGCCTGCGCGTGGACCAACATCAGCGGTGAACACTCGCGTTGACGCGGGGATGACGATGCGCCGTCGACCATCGAGGGCTGCTGCAAGGCATCAAGGATGGATTGCGCCACATACACGCGCACCAGGTGCGTCCGGTGGTTGCGGTCAGCCGGCGTGTCCGGTTGCGCTAATTGCCCTGCCTGCGCCTGGCCGGATGTGAACTTGGGCGCGGTTTTCGGTCTCCCGACCTGCGAAAAGACACGAACCAGGTTGACAGAAGACGGAGAAGTCTGCTATTTTAAGATAGCGCGTAACTTGGAATAAAGAGACGCGCTATTTCAAAACGTGAAATAGGCAGCCATGCAACGAACGACTCCCGGATATTACGTGACGACCACGACGGTGGGGGAAACCGTCCGTGCCTTTGTGCCGGCACCCTTGCCGCCCACGCCCGCGATTGACTGGACCACGGCGTTGCGGGAACGGTATGACCAGGCGCTGCTGGCGCTGGGACGACTGGACAGCGTCTCGATGTTGTTGCCGGAAACCTCGCTCTTCCTGTATAGCTATGTGCGCAAGGAAGCCGTCCTCTCCTCGCAAATTGAAGGCACGCAGTCCTCGCTGTCCGATCTCCTGCTGTTCGAACTGGCGCATCTGCCCGGCGTGCCGCTGCATGACGTGCAGGAGGTCAGCAATTACGTAGCGGCACTCGATCACGGGCTGCAGCGACTCGCGGAGGGCTTTCCGCTGTCGCTGCGGTTGCTGCGGGAGATGCATGAGGTGCTGCTGGCGAAGGGTCGCGGTAGCGATCGGGCGCCGGGCGAGTTTCGGCGCAGTCAGAACTGGATCGGCGGCACGCGCCCGGGAAACGCCGCCTTTGTCCCGCCGCCGCCGGGTGAGGTGCTCACCTGCATGGGGCAGTTGGAGTTGTTCCTGCACGACCAGCCGGAACGGACCCCGGCGCTGGTGAAGGCGGCGTTGGCGCACGTGCAATTTGAGACCATCCACCCCTTCCTCGACGGGAACGGGCGCCTGGGTCGCTTGCTGATCACGTTGTTGCTGTGCGTGGAAGGCGTGCTGGCGAAACCCATGCTGTATTTGAGCCTGTACTTCAAAACGCATCGCGCTCAGTATTATGCGTTGCTGGACCAGGTGCGGCAGACCGGGGATTGGGAATGCTGGTTGACCTTCTTTGCCGACGCAGTCATCGTGACGGCGGGGCAAGCGGTGGAGACCGCGCAGCGCCTGTTACGGCAAGCCGCAGATGACCGGGAGCGCATCGGTCATCTGGGGCGCACCGCCGGATCCGTGTTGCAGGTGCATCGGGTGCTGCAGGAACGCCCCATCGCGTCCGCCGCCTGGATCGCCGCGCAGACGGGATTAGCGCCGGCCACCGTCAACATGTGTCTGCGCCAACTGGAATCCGCGCACCTCGTGACGGAAGTGACCGGTATGAAGCGCAACCGACTCTATGGTTATCAGAGCTATCTGCGCATTATGAACGACGAGACGGAGACGCCATCCAGGCATGCGTAAGCCGTGAGTACCGTAAGCATGGCAAACTCCCTTCTTTGAAAACATACTTTCAAACATGATATAGCGCCGCCGGCTTGGTCCACGCGCAAGGGGGTATACTCGCGTAGTATATATAATATTAATAATACGGGCGTATACCCCCCATGTGCTTGGTCCAAGCGGTCGCCTCATGCGGCGCAGTGGCATTTCTCGTCAACCAGCAGGGTCTTTTCCTCCATGCTAAGGCTGTGCCACCATGCTTCGAAGGCGCATTCCTCCTGGCAGATGCCGAGCTGCTCCTCGTCAACCATGCGCCAGTAGTCCGCTTCGGTCAGCTCGTCCATGGTGATCGGGGTGGCGACCGCTAGCATGGCATCCAGTCGGGCGAGTTCCGCTTCCATGTGACGCGTATGGGCCTCCAACAGGGGGAGCGCCTGAGCATAATCGCCGATCTCCTGCGGCTGCACCACCCGCCGTCCGGCATAGGCCTCGTGAAATCGTTCAATCGTCCACCAGTGCCGTAGGTGATCGGGTGCCAGCTGTTCCCAGTAGTCCAACGCGCCGGGATACTGATGGAAGGCCCGCTGGTAGAGGGAGAACGATGGGTCGTCGCGCTCCACAGGCGGTGCCGGTCGCATAAAAGGCCGTGGGGCAGGGATCGCCAGCGCCTGGAGTACCGCCGGGTAGTATTTTTGCGCGGTCCGCTTGCAGCCCCCCACTTCCCGCTGCAGGCTGCGGATGGAGATCCGCTTCCCCTCGGCGTGGAGACGCCGGCCCGCCTCCAGATAGCGTTCCTCTGTCGCCTCGGCCCGTTGCGCATTCGCCCGGGCACCCGCCTGCTGGAACGTGTCGAACGTGCCCTCCCAAGGACGCGTTTCCCTGTCCGCTGACCAGGTCTCCAGCGTGGCCATCGCATCGATGCGCCACTCGCGGGGCGCCTCACCGGTAAAGAGGTAGACCGGCACCGGATGTGGGCGCGGATTCGCCGGGCGCACGCGACCGATGGCTTGGATGATTTGCGCGGCATACTGATGCACCGCGCGGTCACACGCCTCGGGATCGATAGGATACGTCACCATCCGCACCCAGGCTTGCCCGTCGGCATCATGATAGCCGGTGTACGGCGTGGGGATGCGGGCGGTGGCGAAATGATCATACCCCTCCGGCAACGGCGCAGTCGTGCCGGCGAACGCTCGCCCCGCCACCGTTTGCCGAATCAGCGCCGTATCAGTCCCGCGCGGATGGCCGATCCCGATGAAACAATCACAGTCGGTGAACCGATTACTCCCCGCCATATCGGCGGCGCCCCAGTAGGTGACCAGCGCGTGTGGCGGCAAGCTGTCCTCCCAGTGTTTCACCAGCGCCTTCTCGGCGACGATCATCGGGTTACTCGCGTGCGCACAGAGTCGCCGGATCGCCGGCAACAGTTTGGCCTCGCGATCCGGGTCGCCAGTAATCTGGTGGGCATGATACAGCAGGTCGTTAAAGATCGTGGTGTAGCAGTGCGTCTGCACCGGGATATGGTACTCCCGGATCTGCTGACGCCAGAGCCGATGCAACGTCGGCACATGCGCCGTCGCATCAAGAAAGACCACCACGCAGCGCTGCAGGCTCTGCAGCAAGTCTTCTCGGATGAGCGACAGGTGCACCCGCGCCGGGGCGGTCTCGCTGGGCGGCAGCACCCAGCACTGCGTATCGCGCGCCGTGCCGCGCCGACATTCCTCCGCCAACAGGTTGACCAGCGTGCGCAGGATGAGCAAGGGGGCTTCCCGCTTTTGCCAGACAGCTGTCTTCTCGGCACGATCAAATTTCGTTGCGATGCTCCACTGGTCGCAGGGAAAGCGATGCCAAAGCCGTTCGACGAGGTCATCGAGGTCCGGGGCCAGGTGCCGCAGCAGTGGGATGAGCGGCAGGCCGTGGGGCGGCACCGTCACCCCTTCCGCCTTGCCGGTCACCAGCGCCTGCTTGAGCAACGAGAGCACGGGCCTGAGCACCGCCCAGAGTTCCGGGTCTTTCTCCTGGCGCGTCTCCCACTGCGCGATATCGGCGGCGGTGATCTCACTGTCCGTGAAGAACATCTCCACGGCTTTCTCATCCACAACGACCAGGTCGAAATCTTCGATGAGCTCCCCGCCAAAGTGAAACGAGGCTTGGGTGCCGACGACCACCCGCGCCGTCTTGTACGGTTCGCGTTGCGTCAGGTAGGCACACGGGATCACCAGATCGTCAGGTGTGTTCTTGGCTTGCTTCTCTGGGGAGAGCCGTGTCCAAGCCTGCTCGGCGGCTTTTCGGGCGTCGGCCTGGCACCGCTCGCAGATCGTCTCTTTAACGGGTTGTCGGCGTCCGGCGAGGAATCGTGCGAGCGCAAACTGGCGGCAGTAGCCCGGGTCTTGTGTTTCCGGCGAACGCGCAAAGGCCACCGCGAGCGTCTCGCGACAGCGCTTGTCAGGCGGCAGAAGCTTCTTCAATGTGCTGACCAGCTCATCACGATTGCGTTTGCTGTCCGTCAGCCACAAGGTGCGTCGGGACGTGGCATCGGTATCCAGGTGCCCCTGCGCCATGTCGGCGACCAGGTGCACCAAGGCGTGACTTTTCCCCACGCCGGTCCCCGCCTTGAGGAGAAAGGCGGCAGGTTGGGACGAGACGACCTGCGGCTCGATCTCTTCCCGCACGATTTCGCTCAGCATCGCCCGGGCGGTCTCCAACGGAAAGCCCTCGGGGAGTTCGGGCAGCGGGGTTGTGGCGGGCTTGACATACCGGTCGCGTTGGCGCCAGGCCGGCGTGTGGGTCTGCCGCGGTCGCAGGATACCGGTGATCTCCTCGGCGCGCTGATAGGCTTCGCCGATGGTATGAGCTTGTCCATACTCGATCATCATGTCGAAGATCGATATGCCGCGCTTTCGCCGATAACTATTAAAAACCCCACTGTGGACGTTCACGCCGGCACTCGGATCGCGGTCGCCTGTTGGTGAGGCATGGTCGCGGCATTGCAACCACGTGCCGTCGTCCTGTCCGGTGAGATAGTCGCCATACACCGCCTCGATCAACCGGCGATCTCCTTGCACCTGGGTACGCCAGGTTTCCATCTCCGGTGACGATGTGCCCTGTGGCCTTGGTGCACGGTGCGCTGCGGTGGTCGTTGTTGCGACGGGTGTGTTGACTGTGGGTGGTGTGATGGGTGGCGGTGGGAGTGTCGCCAGCAGGTCGGCCACCTGTGCGGGGGTAATCCGCTGGAAGACGCCGCCATCCGGCAACACGATCTCCGTGTCGGTGTCCGGATCGATGAACGCATTACAGCCCGGCTTCGACTGGTACCACCAGGGAAGATGAATGAGTGACCCGTGCTGCCCATCGCGCTCAAGCGGGTTGATCTCGACCCGTGCGCGCTCATCGTCATCGATGCGAAGGACATGTTCCAGGATACGCCGGGCATCGGCGGACGGGAGGGGATGCTGAAAGAACAGATAGAGATGATAGCCGGCCCCACTATTGCTACGCACGAGATACGAGGGCCAGCCCAGCGTGCGGAGATGGGCGATGGTGGCACGGGCTGCGCCGAGGGGGTCGCGGAGCGGCTCTCCGTGGCCTGGACCGCCGTCAAAATCAAAGACTCCCAGGCGCGTGGTGCGCGTGACCGCATCTTCCGTCTCGAGAGCCAGACGGTGGTGCTTGGCATAATAGCGCACGAGATGCAGACCGGGTTCTTTGTCGGACCCCTGCACGTAGATGCCGGCAGGTGGGGTAGTGAAGACGCCGGAGGTAAATCCTAGCAGGACAGAGAACACATCATCAGCCAGGATAGGGATATAGACGCGGGAGTCGTGCTTGCCTTTCGTGCGCATTTTGACCCGGCCATGCACAAATTCCCGCAGCAGGCAATCGGCCCGGAGGAGTGCCAGACGATAGTGCGGCTGGCTTAATTTTCCAATGGCACGATAGGACAAATCGACAGGGGCACACTGGTGTGTTTCCGTCTGATCTGGTATAATATCCATTGATAGAAGACCTTTCGCCGTCAGGCACGGCATCCAGACACCGGGACCCCCGCCAGGGTGCCGGTGTTCGCATTTGGTCAGACTGCAACCAATGCCCATTGCTTGCAATGTTGGGCAGCAGAGGCTGCCACTTCACGCGTGAGACAGCCCGCCCTCCTCATCATTCTCTGCAATGTTTCTTCGCTTTTTGATCTCCGCGAGCAACAGCATCTGCCACGCATGCTGTTCCTCTGGCCCCCAGCGATTGCTCGGGCGCTCCGGTGCCGGTCTGCACGGTCGCGATAACTTCCGCATGTGGGTGCGGATCGCTCGCCCGGCTCGCTCCATCGCTTTCCCATGCCCGGCTTTGGCCGCCCGGAAGAGAAAGAGCCAGTAGATCAGCAACAGCTCAATGCGGTCCTCCTGGCCAGGAAACTCCTCCCGCATCTGGGCGAGCACCGGCGCGCAGTCCGCCACCAGTGCCCGCTCTTCCGTGTTCAGGATACGCGCCGCATACAGTCCGTGTCTGATCGCCCCCAGGCGATACCGCTGCCGGCCTGATACTGTGGCCGGTTGGGCCGACTGGGATCGTCGCCAGCACGCGAGCCAATATTGTTCCTGTCGATTGAGCATGCCGCACCTCATCTGCAGACGCCCTGCAAAATATTCCGACGTCGCGACATATAGAGCAATAGGGGTGAACCCGGATGTGCCTATTGTTTCGCGGACATATTGACGCGTCGCTACGCATATAGACTCCAGGAGCATCTCCTCACCCGCCATGCTTTTGGATAGTTACCCGCGGGGAGAGGGAGGCGTTTCGCCACCGTCGCTTTGGCCTCCCTGCGGCAGTTCAACGGCATGTGTGTGTGGAGATGTAGTAATTCCTCTTGCCTCCTGGAAACGCCGGAGTACCCCGCAGACATGCCGTGGCGTGATGCCCAGAATGCGGGCGATCTCGCAGTTGCGGAACCCTTGTTCTTTGAGCGCCCGGATGCGGAGGGCTGTCCGCTGCCGGACGTGGGCCGTCTCGGTCGGGATGTACAGCAGTCCCGTGGCATATTGCCGGATTTCCTTGACCAGGCGGGCCGGCAGCACCTGCTCGGCATGGACATAGTTCCAACTGCGCATACGTGGGCTCCTTCGCTGAAATGGTGAGAGCTCGCATTGTAGCACAATGATTGGAAATATACAAACGAAAGTTTGCTTTATATAGATTTCGCCTTTTCGATGTGGGGCGAGAATGCGATGTTTTCGTGGATGAGACATCCGTGTGATGGAGGCCCTTCCACCCGTGACGACTGTTCGCATTGGCACCGAAAAAAGTTTCCGAAGTTTGCGGATTGACCTCCCCTCGGTCGTAAGTGGTGAATAGGAGCATGCCAACCGGCATCCCGGATACGCGTCATGCGCGAAAGCACACGGCGCAAAAATTATTGTCGCGGGTTCGTAATTTCGGCGGCCTGGTTCGTATGAAGAGAGATATAGGGGACGAGATGAAGTGTGGCGATGCCTGTGTGGGCAGTCGCGGACTGTCCGACTGAGGCCGACGAGAAAATATTATCGATATTTCGTCCTCGGGCACTGTGCTAAACGCGAAGTTGCCTGCTATAGGAGAGATGGGAGTACTGATGGACAAGCCGTTTGCACCAGCCTGCCGGCACGGCAGCGGGGTGAATGAAAAAGTTGGCCCATGACTCGTTACTTTGCCCATCTGCCGTTGATGTAACTCAGTGGGGGACGAATTTTTGCTGGCGTGAAGCACGCAATTTCTTACCCACCCTTTTTCAGAAAATCGGCGCAAAGCCGCCTATACGAGCGATGACGATCAGAGAAGGAGCGCTTCTATCCATGTCTTCACCGTACCAGAATGCACAACACGTGTTGCCGCCAGGACTCCTGGCAGAAGTCCAGCGCCATGCCAGCGGTCACCTCTGGGTACCAGCCGCCGCATCGCACGCCGTGCGCACGCGACAGCGGGTCACCCAACTGCATCAGGCAGGGATCGGCACCCGTGAGATTGCGGATATGGTCGGGATCAGTCAGCGCCGTGTGCAGCAAATCGTCCGGGCAGTGATGCAGGGGAACGCGCGCCATGCTGAGTAATCCCGAACGCGCTGATGTCGTGCAAGAGCAGATTCGGCAGGCGGTCACGACGCTCGTCGCCCAGGGGCACACACTCACCAAGCGGGCAGTTGCTGAAGCGGCGGGGTGCAGCCCGACAACGGTGATGAAATATCGTGCGATCTGGCAAGCATCCGAGACCCCGGACGAAACGCTGCCGGCAGATGATCCATTGGCCTTGACCCCGGAGAACCTGTCGGCCTGGCAGGAACTGGAAGCACGATTTGCCCCCCTGTCGATTGCGGCACGGTTGCAGGGGTGTCGCTATGACCAGGTGACACCGAAGATGCTCACGTTTTGGCAAACGCAATATCTCCGACTGAAAGGGATTGGGAAGCAGCAAATGGATGACGACGTGCTGTACAAGGTCTTGCGTCCGTATAAGGATCGGCTTGCGCTGCTGGAAGAAGCGGTCTGTCAGTGCTACGGGAAACGCGCGTGCAACGAGCCCGTGCGGTCTGTGCTGCTCTTTGAGTATCCCTTACCGCGAACACGAACATTTCTCGGTCTCCCCTTTCCCCGCGGGGCGTACTCGTCGATTGCGCGTGAAATGCAACGCCGGCAGGGGGAGGTGTATGTTGACGACCGGTATTAAGATGCCATCGGCCAGGCGGCAGGCCAAGCAGACGCACCTGCCGCGCCAGACATCCCCGGACGCAACACCCGCCGTCTCACCCTTTGCCTGGCTTCCGTACTACCTGCCCCAGGACGAGATGGAAGCCGTCTGGCGCACATGGGGCTGGCGGGTGCTGGGGCAGGAGCCGGTGGCCGAGGAGGATCACGAGGCGTTCGAGATTGTTTGCCGGCAACTGCACACCAACTGGGGCGCGGTCTATCGCCCGGTGGCCCTCCTGCCGGCGTTGTCAATGCCAAGCGATGGCCGTGCACAGGTCAAGCTCTTGAACCAGTGCCTGGCCGCCGGCTGGACCCTCCACCAGCAACACGCCACCGTCACGGCAGAGGCGCTGTCGGCGCTGACAGGCCATCCGATTCCAACCATCGAGCCCCTGCTGCCAAAGCTTCACGCGATGCTGGCGCAGGCCATGGCTATCATGCCGAAAGGAGCAACACATGTTTGAACAGACACACGGGACGCTTTTTGACCGTGTCCTCGAAGATGTCGGCTGGGCGTGCTATGCGGCTTGCCTGCGTGCCGATCATCGGACGCTGACCCGGATCCCGGTCCCCGAATCTGCGACGGCCTTCTTAACCTCACCGTTGGTCGCCGCAACGGTGCTGGCGCGTCGTGAGCGCCTGTTGGCGGATCGTGCGCGATGCATGGCCTTGCACGAATCCCAGCTTCGTGAGATTCGCTCCTGGTCGCCTGGGATGTGGAGACGCCTGTCGCCAGAGGATCGGCAGGCCTGGAAAGAGGACGCGAAGACCTACGAGTGCTATCTGGTCGATCATCGCGAGCGTATGAGCTATCAGCCTCATCGGCTCGATCTGATGCTCGCGTGGCTGCAGCAGTTGTATCCCTGGATCTGGGCGCATCTCTCGGTGGGGGATCGTGAAGAGTTGCTGGTCATCGCCGACCTGTGCCGCGACGCGGGATGCTTACAGGACACCACGCCTCCACCGTACACCCCCGACGATTGGTGGCGCTACTATCTGAAGCCGGCAGCGGAGTCGACCCCTTGAGAGCGGGAAAGGCGGAAGAGCACATGGCAGCACAGCATTCCAGACGAACAACGACAATAACACCCCATCTGGACGAGATCGCCCGGCTCCTTGCCGAGAGCTATGTGCGCCTCCGGGCGCGACAGACGGTGCCGTTGCACACATCTGGCCAACAATCTCCCGACGACAGAGACATTTCGCTTGACTCCATCCGCCAGGCAGAGCGATTCATTGGCACGGAAACACGCTCTTCCACAGGAGGATGCCAATGACGATATCAAAGGACGCTGCGGTCTTACGGCCGCAGGTGCTCCGGCAAATCGCTGAACTCCAGCGGTTGGCGACACCGGAGTTGATGGAGCGCTGGCGCGTGCTGATGGGCACCGAGCCGCCGCCGTATAATAAGCAGTTCTTACTCAAGCGTCTCATCTATCGGGTGCAGGAACTGGCCTACGGCGGGTTGCCGATGAGCACGTACCAGGAGATGGACCGCGTGCTCACCGAGGCCGGGTACGACGAGTTAGCCGCGACGGTGACTCCGGGGCACGCCAAGAAACCGGCTCCGCACCGCAAACCCGGCATTCCGGTCGTCGGCACGCAACTGCTGCGCGTCTGGAATGGGGGGCGCTATGAAGTGCTGGTGACCCGCGATGGATTCGAATTCGAGGGGCGGCCGTATAAATCGCTAACGGCGATCACCAAGGTCATCACCGGCACGCACTGGAATGGCCCGAAATTCTTCGGCCTGCGGGTGCCGAAAGATGGGGAGGACGTATGAGCCGCCGCA
>JAGUZN010000351.1 GCA_020060775.1 Armatimonadota bacterium
CGATGTCTGCGGGCATGCCAGGTCCTCCGTCGAGTGGGATGGCCGAGAGCCGGGCTCTCGGGGGGCGAATGGTAGATCGAAGCGCGAAGGAAGTCAAGGCAGCACGGCGACCCCGGTGCATGATCTGTGGAGCAGGCCGGGAGCAGTGCAACGGGCGCAATGGGGATTGGCGCGTACCCGACTGATTCCCACTTGGCACCAAGCAGGCAGAGTGACGCTGAAGTTATCTTGCTGTGCATTGGCCCCTGGTCAGCAGTGTGACCAAGTCCTGGCGTTGGGCAGGAATCACTGGTCGTGAGGGCGAAAGGTTGTTTACTCGCATACCAGGCATGGCGAACCAAACACGACGGGATCAGGCTGCATGAACAACACCAAGGAAATCGAACGCGCGGAACTCCACAAAACCATCTGGCGCATCGCCAACGATCTGCGCGGCAGTGTGGATGGATGGGACTTCAAGAGCTATGTGCTCGGCATGCTGTTCTACCGTTTTATCTCCGAAAACCTGACCTGTTACCTCAATGTACAGGAGCGCAAGGCAGGTAATCCGAACTTTGATTACGCTTGCTTAAGTGACGACGATGCCGAGTTCGGCCGTGCTGAGACGGTCAGAGAGAAGGGGTTCTACATCCTGCCCTCCGACCTCTTTGGTAATGTGCGGGCGCGGGCGCGG
The DNA here is from genome assembly GCA_020060775.1 of Armatimonadota bacterium. Classification (GTDB taxonomy): domain Bacteria; phylum Armatimonadota; class Hebobacteria; order CAIYQO01; family CAIYQO01; genus JAGUZN01. Next base: position 674 of record JAGUZN010000351.1, read on the forward strand.
CATGATGCCAACCTCAACGAAACGCTGAGCCGCGTCTTCGCCGACATCGAAGGCTCCGCCGTCAACGCCGACAGCGAAGACGACTTCAAAGGACTCTTCGACGACCTGGATGTCAACTCCAGCAAGCTCGGCCCCACGGTGGCCAAACGCAACGAAAAACTGGTGAAGCTGCTTGAGGCCATCGGCGACCTGCCCCTGAGCAATGGCGGCGGCTTTTCGGGCAATACCATCGACCTGTTCGGCGACGCCTATGAATACCTGATGCAGATGTATGCCTCTACCGCCGGAAAATCCGGTGGCGAGTTCTATACCCCGCAGGAGGTGTCCGAGCTGCTCGCCCGCATCACGGTGGTCGGCAAGATTGCAGTGAACAAGGTCTACGACCCGGCCTGCGGTTCCGGTTCGCTGTTGCTCAAATTCGTCAAGGTGCTGGGCCACGACAAGGTGCGCCAGGGCTTCTTCGGCCAGGAGATTAATCTCACCACCTACAACCTGTGCCGGATCAACATGTTCCTGCACGACGTGAACTTCGAAAAGTTCGACATCGCCCACGGCGACACCCTCACCGACCCGGCGCACTGGGACGACGAGCCCTTCGAGGCCATCGTCTCCAATCCGCCGTACTCGATTAAATGGGATGGCGATGCCAATCCCTTGCTCATCAATGATCCGCGCTACGCCCCAGCGGGCGTACTCGCCCCCAAAAGCAAGGCCGATCTCGCCTTCACCATGCACATACTCTCCTGGCTGGCGGTGAACGGCACGGCGGCCATCGTCGAATTCCCCGGCGTGCTCTATCGCGGCGGCGCGGAGCAGAAGATCCGCCAATACCTGATCGACAACAACTACATCGAGGCCGTCATCCAGCTGCCGCCGGATCTCTTTTTCGGCACCACCATCGCCACCTGCGTCATCGTGCTGAAGAAATCCAAGCACGACAACGCCACCCTGTTCATCGACGCCGGCGGTGCATGCGTGCGCAGCGGCAACAAGAACAAGCTCTTGCCAGAGCATCAGCAAAAAATTCTCGATGCCTACATTGCCCGAAAAGACATTGACCACTTTGCGCACCTGGTGGACAACAGCGACATTGCGGCGAACGGCTACAACATCGCCGTCTCGTCGTATGTTGAGCAGCAGGACACCCGTGAAACAGTGAACATCACGGCGCTCAACGCCGACATCGCCCGTATCGTGGCACGGCAGGCGGAACTGCGGCGACAGATCGATGCCATTGTCGCTGATCTGGAAGGGGACGCGGTATGAGCGAGCCACCCGGCGGAGAGATCATTCTCTATCAGCGAGGTGATGCGCCAGCCATTGATGTGCGGTTTGAGGGTGATTCGGTCTGGTTGAGTCAACAGCAGCTTGCTGACCTGTTTCAGACCTCGCGCACCAATGTGGTGGAACATATTGCCAATATTTACGCCGAAGGCGAGTTGAGCCAGGACGCAACCTGTCGGGAATTCCGACAGGTTCGCACCGAGGGCACACGCGAGGTCACGCGTACCCTGCCGTTTTACAACCTCGACCTCATCATTTCACTGGGCTACCGGGTACGCTCCGCCATCGCCACGCGCTTTCGCATCTGGGCTACCGAGCGCCTGCGGGAGTACCTGATCAAGGGTTTCACCATGGACGATGCCCGCCTGAAAAACCTGGGTGGTGGTCGATACTGGAAAGAGTTGCTGGAGCGCATCCGCGATATCCGTTCCAGTGAAAAAGTGCTCTACCGGCAAGTGCTGGACCTGTACGCCACCAGTGTGGATTACGACCCGAAGGCGGAATCCAGCATCATTTTCTTCAAGACCGTGCAAAACAAGTTGCATTACGCCGCCCACGGCCAGACCGCTGCCGAGGTGATTGCCAGCCGCGCCGATGCCGGCAAGCCCTTCATGGGACTGTTGTCCTTCAACGGTACACAGCCGAGCAAATCCGAGATTGCCGTGGCGAAAAACTACCTCGACGCCGACGAACTCAAGCGACTGAATACCCTGGTTTCGGCCTATTTCGATGCCGCCGAATTCCGCGCCATGAACCAGGAGCCCACCTACATGAAAGATTGGCTGGCGCATCTGGAGCAACTGATCGCGGCCATGGGCGGTAAAGCCCTGCACGGTGCGGGCCGTGTCAGTCATCAGCAGGCGCTCACCCACGCGGAAGCCGAATATGCCCAATATCGCGCCCAGCTGGCCGAGCAGCCTTCCGAGGTGGAAGCGGTCTATCTGGAGACCGTGAAAACCGTGCAGAAACAAATGAGCAGGAAGGAAACGCCATGAGCCGCATTGATGATCTTATTGCCGAATATTGCCCGGAGGGTGTGGAATTTGAGCCACTTCGGAATATTGGTGTCTGGTACGGTGGTGGGACACCATCAAAAGGCAATATCGAATACTGGCGAGATGGAACGATCCCTTGGTTGTCCCCGAAGGACATGGGGAAACCCGTTATTGAGAGGACTGAGGATTACATCACAGCTGCAGCTGTAGCTGGCTCGGCGACAAAGCTGGTATCTGCACATTCGGTGGCTGTTGTAGTCAGGTCGAGCATTTTGGACAAGCTCCTCCCGACCGCCCTCGTGCCGATACCGATCACCCTCAATCAAGACATGAAAGCCGTGGTAGCTCGCGAGGGCATTCTCCCTGCATTTGTCGCCCACCTGTTGCGCTCGCGTGGACCAGAACTACTACGAGCGGCTCGCAAGACAGGCGGATCTGTAGCGTCAATCGAAATGTCAAAGTTCATGGCTTTCCGCATCCCCGTCCCACCGCTCGAAGTGCAGCGCGAAATTGTGAATGTGCTTGATACTTTCACCCAGCTGGAGGCGGAGCTGGAGGCGGAGCTGGAGGCG
>JAGUZN010000354.1 GCA_020060775.1 Armatimonadota bacterium
GCATCGAGCAGCGCTTCGGGCACTTCCTCCACCATGCCGACCGAGGAGAGCACGCGATGCAGCATCAGGCGCGTGCTCTCGGGGATCTCGTTGCCGCTCAAGCCGATGGCCCCCGCGCCCACCAGGCAGGGGGTGTTCGGCATGGCGCGTGCGAGCACCAGATCATCGCGCTGCAGCGCATCGGCCAGTTGGCGCACGGTGATGCCGGCGGCGATGCTCAACACGGTGGAGCGTTGGGGCAGACTCGGGGCGATTTGGCGACAGAGGTCGGCGAGATCTTTCGGTTTCACCGCCAGAACTGTCAGCGAGGCCTCGGCCACCGCGTCGCGCGGTTCGGTGGTGGCAGCCACGCCGAGGTCGGCGGCGAGTTCGTACACGCGATCAGCCAGCACATCGCAGAGGATCAGGTCGGCGGTCTCCAGCACGCCGGCGGCCAGCATGCCGCGCGCCAGCGCTTCGCCCATTTTGCCGGTGCCCAGAATGGTGAGTTTCATGATCGCCTTCCCTTCAGAAACGATTTTCACACGTTTCGCAGGCGGCGCACACCGTGGCTCGCCGGAGACGACCCACGGTAGCAAGGAGGATGCCGGACGACCGGATTAGCGCACTTGCCAGAACAGCTCTTCCTGGCCGGACTCGTTGGACGCCGTACGCGTCGTGCGCGGCGCGGCCGCTTTAGCGGGCGCCGCCTCCACCGGCAGCTCTTCCTGATCGTTGCGCACGGCAATGCCGCGCGGCGCGAGCAGGTAGATGCCCTCGGTCACTTTTTCCGCGGTGGCATCCAGCGCAAAGACGACGCCGTACACGAACTCGAGGAAGTAGCGGGCATCGTTCTCGGGCAGCCTGGTGAGATCCAGCGTCACCATGCGCTTCTGTTTGAGATCCATACCGATGGACATGCGCTCGTCAAGTGTACGTGGGTGGCGAATCTCCATGCCCCCTTCGGAATGCTGGTTCAACATCAACGGTCCTCGATTGCGTTTGTGTTGCGGTGCGGGGGATGGGGTGTTTGCGGGCGAGTTCATCTCGTCCATTTCCAGATCGTCGTCACCGTCGTCAGTGAACCAACTCAACAGCGACTTCAACGGACTTGCGGTGGGCATGGCATTCCTCCTTGCGATAATGGTTGCGATAGCGAATACTGTGACCAGACTGTAACTCCCGGCCCGGTAACGGGCGCGGGGGATGGAATTGCACAAACGGTTAGAGTATGCAGTTGTCTGATAGCGGACTCACGCACGTGCGCCGAACAGGCGTGATCCGACGCGGACGATGGTCGCTCCCTCTTCGATGGCGACGGCGAAGTCGTGGCTCATACCCATGGACAATTCATCCAGCGACACCGTCGGCGGCGCCACGCGCCGCATCCGCTCACGCAGCTCCCGCATGGCGATAAACTCACCCCGGGCCGCTTCCACATCCGGTTCAAAGCGTCCGATGGTCATGAGTCCTGTGACCTGAATGTGCGCTAAGTTCGCCGTAGCGGCCAGAAATCCTTCGACGTCTTCCGGGAAAAGGCCAAATTTCGACGGTTCCCGGCTGATATTGATCTCGATGAGCACGGGCACCGAGCGCCCCATCTCGCCGGCAATGCGGTCAATGCGCCGGGCGAGCGCCAGGGAATCCACGGTTTGGATCACGTCGAACCACTGCAGCGCCAGCCGTACCTTGTTCGACTGCAGGTGCCCGATGGCGTGCCGGGTCACCGGGGCGCGGCCGGCGCCGGCCTCCGGCCAGCCAAGCCGGGCAAATTTCTCCGCAGCCTCCTGCAGGTAATTCTCGCCGATCTCCCGGATGCCCGCCTCCACGGCTGTCTGCAACACGGACGCCGGGTGCGTCTTCGTCACGGCGACCAGGCGTATCGCCCGGGGGTCGCGACCCGAGCGCGCGGCGGCGGCGGCCATTTCCTCCTGCACGCCGGCAAGACGCCGGCTCAGCGCTGTAATCTCCTGGGGCTGCGAGGACATGCTCATTTACCGGATTATACCATACTCTGCGGGAATGCTCATGCCTGAGAAGCTGCGAGTTGGTGAGTTGGTTGCTGTGCGACCGGTATTGGGAAACCGGCAATACAAGAAATATTGGCCGACCGCTAGTAATATCGTCACTTTCCGTGCATAATAGAATCATCGGTTCCGCATATTCACCTCTGCATCCACCAGGAGGTAAGTCATGACGGTAGTGAAAACCAGTACCCAGCATGGCTTTTTAACGCCGGGCCACAACTGCTGGAACGTCTGGACTGGCGAGGGCACGCACACGCTCACCAATCCGGGCATGAGCCACCGGGCGCTGGAGAGTCTCGCCTTTGCCGTGGACACGCTGGCGAGTGATGGTTGGGAGGTCAAGCATATTTCGCTTGACCAGCAAGGCAGCCCGAACTTCGTGTTCGTCACGCGCCAAGTCGACCGTTCCGAGTAACCCTTCACGCCTGCTCGCACCATCTGTCACCGCCGGTGTTGGGCAGGTCACAGGGTGACACGGCGGTGACGGGCGTCCTTCCACCGATCGAGCGCGCGCCGGAAGTAGGCGTTGCGCGGCTCGAGGCCGTATTGCGCCACGAGGTCCGCCAGCGTCGCGCCCTCCTGTGCCCCGATCGCCACCACGCCCGCCGTATGGTTGAAGTCCAGCGTCACCGCGTGCGGGCGTTCCGCCAGCAGTTTCAGCACGCCACCATGCTGCCCGTTGTAGTCCCCGATGTTGTAATCGACATGGAACAGCCGGCGGTCGAGGTTTACCCGCGCCGTGAGCGTCGGCGGCAGCGGCCAGTAGCGATACGCCTCGTAGCGCTGCCCCATGCTGGTGAGGTCCTGGCCGGTCATATCGATGAGGTGGCTCTCCTCCGTGTAGGCGGACAGCAGGTAGGCGCCCGTGGTAAACGCCCAGTGATTGAGCATTTGCCCGCCAGCGAACATGGAGTAAAACCCGATGAGGTCCACGTCCATGTCGCGCATCTCTTCCGCCAGGTGCGGGAAATTGAGGTCGAAGCAGATGGCATGCCCGATGCGCCCGAAGTCCAACTGGTGCACGCGGGCGCCCTCGCCGGGGCGCACTCCGGCCTCCAGTTCGGCGATGGTGGGGTGGACTTTATCGTAGCGGCCGACAATCGCCCCCTGGCGGTCGATGACCACCGCGCTGTTGTACGTGTCGCCCTCCACGGTGAGGATCATCGGCACTACCAGGTTGGCGCGGATCTCCCGTGCCAGTGCGCTGAAGTAGTCGGTGGCCGGATTGGGCAGCGGCATCCCCTGCGCCCAGATATCCCCATGCAGGCCGTTTTGCAGAAAGACCTCCGGGAAGATGATCAGGTCGGGTTGGTGGGCGGCGGCCGCGCGCGCCAGCGATCCCGCGTGGGCGCAGGCCTCTGCAACGGTCTGCCCCGGCGCGGCAGTCCAGGCGATCGACGTGACGGTAGCAAAACGAGCCATCGGATATCTCCTCACAACAATGGAGTGAACCGGTACAGGTCTCGCTTAGCATAGCCGATCCCGCCCTCACATGACAATGGGGTGCAGTTCCTCCGGTCCGACGCGCACCGGCATCCCCAACCGGCAGGATTCCAGCGCCTTGAGCGTCAGCACGGTGGCCTGCGCCGCGCTCTCCGCATCGCACGGGGTCTCGCCCTCGCCGCGGATGCAGGCGGCAAAGCGGTCGAAATGCGCGTAGTGCCCCTTGTCCGGGAAGCCGAGAAATATTTCGTGGTCCCCGGTGCGCAGCCGTTCCGCGATGGTCTGCTGCGCAGCCTCGTAGAAATACTCGATGCCCGCCTTGTCGGTCTTCACCCGCGTATCCAGCGAGGGAAAGGTGCGGCGGAAAGGTTCGCCCTCAATGCCGGCGGTGCGAATTTCCAGACAGTGATCGATGGCGATCATGGCGCCGCGATGGGTGATCTCCACCAACTCTTTGGGGTAGTCCAGCGTGCCTGCGCCGCTGTCGGTGAGGGTGGCGATGGAGCCGTCATCGTATTCGACGAGGATGGTGAAGTTCAGGCGTGTCGAGCCCATGGCGAACACGCGCCGCGGCTCGCGAGCGATGAAGAGATTGGCGAGATCGAGGAAATGGGGCATCTCGCAGAGCAGCATGCCCTCGGCAAACGACCATGGTTTCCAGGTGAGGTAGTCGTCATTCACGCGCAGCAGCACCATCGTCTCCCCTTCCTCCGGCATCGGGGGACGCAGGTGCGAATTGCGGTCCAGCCGCCAGGGGGTGATGGCCGGGTTGGCGCGATGGCGCTCGAGAATGGCGCAGGCCTCCAGGATCGCCGGGGCGGAACGGCGGTTATGCCCCACGCAGAACGGGATGCCCGATTCGCGCACGACCTGCAAAATTCGTGCGATATCCGGCAGTGTGCCGGCCATCGGTTTCTCGACGTACACCGGCTTGCCATAGCGGGCGGCCTGTTCGATGAATTCCACGCGCAGCGTGTGCGTGGTGGCCAGCACCACCATATCCACCGTCGGGTCCTTCAACAGATCCAGGTAATCGGTCGTCACATGCTGCACGTCGTATTGTGCGGCGAGACGGCGCAGCGGCTCCTCCTGCACATCGCATAACCAGGCCAGCCTGAGGTTGGGATTGCGGGCGAGCAAGGGGATATGCACCGTGGAGGCAATCATGCCGCAGCCGACCACCGCCACGTGCAACGGTTTCGTCACTGTCGTAGTATGCATAACGCTGCTCCTTCGATCGTACACGCGCTGATGCTGCCTCTATCGTAACGGGAGCGAAGGGTGGGGTCCAGCGGGGCAGGGCGGTATATGCCGGGAACAGCGCCGGGTGTAACTTGTTACACCGCGTCGGCGGCGGTTACTCGCGCTTGCGGGCGCGCGGGTGCGCATCCACGTATACCTCGCGCAGCATGTCGGTGGAAACATGGGTGTAGATCTGCGTGGTGGTGATGCTGCGGTGGCCGAGCATTTCCTGAATGGCGCGCAGGTCGGCCCCGCGCTCGAGCAGGTGGGTGGCGAAGGAGTGGCGCAGGGTGTGCGGCGAGATCTCTTTGAGGATGCCCGCGCGCGCGGCCTGGTGCTTGATGATCTGCCAGAAGGCCACGCGGGAGATCGGCCGGTGCCCGCGCCCGGGGAAGAGGAAAGGCAGATCATCCTCGCGCGCGTTCAGGTAGCGTTCCAGCCACGCGGTGGCGATGCGCCCCAGCGGCACGATGCGCTCCTTGTTGCCCTTGCCCACGCAGCGCACGTAGCCGAGCTTAAGATGCACATTCCCGCGGCGCAGGTTCACCAGTTCACTCACGCGCAGCCCGGTGGCGTAGAGGACTTCCAGCATGGCGCGGTCGCGCAGCCCGCGCAGATCGCTGATATCAGGGGCGGCCAGCAGGCGCTCCACCTCATCCAGCGTCAAGGTGGCGGGCAGGCGCTTGCGCACGCGCGGCGGCTGCACGTTCGCCGTCGGGTCCACGCTGATAGTCCCCTCCGCCACCAGAAACCGGTAAAACTGGCGGACGGCGGTGAGTTTGCGGCAGATGGTGGAGGTGGCGATGTGGCGGTGGTGCAGGTCGGTGAGATAGCGGATGATGTCGCTCTCGGTCACCGCGCGCGGATCCGCTTTGCCGCACGACTCCTGCAGGCAGGCGGCATGGCCCTCCAGGTCGCGGCGATAGGCCGCCAGGCTGTTGGCCGCCAGCCCGCGTTCCAATGTCAGATGCTCGAGGAACAGGTCGAGGTGTTCGCGCATAACCGGCATCAGTGTATCGCTGAACGCCGATGGCGTAAAGGGCGGTCTGGCAGGTCATCTCAGTCCGGCTTCTCAACGCCACACCCCGAACATCACATCGCGCCTTCACGCGCGGCCGGTCTGCAGGTATAATAGGGACGCGGCAATCCGTTGATTGCTGTCTGCTGCACAAGATGAGATTATGGCCATTTTTCACACCGACACCTCCCAGCCCACCGCTGATCGCCAGAGCCTCACCGGCACGCGCTGGCGCCTGACGCCGCCCGCCGGCGAGTTGCCCGGGCAGGTGCATCCCGCCATCGCGCAGGTGCTGTCGGC
>JAGUZN010000183.1 GCA_020060775.1 Armatimonadota bacterium
CAGCCGGTTACGACAAGAACGGCGTCGGGGTGCGCGGTCTGAGCGCGTTGGGCTTCGGCCACATCGAGGTCGGCACCATCACTCGTGGGCACCAGGCCGGGAATCCGCGGCCGCGTGTCCATCGCGTCATCGAGGCCAGTGCCCTGATCAACAGCATGGGCTTTCCGAACGACGGCGTGGACGCTCTGCGCATCCGGCGCGGCGACGCGCGCGTCGGCATCAACATCGGCAAGAGCAAGGACACACCCATTGAGCATGCCGCGGCGGACTACTGCACGTTGCTGCGGCAAGTGTACCGGCAGGCCGACTACGTCGCGCTGAATGTCAGCAGCCCGAATACGTTGAACCTGCGCCGGCTGCAGGCGCGCGAGACCATCGAAGACCTGCTGAAGGCTGTGGCGGAGGTACGCAATGGTCTGCAGCCGCGCGTCCCGCTGCTGGTGAAGATAGCGCCCGATTTGGACGAATCCGAAGTGGACGATGTGCTGGGTGCCGTCGAGTTGGCGGGGATTGACGGCATCATCGCCACCAACACCACCATCAGCCGCGAAGGAACTCCAGCTCACTATGCTGATGTGCCGGGCGGTCTCAGCGGCGCGCCGCTGCGGCTGCGCTCGACCGAGATGGTGCGCTACATCACCCGCCAGACGGCCGGCCGCCTGCCCATCATCGGTGTCGGCGGCATCGCCAGTGCGGACGCGGCGCGAGAGAAGTTGGATTCCGGGGCGTCGCTGGTGCAGGTGTACACCGGTATCATCTACCGCGGCCCCTGGCTCATGCGCGACATCAACCGCGATCTCCTCGCCCTGCTGCAGGCACACGGCTTCGCCACCATCGCCGACGCCGTCGGCTCCGAGCACCGCGAGTAGGCCTCACACTGCCGACTCGGCCAGAGCAGAAGCCCTTTCACGCATTGGAGAAGGGACTTCTGTCTGCTGCCCCATCCTTTCAATACACGCATTCCCGCGCCGCATCCACGAACGCCTGGAGATTCTCCGGCGCACCGGCGAAGAAGTGGTCGGAGGGCGAGACGATGTAGCCGGCATGATCCTTTGTCGCCTCGAAACATTCCATGACGAGCCGCCGCGCCTCCGCGGGCGTGCCGTGCTCAAAGCCTGCGTTCTGATCGAATCCGCCCACGAAAAACAATCGATCGCCCACGCGGCGCGATGCCTCGCGCAGGTCGCAATCGCCGCCCATGCTTGGCGGCGTCATTGTCTCCAGCCCATCGGCCCCGTTCTCCACCACCAGGTCGAGCATCTGCATCAGGCCGCCGCACAGGTGATAGACGATTTTCACCCCGGCCTCGTGCAACGCCGCATGCTGCACCTGATCGTACGGCAGACAGAATTGTCGGAAGAAGTCCGGGCTGATCACTGTGTTGGACCCCGCGCCCCCGCCCGTTTCCACCAGATCTGCCGCGGTGACGTTCCCCCACAACGCGGTGGCGCACAACGTCTTTTCCAGAATGGCCTGCAGAGCGGCATGCATGAACTCCGGTTCATCCATCGCCAGATAGATCGACTCCTCAGTGCCCATCAACGTGCAGAAGCTCTGCCACGGGCTGCCCTGCCCGGGGCTGAAGGGGAAGGTCCGCACGATGCCGCGATCTCCCACTCGCTCGTGCGCCTCGCGTATCGGGGTAAAATCAGCGCCGGTCGGCACTGGATAGTACGTATCCCAGATCTCAAAGTCGTGCGGGGTTTTAATCAGATGCTCCAGCGTCCACTCGGTCATCGTATTCGCCGCGTGCCGGCTCTGCAGCGCCCCCATCGGGGTTTCGATATGGATCATCCACGTCGGATTGCCGCTGGCATCCGTCCCGAGGTTGATGCGCCGCATCTGCCAGTTCGCCAGATCCCGCTCGTCATACCGGTAAATCGGTGAGACGTACACGGCGAAATCCATCCCGAACCGCTCGTAAGCTTGATACACATCGCAGCCGTCCAGGTAGGTTTTCAGATAATACCCCATCCAGTTATGCACCTGGCAGGGCAAGCGATCAGGGCGTCCGTTACTGATCGCCGTCAGCATCCGTTCGCGCGACGTCATGGTGGGCATGGGGCAACCTCATCTGGAGCGGCAGAATGTAGAATCACCCTACCGGTCGGTAAGGGGTCGAGGGAACATGCCGTCTTCCATCCTCCAAAGGATCAAACTCCCTGTTTGTGAAGTTTTACCGCAGCATGGAGCTGACAGTGCATCGGTGTCCCACACCGGCGTTTACGTCATGCCCACTGCGGAGAACCTCGCAACGGGAGGGGCACCATGGTGACGGTCTACGAGTACTACACGCACTATCCAGCCGGGTACGAGGCGCAGACGGATACGCTGTGGCCGCTCATCATCACCCTGCACGGCGCAGGGGAGCGCGATGTCGCGATGGAGGTGCTGCAGCAACATCACTACTATCTGCCGGTGTACGATCTCACCACCGAGCGCTTTCCCGCCATCGTCGTGGTGCCGCATTGCCCGCCGCGCCAGTACTGGGAACCGCGCAACATCATC
>JAGUZN010000223.1 GCA_020060775.1 Armatimonadota bacterium
CGCCATTCGCGACCGCCGCGCCGGCTACGCGGCCGGCATGCGCCGGTACGGCCTCATGCCCAGGACTGTGCTCTTCAGCGATGACGCTGCAGTGTGCCGGGCAATCGATGCATATCGGTCGACCGCCGTCTTCTGCCATAACGACTGGCTGGCGCTGGCGGTGATCCGCCTGCTGGCGCAGCAGGGGGTGAAGGTGCCCGCGGACATCGCCGTGCTGGGGGTGGACGACAACCCGTCCTTCACCGAACTCTATCCGGGCATCACCACCCTGCGCTACCCCCGTGAGACGGTGGCGCAACAGGCGGTAGCGTGGCTGAAGACCAGCATCGAGCCCGCCCCCCTGCCGCCGCTGGAGATCATTGAGCGAGACACTGTGTCGGATTAGAAGATGAGCGGGGCGAGTTTGGCGCAGCCCTGATGATAGGAGACGGTGCCGATAAAATTGCCGCATACCGTCTCGCTGCGCGGCCCAGCCTCATCGAACACCAGCACTGCCAGGTGAATCTTGCGCACGCTCAGGCGATAGGTGAGCGTGACCGGGCAAGCGTAGGTGCCCATGCTCACACTGCCGCTCTCCATCTCGCCCGGGATGAAGACGAACCCGATCTGCCCGGTGGCAATGGGATCTTTATCACCCAGGAACAGCCAGTGGTCCTGCTTCGTGATGGGTAGGGTCTGGTGGCTTCCCCCCGGCGGAATGAGCACGCTCTGCGAGGCGGTGCGTCCCCAACGCTGGCTCGGCAGGCTGTAGTACGGGGCATACCCTCCCGGATAAGCGGTAAACACCACCGTCACCGGCGTCGAGAGATTCCAGAAATTCGCCGCATGTTCCAGGTCGATGGTGATGTACATGATGTAGCCATCCGGCATCACCGTAAAGGTGGTATCCACCCATTCCCGTCCCTGCCAGGTATACGCAAAGTCCAGCACTCCCACCGGCCCCTCGGCGGTTGAGGCGGTGTTCTGGATGTAATCGCAACATTTCGAGCGGGGGATGACGCCCCACACACCATCCAGCCCGATGCTGATGAACGGCTGGAACTGGTACCACCAATGGCCTTGCGTGCCGCCGCCCACCTGGGTGGATAGCATTTCCGCCCAGCCGTTGTCGTCATCAGGCCCCCTTAAACGCAACAACGCATCAGTGCGCCCGATGGTATCAAAGGTCCATGACTCTTCCCAGCCGCTCACCCCCGCGTCATCGGGGCTGTGAATCACCCGCACGCCCCAGTGCTTCCTGCTCGCCACATGCCCATCAAGAAAGGACATGACGGCGGTATTGCTGTGACGGTAGGCGATGTCATTGCAGTGGTAGATGATATTGGAAAAGATCATCGATGTAGAGGAGGTGGATCCGACCTGATCGCTGTCGGCGGAGAGCAGGCAGGAGGCCGGCAGGGCGATCTCCCCCAGCGCCCGGCTGGAGAGGGCATTGTTATACCCGTAGGCGTTGGCGACCTTCTTGCCTTTGGTGGGACACATGAGGATGTTACGATCGATATTGAGCTGCACCCAGACATCCGACGAATCGGGCAGATCCTCATCGTGGTCCTGGGCGTACATGAGGATGGCCACAGCGATTTGTCGCTGGTTGTTCAGGCAGGAGGTTTGCCGCGCTTTCTCGCGCGCTTTGGCAAAGACGGGGAAGAGGATGGCGGCCAGCAGCGCGATAATGGCAATCACGACCAGCAGTTCGACGAGCGTGAACCCTCGATGCGTGATCCGCATAGTCCCCTCCTTATGCCATACACTTCAGTATCTGGCAGAGCCGGCTCCCCGTCAAGGGAAACCTGTTACGAGTTTCGGCACATGTGCCAGAGTCGTTGCAGGGAAGGGCTGCATACCCTCGACAACCAATTCGATTGTACTGATGCGCATAAGGTCTGTCAATAGACTTCTGGGGGTATACAGGGCTGCGACGTTCACGCATCTGGCCACTTCAGGTATAATGGCGATACCTTTTCTTCAGGAAGTGACGATGCGATCCCTGCGTGAACTCTACCGCATCGGCGTGGGTCCCTCCGCCAGCCACACCATGGGTCCGCGCCGCGCCGCTGAACAATTCCGCGCACGGTACCCCGATGCACCCGCGTACCGCGTCACCCTCTTTGGTAGCTTGGCGGCTACCGGCGTGGGTCATCTCACTGATGTCGCGATTCAACAGGCCTTTGCACCCACTCCGATTGAACTGCAGTGGCGACCGGAGGAGACCCTGCCGCTGCATCCGAACGGCATGCGCTTTGAGGCGTTGCAGGACGATACGGTCGTCGCGTGCTGGGAAGTGTACAGCGTGGGCGGCGGGGCATTGCGCGACGCCGAGAGCGCTACTGCGGAAAGCGGCCTCTACCCCCTCACCACCATGCAGGCATTGCTGGTATGGACGGCGCGCACCGGCAGACCGCTGTGGGCCTATGTCGCGGAGGTGGAAGGCGAGGAGATCTGGGAGCATCTCGCCGCCGTCTGGCGCACCATGCAGGCGGCGGTCGCTCGCGGCATTCGCACCCAGGGCAGCCTTCCCGGTCCGCTCGCCGTGCCGCGTAAAGCCCCCTCCTACGCAGTGAAAGCGCAACTCTTCAAGCCGGAACTTGCCGCTACCGGAAGGTTATGGGCCTATGCGCTGGGCGTGGCGGAAGAGAATGCCGCCGGAGGCGAAGTCGTCGCCGCCCCCACCTGCGGGTCGTGCGGCGTCGTGCCCGCGGTGCTGTATGCCCTCAACGATTCGCTGCATCTCGCCGACGAAGCCATCCTGCATGCACTGGCCACCGCCGGGCTGGTCGGCAACCTGGTGAAGCATAATGCGTCGATCTCCGGCGCGGAGGTGGGGTGCCAGGGAGAAATCGGCACGGCCTGCGCCATGGCGGCGGCGGCGGCCGCACAATTACTCGGCGGCACCCCGCAGCAAATCGAGTACGCCGCCGAGATGGGCATCGAGCACCACCTGGGCCTCACCTGCGATCCGGTGGCCGGGTATGTGCAGATTCCGTGCATCGAGCGCAATGCCTTTGCCGCCTCGCGTGCGGTGGATTGCGCCGAGTATGCCTTACTCTCCGACGGCGTGCACCAGATCGGCTTCGACGAAGTGGTGGAAACGCTGCGCGAAACCGGGGCCGACCTGCAGCAGGGGTACCGTGAAACCTCGACCAAGGGTCTGGCGCGAGTGCATCGCCAGCGCGTGCCGTTGCCGGCCGAGTGAGCATCAGGACTGCGGTTTCCCGTCCGGGTGGCTTCCGGTATAATGGCGGTAATCCGAGAACGCAATTCACTACGGCAGGATCACACTATGGCCGACGTCTTAGCCCTGTTCTCACTCGCGGCGCTGCTCGCCGCCGCCTGGCTCTTCACCCGGCTGCTCAGGCCGGACACCCGCACAGGTGCACTGCTCATCGTCCCGCTGCTGTTCGCCGCGTTCATTGTCGGGCTGGGATATCTGCTGTCCCTGGCCCACGTGTTGGGCCAACTCGTGTGGTGGGCAACCGGCAGCCTCGCCCTGCTCGTAGTGCTGCTGGTGCCTATGTGGCTGATCCCCGCCTGGCGCGCCGTCTGTTTCCGCCCGCTCTCGCTCCCGCATGACATCGAGGCGCGTATCCGTGCGGCGGGCACGCGCGGCTTTGATCTGCGCCTGCTCATCGTGACCGGCTGCGGCGTGGCCCTGGTCGCGCTGCTGACCTTTATCAGGGTGCTCTCCTTTGAGCCGGCAACGGTCGATGCCATGACCTACCACCTCAGCCGCATGGCGCAATACCTGCAACACAACAGCCTGGCCCCTTTCGGTGCGGGCTACTGGGCGCAGGAGTTGCACCCCAAAGTGGCGACCATCCTGCATCTCTATGCCTATCTCGTTTCCGAGAAAATGGCCAATCTCACCCAACTCGTGCAGTTCATCGCCTATGGCGCCGCCATGCTCTCGCTCTACGGCATCGCCCGCCTGCTGGGGGCAGCACGGCGGAACAGCGTATTTGCCGCACTGGTATTCGGCCTGCTCATCATCGTCATCATGGAAGCTGCCACCGCGCAGAACGACCTCATTCTCGCCGCCTTCCTCAGCATCAGCCTGTTCCTGCTACTCTGCTACCGCACCTACAGCCGGCCGCTGTATCTGGTCTGTGCCGCGTTAGCCTTCTCGCTGGCCGCCGGGGTGAAGGGCACCGTGCTCACCGCGCTGCCCTCGTTGTTCATCGTCACCGCCGCCGTGCTGCTGCCCCCGCTGCCGGTGCGCGCGCGGCGCGACCTGACGATCGGCCTTGGTGCACTGCTCCTCTTCCTGCTCGTTATGACCTTGCCTTCCGGCTATCTGGAAAACTGGCAGCGTTTCGGGCATCCATTAGGCACGCTGGCCGTGCGACAACGACACTCCTTCACCGGCGCCTCACCAGCGCGCATGCTGACCGGGGGCGGGCTCAACCTGTTGCGCTACGGCTGTGAGTTTCTCTCACCTGACGGATTGCCCCCCATCGCGCCGGTGCTGGCGCTCGACCGGGCGTTGCTATTGCCTGGCCACTTGTTGCAGCAGGCCGGGGTGCCGCTGGAGTCCTCGATCGGCACACGCTGGCCGTTCCGCTTCCAATTGAAAGATACGACGATTGCCAGTGAGAACACCTCGTACTGGGGGTTGCTGGGGATCCTGCTGGTCTGGCCGGCTGTTTTCCTGCTTCTTTTCAACCGCCGCCAATCGATCATCATGCGAGCCTTCGCCGCGGCCGCGCTGGTCTTCTTCGTGGTGCAAGCCTTCGTCAGTCCGTTTGATCTCTTCCGCGGGCGCTATTTTATCATCGGCGCCATATTTGCCGTGCCGGCAGTGGCGGTATGGCCCCTCGTACCGCGCACCCTGCTGGGGCGAGGCTACCTGGGGCTGGCGGTGATGCTCGGGTGTCTTTCGGCGCTCTCTGCTGCCGTGCTCAGCCACGGGACATCCTTTATTCCCGTGCGCTTCGGGAAAGTGACTATCCCCTCGACATTCACCCTTGATCGCTCGTCGCAACTCGTTCGCCAGTACCCCGAGATGTTTCTTCTCCTCTTCGAGGCCATTGTACCGAAGGATGCCGTGGTGGCGGTGGATGTGGCCCGGCCTTTGCCAGAGTTTCCCTTCTTCGGCGAGGGACTGACGCGACGCATCATTTCCATCGTGCGCTACACCGACGGGCGCCACCCCATCCCACCCGAAGCCGACTTTCTCATCTGTGACGAGGAGTCACCCTACTTCAAGAACGGGGGCGATCCGTTGTTGTTGAATCATCCGAACCTCGGCACGATACTCCTGCAATCACTGCGTTAACGATGTGACGATGGTGTCGTCATGTTGTAGCCGCGCTCGGTCGGGGCAGTGATCTCCGGCGTGCGCCGACGGTACACGAGCTCCGGCATGCACTGCAGATCGCTGGTCGTCCAGTATACCCCGCTGAATTCCGACAATTGTTCTGCACGGTAGTAGTACGGACGATACAGGTCGCGAAACGGGTTGATCTTGGGGAAATCGTTAATGTCATCCTCAATGATCACATCGAAATACTGCTGGCGGAAGGCCTCGGCCCAGAGCGCATTCACCAGATCGCGCTGGGGGGAGGGATGCCCGCGCTGCACATCCAGGATGGCCATCAGGTGCGCGTAACTGCGCTTACCCGCGTAGGTGGAGACATAACCGTGCCAGGGCACAAACACCTCGCCCGGCATGGTGGCCAGTGTGTTCACAAAGCGGCCCCCCGTTTCCAGCATGGCGCGGGTGGGCACGCGGGGGGACGGATCGTAGAGCAATAACAGTAGTTGCACACAGGCCAATGCCGGCACGGCCGCCTGCGCCCACGTTGACTGCCGCGCCGCCCAGGCTTGGCCGCGGGCGATGCTGTAGCCGAATAACAGCGCCATGGCCGTAAACGCCGGCATGAGCACATTGACATACCCCCCGGCATGCAGGCGGCTCATCCAGGATGAGCCCACCAACCCGGCGCAGAGCAGCGTCACCGTGGCAACGGTGGGACGGTCGGCGCGCAAACGCGGATGCAGCAGCACGAGGCCACCGATGGTCAAAATACCCGCGAAGTTCTCCAGCAGGTCTTCCGTCCAAAAGCGCACCCACATGTACTCCAGGATACGGTGCTGCCCCGGCAGTTGCCAGACGAAGTAGGTGTACCAGCTCCCTTCGCGCCAGATCAACATCAACACGCCGGCCGCCGTCAACACGCCAGTGACCAGCAAGAACGTTGCCCCGCGCTTCCACGATGCCATCCCAACAACGACCGCCAGCGCAGCGAACACGGCAATGGGCAGCGCGGATTGCTTGGTCATCACCGCCAGCGCCATGGCCACCGCGGCCCCCGCCACCGACCACCATCCCCGGCCGAGCAACAGGTACACCCCCAGCAGCGTGAGCGCGAGAAACAGCGCGTCGATGCGCGCCAGATCGTACCAGTCCGCGGCAAGCGGATAACAGGCGGCATAGAGCCCGGCAGCGCAGACGCCCGCCACACGATGGTGCGTCAGGCGCACCGTGATGGCGTAGAGCAGCACAAACGTCCCCAACGTGGCTAGCATGGAGATCAGGCGCAGGGGGAAGAACCCCATGCTGGTGACCTTGGCGGCCAGCGCCGCGACAAAGTAATACAGCGGGGGGTAGATATAGGAGATGAACTCGATGGACGGGCGAGGATACAGCGGCTGCCCATTGAGCACGCGCACGACATGGTCGGCGATCGCCCCTTCCATCCACTGCAGCTCAAAACGGTAAGGCAGGCGCAATACGGCCAATACCACGAACAGTCCCAGGTAGTACAGGGCGCAGATGACCGCGAATCGATATAGCCAGGGAACGGCGCGTGCGCCGGGCATCGTGGGGGTCTGCGGTGTTGGGCTGTGTTCTGCCAGGACGGCGCGTGCCGGTGCGCTCACACTTATCTCCCGAAATGAACAGTGACTGAGAAGGTTGCTGTTCTCTATTCATCGGCAGCGTGTCGGACTCCTGCCAGCGCGGGAATGGGAGGCGGGCTATGAAACGGCGATGGAAACGATGAGCTGTCCGCCCCCCGTGTGTGACATCGGCAATATCGGTCAAGCGATGGGCAACGTTGCGAGCAGCCGTGCCAATTGCACCTGCTGCGTCGGCGTCAGCAATTCGGCAAGAACCGCATACCCCGCTGCGACAACCTGCTGCCGCTGTTCGCGCAATCGCACCAGCTCCGCCGCATAGACCTGTACGGCAACCGGATTGGTGTCTTCGGACACCAGTTCCGCCTGTAACTGTTGGGATCGCAAGGCGATCAGCGTTGACAGGGGAACCATTTCCGGCCCGCCGACATAGGCAATATCGTTCGGGCCAAAGTCGGGATACACCGGCACCAGCAGGCCGCGGTCCACCGATTGCGCCAGATCCTGCGCGGCCAACGCCTGGGTCGGAGTGAGATTCAACTGAACTATCAGTGATTCAGCGAAAGGAGCAAACGGATTGGTGTCCACCGGTTGCGCCCAGCCGGCCAGGGCTAGGCCGAACATACCGGCAAACAGGATGCCGTAAATGCGCGCCATCATGAGCTGTACCTCCACCATGGCAGTCGTGTTCCGTATGCGGTGCACGCTATCCAGGGTGTAGCCAGGGTGGAGGAGGATATGCGCTGCCGATGTCTTCATGCAGCAACAGCAGCGAGACCGGTGTGCGAGAATCATCACACACGGTTACCGCAGGACGGCTATGAATGCCCGGAGCCCGTTATCCCTGGGCGAGCAGGGCGCGCGCCTTCTCCAGCGCCTCCGGAATCTTCTCGGGATCCTTCCCGCCCGCCTGCGCGAAGTCCGGGCGGCCGCCGCCGCCGCCCCCAGCCACCTTTGCGATCTCGCGCAACAGATTGCCCGCGTGGAAACGCCCGGTGAAACCTTTGCTCACCTTCATGGCAAAGACGACTTTCCCCTCTGCCGATGAGGCGAGCAGCACCACGCCCTGTTGTAATTTATCCATGAACTGGTCCGCCAGCCCGCTCAACGCGTCGGCATCGACATCGGCGAGTTGTGCGATGATCGCCTGAACGCCGTTGATCTCCTCAGCCTGCGGTCCGGCGCTGCCGCCGCCGGCGGCCGCCTTCACTTTCAACGCGCTGATCTGTTGCTGCGCCTCGCGCAGTTCCCGCTGCAATCCCTCGATGCGCTCGGCCAACGCCTCTACCGGCGCCTTCAGCATGACGGCGAGGTCATGCACCATTGCGGTCTGCGCGCGCGCCCACTGGGCCGCCTTTACCCCGGTGAGCGCCTCGATGCGGCGAATGCCCGCCGCCACCGACGACTCACTGGTGATGACAAATAACCCGGCCTGCCCGGAACGGTCGAGGTGCGTGCCGCCGCACAGCTCCCGGCTGAAGGCTACCTCGGTTTCCCCGCCGATGTTCACTGTGCGCACCCAATCCCCATACTTCTCGCCAAACAGCGCGGTATACCCCTCCTTGCGCGCCTGCTCCAGGCTCATATCGCGCACGATCACCGGCGCATCCTCCAGAATACGCGCGTACACCAACTCCTCCACCTGGCGCAGTTCCGCCGGCGTCACCGCCTGCGGGTGGCTGAAGTCAAAGCGCAGGGCATCATCATCCACCAGCGAACCGGCCTGCTTGGCATGCTCGCCGAGCACGCGGTGCAACGCCCAGTGCAGCAGGTGCGTGGCGGTATGCGCGCGGCGAATGCCTTCGCGGCGCGCCGCATCCAGCCGTGCGGTCACCGTGTGGCGCGGTCCAGGCGTGAAGCCTTCGTGCCCGGTGAGGTCAACGGTGTGCAGCACGCGCCCGAATTTATCGCGGCTGACGTCAACCACCGACACGGCCGTCCCATCGAACTGCAGGATGCCGCGATCCGCGCACTGCCCGCCCGAGGTCGCGTAAAACGGTGAACGATCGAGCACGACCGCCGCATACGTCGGGTCCTCCAACAGTTCAAAATGTTGCAGCGTCGCCTCAACCTCCGTTACGGCATAGCCGAGGAATTCGGTAGCCGGGATGTCCGGGCTCAACGCCAGTCCGGCATCGTAGGCGAACTTCCCGCCGGCACGCGCGCGTTCGCGCGCCGCCTCCAGCGCCGCCTGATACCCGGCGGCATCGATGCCCAGTCCGGCCTCCAGTGCGCTCTCCTCGGTTAATTCCAGCGGAAAACCGTAGGTATCGTACAGTGTGAATACATCCTCGCCCTGCAACACCGTCGCGCCGCGTGACTTTGCCTGCACAATCAGATTGGTCAGCAACTCCTCTCCGCGCTCCAGCGTATCGGCAAAACGCGCTTCCTCCGACCGCAGCGTATCGCCCACGAGTTGTGCATTATCGCGCAGCTCGTGATAGTGATCGCCCATCATCTCTGCCAGCGTGGGAATCAACTGGTAGAGGAACGGCGCGGTGAAGCCGAGTTGACGGCCGAAGCGATACGCGCGGCGGATGATGCGGCGCACCACATACCCGCGCTTGCTGTTGCTCGGCAGCACGCCGTCGGCAATCATGAACGCCGAGCAGCGCAGGTGGTCGGCAATGACGCGCAACGCCATCTGCGCGTGATCAGGCAACGGCAATAGTGGGTCCCGATTGACGAGATGAATTACTTGAGTAATCAGCGGGTTGAGCAAGTCTGTCTCATAGTTTGAGGCCACGTCCTGCACCAGGCTGGCGATGCGCTCAAGGCCGGCGCCGGTGTCAATGCCTGGCGCGGGCAACGGCAGATACTGGCCGTCCTGATAGTTGAACTGCTGGAACACGTGGTTCCAGAACTCGATCCAACGATCACACCCGCACGCCGGCGACGTGCAGGTCGGCCCGCACGCCAGGTGCGCGCCGCGGTCGTAGTGCATCTCGGAGCACGGGCC
>JAGUZN010000338.1 GCA_020060775.1 Armatimonadota bacterium
CCGGCAGCGGCCGGGAGAAGGTCGCCGCGCCCAGCATGGTCTCGCCGCGCTGATACGCATCCTTGTCGGTGCTGAGCGCCGTTACGCGCAACGCATCTTCCACGCGGAAGGCCAGCGAGGCGAAGTCGAGCACCTGTCCCCGGGCATCGCGTACGCGCAGATCCGCGGTGTAATTGCCGCGCATGAGGGTGGGCAGGGGCAGCGTTGTGCTGTTCCCGGTCGCAACGCCGTTGTTGATGATGTTTCCCTGCGCATCGCGTATCGCGTAATCAAGCGACACGGCGGCAGGTTTGGCGGCGAAGGTGAGCGTGCTGTCAGGCAGATCGGCGCGGGCGATGATGCGCGTGGGTACGCCCGGCCCCCAGAGTCCGGAGATGGGCTGCTCTTCCGCCGGCACAGTGAGGGCCGTTTCGGGGGAGGTCAGCGTGATCGACGCCTGTACGGTTGGTTGGCGGCGGACGGCCTCCAGCACTGCGCGCGCCAGCAGGGCGTAATCATAGTCATAGCGCACGCGGTCAAAGAAGACATCGGCGGAAAATGAGTGGTCGCCTTCCTTGCCGCCGTCATGATAATCGAGCACGACGATGTTGCCCTGCTCCAGCGTTGCCCCGCGGATAGTCAACGCCTGGCGGAGGTTGCGATTCACGCGTCGCGGAGGAGCGGGCAATTTGGTGAACTCCTCATCGGTCGCGAGCTTCGCGCCCATCACCTCCAGCGGCAGGCCGCGGGTGAGGCGGGCGGCGAGATCGGCATTGCTGGGGGTGGTGAACAGGGTGCTGAACTCCGCGGACTCGCCGGTGACCGATGGCGAGAGGTAGACGAGACCGGCGCCGCGCCGCACATGGGTCAGAATGCGCTCGCGCACCGCCGCCGGCAGCACACTCCAGCGCACCTTTCCGAGGAGGATGACGTCGTACTGCCGCGCCAGGTCCAGTCGCTCATTGGCCAGGCGGGTGATCACCTCCAGCGCTTCCGCGCCGTAGAGCGTCGAGGGACGTGAACCTTCAAAATAGCCCTTCTCCCAGGCGTTGGCCCCGGCGGTCATGAGCACGGTGTAATCCATCTCCAGGCGTTGCGCCAATTCGACGACTTCCCGCGCATTCGCATAGGGCAGGATGCAGAGCGCCTTCAGCTTGCCGCCGGCCAGCGGCTTGGCCCACTTGACGTGGAAGGTTTCCCGCGTGCCGGGCAGTTGATCGTACGGTTGATTCGGATCGCCATAGGGTGGATACGCGTGTGCGACCGCCGCGCAGACCAGCCAGATGCCTACAGTCAGCAGCGCTCCGCATGGGCGCAGAATCATCGCGAAAATTTGGTTCATGGATCGCTCCTTCCAACGGTGGGTCAACGCAACAGGTCCAGGGTCGCACACAACGCCTTCAGGCGATGATAGTGCCGCTCGAAATCAGTATAGGCTACGAATAATCTCTCAAAGTTCGCCCGTGAGGTGGGTGGATATTTGCGTGCCAAGGCATCGATCGGTTTCGCACGCTTCGCGGTCAAGGTGTAGAGGCGCTGCACGGTGGCACTGCGCCTGGTGTAGGCCGGCATGGCGTCGGCCATGCGCGCAAGGTCGGCGCGCGCGCCCTGCGTCCAGACCGCCTCCCACCACTGCCGGTAATCGCCCATGAGCACGATGCCGAACAGCTTGGGCTCGTTCCAGGCGCCGAGGATTGGACGCCAGATGGCCAACGGCAGCGCATCGTTGCGGGCGACATTGATGCCCCAGCGATCACCGACGTGCAGGGGGCGTCCGCCTTCGTTGGTCTGCAGTGGGAAGACGAACTCGCTGCGCCAGACGCCCTCGCCCACGGAGGCTTTGAAGGAAGGCGTCGGAGAGAAAGCGTGATCGAAGCGATTGCGATACCCCCCGCGGATGCCGCCGGCGGCGTTGTACAGGAGCTGGTAGTGGTTGCGCAGGCTGCACCCCGGGTCGAGAAAGAGTTCGAGACTCTGGCGATTGGTAAAGCCCACGAAGCCTTTGCGCAAGATGGTATCGAAGCCGGGCACCGCCCGCGCGGCGGCAATGCCCTGCGCCAGATCGGCGGGATCATCGGTGAAGCATTCTGCGGCCACATAGAGATGTTGGGCGTCAAAGGCGCAGCGGATCGTCGTACGACGGGGTTTCGGCTCCTGCACGAAGGCGAAGTCATCGCGCACCTCGGCGTGCTGCCAGCAGGCGTCATCCAGCACGCCGTCGATGATCGGCGGCGCCGCAGCCTGCACGGCACAGATGAATTTCACCGCTTCCCCATGGGCATTGGTCGGCAGCAGCCCGCAACACAGTGTGGCGAACAGTCCAACCCATCCGACAATATGTCGTACAGAATGACCGGTGATTTCACACATTAGTCTACTCTCCCTTTCGTGGCGCATCCGGCTACCGTTTGACCTGGTAGGTCATCGTTCGCTGCAGTCCTGAGATGACCTCCTGCACGGTCACGGTGTACTTGCCGTCCGGTTCATCCAGCGCCAGCGGGATGGTCATCGTCAGCATGCCGCCGGTCATCACCTGGTGTTTATCGTACGCCTCAATCAGCCTGCCCTGCGCATCGGTTACCGTCAGGCGGATGCCCAGGCCACAGGCCTTCGCGGCATCGGGGGTGACGCGCACGGTTACCTTCAGTTGCTCGCCCGGCTTGGGCTGGCTATTGGCGATGGTCGCCGTGATGTCTGAGAGCTTGCATGGCAAGCAGGCGAACACCTTGGCGCGGGCTTTCACGAGCCCGGTTTGTATGGTGTCGGTGTAACCGAGATAGTCCTGCCGCCGCGCGTCGTAGACATGGAACGCCTTCGGCAGGGTGATAGTGGTTTCGGCGCTGGCCAGCGACCCTCCCGCTGTGCCGGAACGCTGCACCGTCCACTGCCCGCCGGCCGTGGCGATTTCCGCGCGCACGCCGGGATCGCGCAGCAGGCCGACGAGGTAGGTCTCGCCATGCCGGAATATGGTGGTTTCGATATCGCCGCGATCCAATCCGTGCGTATCCTCGACGCGGCACCAGGGCTGCACCCCGGCGTACTGTTCGATCATGCGCAGCATGCCGCGCCGATCCCCCGCGTCGCCGCTGCCCCGGCGTCCGGTATATCCCTTCAGCGCGTCACCCATCAACACGGCATGGCCTTTGCCGTAGGTATTCACCCGTAGCGGTGTGCCATCGCCGAAGAGGTCGGCCAGCGAGCTTTTCGCCAGGCGGGTGCCGTTGCCGTCGAAGATGCCGGGCATGAAATCGGCGAAAAGCAATCCGCCATTGCGGACGAACGCCCGGATCGCCTCCGCTTCTTTCGTGGTCAGCACTTGCGAGTACGGCAGGACCAGCACCTTGATCTTTTGCAGATCGCCCGCCTCAATTTGCGGGGTGCCGATGTACGTGTAGACAAACCCGCTGTCCGCCACCGCGTGGTAGGCATCGCGCAGGGCGCTCAGCCAGCGCGTCTCGGGGTGGTGGAATTCATCCATGAAGTAACTCAAGGTCGACCAGTGCACGGCCACCGGCGAGAGCACCATGTTGCCCTGCAGCATGAGCGGGCCCACGCCCTGCTGGATGGCCTTCACCTCTTCGCCGGTCTGCTGATAACAGGCGAAGGGGCGGAAGTCGGGGTAGAGCGCGGCGATGCCGCCCAGCCCGTGACTGCGAAATGCCGGATACCAGTAGATATGGGTGTTCCCCTGCAGGATGGCATGCCACGGCCAGTAGCGGTGGTAGTCCTCCTCCATCGGCAGGTTGCCCGACCAGGAGGCTTGCAACGCACCGGGCGGCATGAAGCTACGCCTGACGGCATCCATAATATCGATGGCCTGTCCCCAGATGCCCCAGGTCGGCGCCATTTTCGGGAAGTCGAAGCTGCGGTCGACGTTGACCACGCATTCCGGGCCCACCCGCGCATCTTGATCGATGCTCTTGATGCCTTCGGTACATGCGCGCTGCCAGTTGTTGTAGCCCTCCATCATGAAGAGGCGCTGATCGAGCCAGCGCTCGGCGCGGCCACTCTGCTCCGCTTCGGCAAAGGTGGCGCCTCGCGCCTCCTCCCAGCGGGGGTAGTTCGTGCCCCAGGCGGTATTGGCGGTGGCCAGATCGCCGTATTTCTGCTGTGCGTATACGCGAAAGCCCTGCAGACAAGCATCGCAGAAGCAGGAATCGCCGTGCGGCACCCCGCCCTCCTCGTTGTAGGAGTAGCCGACCACGCTGCACCCGGCATACGACGAAGCGATGCTGGCAAGTGCCGTGCGCACCTTCTCCCGTTCAGCCTCGGTGGAGAGACATTTATACCATTCGTGGATCCCTTTCGTCTTGAGCGCCAGCCCGCCGAAATCGGTTTTGTCGTACAGCGATTCCGGCATGATATACGTCGCGGCATAGGGGACGGGCTGCAACCCTAACTTCGCCCCGGCGAGGGCGACAGGCCGTACCGATTCCGGTTTCGTGTCGTAGAGCACGATATCGAAGAAGCCGTTGATCCCGGCCGTCTTCTGCATCTCGCGCAGGGCATACCGGTCCAGCGGCGATTCAGTAGGACTGCCCCACTGAAAGGCCATGAAATTACCGAACTGCGGGTTGGCGATGCCGAAGCTCGTCGTGCATTCTTCCACCGGGCCGGCGGCATCGCGTACGCGGGCGGTGACCGTGAAGTAACTCCCGAGCGGCTCGGGGATGGCCAGGGAGAAACGCCAGCTGTCCTGCTTGACCGTCACCGGCGCCTGCGCCACCAGGCGGCCACGCCAATCCGTGATGTCGACTTCGGCCCGGTGGTTGGCAGGCAGCGCGGCGGTCAGACGTACTTCCCCGGTAATTCCCTCGCCTTTCTTAAAATGCGGGCGATCGACCAGCACCTGCTGCAATACCCCGGCCGGGCGCACGCGGAAGGCTGATGATCCCCAGCCGGCCACCCGGCCATCGACCTTTACCCAGAGATCCAACAAATATAACCCCGCGGGCAGCGCGGGCAGAGCGATACGGCGCTCGCCGGCGAGGGGCAATGCAGCACTCTCTTGTTTTTCCAATAGGTTGCGGTCGTGGGCATCGCGCACGCGCCAGTGCAGCGTGCAGGGGCCAATGAACTCGGGGAGCGCGGAAATGGCGAAAGTCGCCGGTCCCGCGGGCAATGCCTCGCGCGCAACCTCCGCCCCCTGCGCCAGCACGGGCGTCACGC
>JAGUZN010000130.1 GCA_020060775.1 Armatimonadota bacterium
GCACGGCCGCACGCCCGCGATTGAGGGTGGCGGGCGCTTTCGGGGCACCCGTCGGGCCGGTCATGAGGGCGGGATCGGAGACCGCGCGGGTGAGGTGGGCGGCGGTGATGTCGGCGAGTTGTACAACATCCAGCCGGATGAACACCTGCTGAAGATCATGGGTGTAGATGGCGATGGTCTGTGGTGACCGCCCCTGCGTCCGCTGGTGTCTGCAAAAGGCATCGAGTGCTTGGTCGAGTATCATCGCTGAAATCCTCCTCTCCGCAATTCATGCGCGAGACGGCGGAACGCGTCAAGTCGGATATCGGGAGAGCAGACGATGGGTGCGGATGGGAGTGGCCCTCGGGCTGCGTGGAGGAACGGTATGATGCATGAAGGGCCAGGCCAGGCAACGGCGCCGCTGCAGATGAGTGATCAGGCGTTACTCGTGTCCGCCCTCGCTGATCCTGTCACCTGGGGCGAGATGGCGCTGGTCAATCGGGATGGGTCCCCCCGCCGGTATTGGCCGCACCAGGTGAGCGACCTGCGGTGTACTGCGCGGAATATCATCCATCTCGATGGACGGGATGTGGGCAAAACCATCGTGCTGACGACGAATGCGCTGCATTATGCGATGACCACGAAGGGCGGCATGGGCCTCATCGCCGCCCCGCAGCAGGGGCATCTCGATACCATCATCGAAGAGATCGAATATCAGTTGACGACCAACGCGCAGCTGGGCGCCTGCATCGCGCTCAACCGATATGGCAAGCCGAAAATCCAACGCAAACCCTACTTCCGCGTCGAGATGACGAATGGATCAATCCTCTACTTCCGTCCTGCCGGAAATTATGGGGAGGCGTTTCGCTCGCTGCATGTCGAGCGCGTCTGGGTCGATGAAGGGGCCTGGTTGAGTGAAGCCGCATGGAAAGCCCTGCGTCAGTGTTTGAAGCACGGGGGCACGTTGCGCATCTATTCCACGCCGAATGGGATTCGCGCCAATACGTATTACCGTTTGACGTTTTCCCCGCAGTTCACGCAGTTCCGCTGGCCGTCCTGGCTCAATCCGCATTGGTCGGATGAGCGTGCCAGTGAATTGGTCGAATTCTATGGGGGCAAGGATACGGCGGGGTGGCAGCATGAGGTGGCGGGGGAGCATGGCAAACCGGCCTATGGCGCGTTCAACCAGGAGCACTTTGATGCCGCCTGCCAGGAAATCCTGGCCTATCGCACCGTGCGCATTGCGGGCAATGACCTGGCAGGCTGCCAGGAGAACTCGGAGCTGTTCGATGCGCTGGAAGCGATGCTCGATCTAACTCCGCAAGTCGGGGTGTTTTGGATCGGCGCCGACCTGGGTTATACCAATGACCCCACCGAAATCGTGGTCTTCCAGGAGTCCTCTGGGGAGCACGCGGTAGCCAGCCTGGTCTTGCGCATCCATTGTGAGCGCGTCGCGTACCCGATCCTCTCGATGCTCGTGGCCCTCCTGGAGCGGTACTACACGCCGGCGGGCATCGGCATCGATAACGGCGGCAACGGCGGCGCGGTGGTGCAGGAGTTATTAACCCTGGATGCTTATCGGCCGCTGCAGTTGGCCGGGCGGGTGCGGGGGGTTGACTTCGGTGGGGTGACCACGCTCCCGACGCCGGATGGGGGTGAGGTGCGCAAGCGCACGAAGGAACTGATGACCTCCCTCATCAACGGCATGCTCCAGCGCCGGGACATCCGCTTCCCACAGGACGACCTGGAGTTGCAGGATCAGTTCACGACCCATACGTACACCATGACCAACAACGCCATCGTATATGCGAAAGGCCACGACCACATCATCGACGCGGTGCGCTGCGCCGTGCTGGTGCGCGAGTTAGGGCGACTCGACCCGGGTGGCGCGCTGGCGGTGCCGCCGTGGACGCCCCTGCTCACCGATCCCATTTTCTGTTGAAAGCGAGGCATCCCATGGCCCGATCACGACGCACTCCGCCTGTCCAGATCACCGGCGCGCTCGAGCCGCCGCTGCCGCACGCCAGCGCGGCCACCATTGACGGTTCCGCCTTCAGTGCGATTACCTCGACCGATGCCGTGCCGGCGACCTGGGAGGAGCGTGCCCGCACAGCCTGGACCTACTACGTCGAAGAGCCACTGGTGAAAAACTGCGTGAATTCCTGGCGCTCGTTTGCCGTGGGGGACGCGATCAAGCTCACCAGCGATGACGCGGCGGTGAAGGAGGCCTTGCTGGAACTCCATGACCGGCTGGCGCTCTCCGACTTCGTGAAAGACATGGTGTTGCAGCTGCTGGTGAAGGGTGATGCGGTCGGGTTCAAGCGATACACGAAAGACGGTCGTGACCTGGAAGACGTGACCTGTGTGAATCCCGTCTCGGTGAAGGTCACGTATGTCAACGGACAGTTGCGCGAGATGCGCCAGTATCCCGAAGATCTCCCGACCGCTGGCGCCGGCCTGCTGCTGCCGGTGGAACAGGTGCTGCATCTCCGCTGGGATGCCCCGCCGTTTTCCCCGCGCGGCAACAGCCTGGTGCTGCCGGCCTTCCAGTCCATCGAGCTGCTGCGCGATTACCGGAAAGCGGAACAGGCCATTGCCAAACGCTGGGCCACGCCGCTCCGGCTGATTAAGGTCGGCGGCGCCTATCAGCAGCGCTTGATCACGCCCGACCAGAAGATGCTGCACGACATCCGCGACATGATCAACAAGATGGACATGAAGTCCGGGCTGGTGGTGCCCTTCTATGTCGATGTGGAAACGCATGGCGCGGAGGGGAGCGTTTTGAACGTCGAGGAGAAGGTGAAAGAGGTCAAGGAAGACATCATCGTCGCGTTGGGCTTGAGCCGTTCGTTGGTGACGGGCGATGGGCCCAACTTTGCCACCGCCTCCGTCTCGATGCAGAAGATGCTGGTGATGATCCGCGAGATCAAGCAGGTCGCCCGACACGTCCTGGACTGGGTGATCAGTGATTGGCAATCGATCAGCGGACATGACGATGCCACCGTGCAGTACTTGTTCAACGATCTTGACCCGTCGGATGCGGTGGAATTCAAAAAACTGCTGCTTGACCTCTACGACCGCAAACTCATCTCGCGCTCCAGCCTGCAGGTAAAGATGGAGCTGGACCCGGATGTCGAGGCGGCCAACCGCACCCAGGAAAAGGTCGGGGTCGATCAACTGGATGACAAGCAGATCAAGCCGATTGCCGACCTTGTCACCCTGGGCGTGCTCGACCCGGAGGAAGCGCGCGGATTGCTGGGGTTGAAGCCGCGTGCGCAGACCGACGCGGCCGTTGCCGCGCTACAGGTGGGTGGCCCCGCGGCGCGCGCCTATGCGGACGATGCCATGTGTGACGAGTGCCGGCACTTCGATGAGGGGGAGAATCGCTGCGCGGTCCAGCAGGACGAGACGACCTTCGACGCCCGCGCCTGCCGGTTCTTCGACAGCACGGTTAGGCGTTCTTCTTGAGCTTCTCTTCCTGGATGAGTTGTTGCTGCAGTTCCCGCAGCGCCTGAGTGCGTTCGCGGAAATAGTGAACTTTCTCATCACGGCTCATGCCGGCCAACCGGGCCTGCACTTGTGCCGCCGCCTGGTGTTTCATCTCGACACAGTCGAATGGCTTATCGTTCGTCATCGTTCACAACCTCGAGCGGTGAATGAATCGCTATCGCGCGGAACCCGTTGGCGATATTGACCGCGTTATACAACGGGATCTTTTGGAAATGCACGATATGTTTAAAATTCCAACTGATAATCAGTGCACAGTCTGTCACCGTTGCCGTCGCGACATGCAGCGCATCGTCCGCCCACTTGGACGACACGACGGCGGCATCCAGATAGGCCAGTTGCAGATCGAACGCCTCTGCCGGCGTCTCCACCACCGTCATCGCATGCACGAGCAACTCACGAAAGAGGTCCTGGACGGCGTGCGGCGCGTGTTCGATTTCCTCCAACACCAAGGCCGAAGTCACCAGGTGGAACTTCCCCTGCCGAACTTGGGTGAAAAACTGCTGTGTCGTGGTAGCGAACTCGAGATCGAATGCCCCGCCGAACACACAGGTGTCCACATAGACGCGAATCGGGTGCCTCTGCATCTCAGCCATTATACCACATTGTGCCGTTCTCATCCCTCTTCAGGGGGTGCGCGCCATCACAGTCGGCCTGTCGCACAACACGTATGGAGCGTTGCGTGATGCCAACGCAAGCCGTGACACCATCGCAGATGATTCGCCAGGCCACCGAGCAGAGCCTGCTCGCGCGGAATCGTTATACCGAGCAGGTCATCAGCGCCCTCACGGATGACCTGGCGGCGGCGCGTACCCAGGTCGGCACGGCCATCCTGCAGTACAAGTCGCTCGGCTCGCTGCCCGACAACAAGCTCGCGGGGCTGAAAGGGCTGGAGCGGCTGGATGCCGAGATTACGTCCATCATGAGCGAGTTGCGGCGCTCCCACACCGTGCGCTTCCGTGCCGAGTCGAAAGCGGCCTTCCGCCTTGGCGTCTACCACGGCATCGAAGAGTTCGCCACTGCGCAGTTGCCGGTGTATCGTGACCTCACCCCCGATGGGCTGGAGAAGCTCACCGGGAAAGCCTTCCAGATCGTCGATACCGATGCGCTGGATTTCCTGGCGAACTACACCACTACTCTTGCCGGCGATGTCAACCGCGAGACCACCGACGGCATCATGCGGACCATTCGCGGGGCGATTGCCACCGGGAAAGGCGTCGATGACATCGTGCGCGACCTCGGCGAGGTGGTCAAAGACACGGACGCCTTCCGGCATGCCGGCAGCAAGGTCTTTTCCAAGGCGCAGTATCGCATGGAGGTGATTGCCCGCACGGAGGTGCTGCGCGCACATAATCTGGGCAAGCTCAAATTCCATCAGGCGGTGGGCATCCAGCGGCTGGAATGGTTCACCATGGATGACGAGCGCATGTGTCCGACGTGTGACGCACTGGACGGCAAGCAGTTCCCGCTCGATCAATTCCCGCAACAGCCGGCCCACCCCCAGTGCCGGTGCGGGCATTATCCTGCCTGGCCGCTGCTGGTGTGCGGACAGGGCCTGCTGACGACGACGGCGGCCCCCAGTGCCGGTGATGCCTGTATCCTGCCGCCGCAGAGCATCGAGGGCTTGGCGGCCGCACAGGCCGAGGAGCAGAAGATGCTCAAGGCCGCCTTCCAGAGCGGTGATCCGGCGAAGCTCGGTGCGCTGACCATGAAGCACCTCCAAACGCTGGCCAAGGGACAGGGGGTAGCCATCGCGCGCACCAAGGCGGATTTCCTGAAGCTGCTTGCGGACAAAGGGGTCGATGCCACCGGGGTGTCCGGCAAAGCGCTGGAGGCACTGCTCAAGCAGCACGGCATCGGCGCACTGCGCAGCAAGGATGAACTGGTCGCGCTGCTGGTCCACAAGCAGGCCGCCTTCCTGCAGGCGCAGCAGCAGGCCACATTGCTGAAACAGGCCGCGCAGTCCGGCACCGGGCTGGAGGCGATGACGGTTAAAGAGCTACAGGACCTGGCGGTGCAAAAGGGCCTCTCGCTCAACATGACCAAGACCGATGTCATCGCGCTGCTGAATCAAATAGAGCCCGGCGTCGATCACAGTGGATTGGCCGGGCAGGCGCTGATTGCCGCAAAGAAGCAGTTCCACATCGGCCCGATGAAGAATAAGTCCCAGCTCATCCAGGCGCTGCAGCAGGTCGCCGGGAAAGAGATGGCGCAGCAGGCGGTACAGGACGTCCAGCAGGCAGCCGCCACCGCGGCGACTTCTGCATTGAACGAGGCCGCCGGCAAGGTCATGCTTCCCGCCTCGCCGGGAGAATTCCAGCCCTTCCTCGCGCAGCTGTCCGCCGCCGAGCAGTTGCTGGTCACCAGCCCGCTGGTACCACAGGAAGCACTCCAGCAGATTGCGGCTGAGCTATCGATGAAGAAGTTGGCCTTCCAGCAGCAGATCAACGCGTTGGGGAGCCAGGACATCAAAAAGATCGCGCAGGCCGGGAAGATTCCGAAGTACCAGTGGGCGACGAAAGACGAACTTATCACCTTGATCACGGAAACGTCGCCGGCCAAACTCGACCCGGTGAAGGCGTCCATTGCCGACAAATGGGCGAAGTGGGATGCCGCGCAGAAAGCGAAGAAGGCGGGGGCGGCCGCCGTCACCACCGTTGATGACGATGTCGCGTCGTTCGTGCAGGACATGGTGCACGCGGCGCAGCAGCAGGCTCAGCAGGCCGCGCAGGCGGCAGCTGCCAAGGCTAAGTATGTGCTGGAGACCAAGATCGACTTCGTGTCGATGCCGCTCAGTGTGGATGACCTGGACGCCTATGTTGATGCCGTGGTGGATGTGAAGGCGACGTTCCAGGCGTGCGTGGAGACCCTGTCGCCGGATGATATCGGCGGATATGTCGCGAAAATCAATATCGTCTCCAAGTATGGCGAGACCTTCCTGAGCGAGTTGAAGGTTACGGACCTGAAGGCGCTGGCGAAGGCGAAAAAGATTCCGAACTGGGCGTTTGCCAACAAGGACCAGCTGGTCACGCTGTTATCGGCCTCGAGCGCCGAGGCCAAGCAGGACGTGCTGCAGACGCTGGCCGTCAAGGTAGCGGGGTACGGCAAGGCGGCGCCGAAGCCAAAGGCTGGCCCTGCGCTGCTGGCGGAGTTGGCGCAGCCGGACACGCCGACGGCGTATTTTACCACGGCAAGCTATGCGGACGTCGATGCGCAGTGGGCGACGGTGTTTGAACGGGCCGACCGGCATTTCGCATTCGCGCGCCACGCGGATGACCTCGGCGGTGTGCATGCCAAGAGTATCTATCGCGATCCTGACGGCAGCGAGTGGCTGTTCAAGCCGCTGGCCAAGGCGTCGGACGCGTTCATTGCCGATGCCGATGAAATGACGTATCGGCTCTCGCGGTTGCTCGACCCGGGGGCGGTCGAGGTGCGCAAGGTCTACCTCAACGGGCAGGTGGGCACCATCCAGCGCATGAAGACGAATCTGCAGGCGGTCAAGGATTATGACGGGATCAACGTGACCGCCATCCTGCCGGATGAGGTGGCGCAGTTGCAGCAGCACCACGTGATGGATTGGCTGTTGTCGAACCATGACGCGCACAGCGCGAACTTCCTGCGTCTGCAGAATGGGCTGGTGGCGCCGATTGATCGGGCGCAGGCGTTCAAGTACTTCGGGCGCGACACGCTCGCCATCACGTATAATCCCAACAACCTGCCGGAGCATCCGACCACGCTGTACAATGCCATCTTCGGCCAGGTGAAAAAGAAGAACATGACGGTCGACCCGCGGCACACGTTGACGGCCATCGAGCGGATCGAAGCGATCGACGATGCCGAGTTCCTGGCGATCCTGCGGCCGTATGCGGTGGGGCGTCCGGGCGACACGGACGAGTTTCTGCAGGCGGCGCTGGCGCGCAAGCACGCGCTGCGGGCAGACTTCGAGCGGTTCTACCAGGACGTGCTGGGTGATCGGGAGTTCACGTTTGCGCGGTTGACGTCCGCGGAGGCCTCGAAGATAGTCGCGCTGCCCAAGCCCCTCGACGATGCGGTGGCCGAGGTGTTCGAGCGGGAGTCCTGGCAGGGGGTCTCGATCCCCTTCGACACCGACCTGGTCGAGGATCTGCAGCTGCACCTGGCGGTAGAGAAGCTCGCGGGGGCGGCGCGGCGATCCGGGGGGCGGCTGACGGAGCGCCGGCCCGAGTACCGCACGGTCGCGCGCCTGAAGATGCGTCCGGATAAGCAGCAGCGGATACTCGATCGCATTGCGGAGGTGCGATCAGGGGCAGGGCGGGGTGTGAGCGCTCAGGTCGGGGAGGCGCTGGAGGCGGATACGTTTTACACCCGTATCCTGGAAGGCGTGCGCACGGTCAACAGTCACCTGAACGCGGGAAATCGGCAATTCAACATGGCGCGGCTGCAGCCGGCGCTGGA
>JAGUZN010000281.1 GCA_020060775.1 Armatimonadota bacterium
CTGGCCTGTGCCTGGATCACCAGCCAAGTGGCCATGATGTTTGAATGAAAAGGGAACGAGAATCATATCAGATATTCACTTTTCGGATAGGCTCTAAGTTCCTTCTGCACCTTTACTTGCACTTGCTTGGGCTTCACCTCTTCGGCCTTGGGGAGCATGACGGTGAGCACGCCGTCATTGTAGGTCGCCTCGACCTCCTGTTGCTTGATCGGCAGCCCGAGCGTGAAGGAGCGCTGGAAGAGCCCGTAGGTGCGCTCGGTGCGCACAAATTGCGTGCCCTTCTCCTCCTTCTCGAATTTGCGCTCACCTTTGATGGTGATAGTGCCGCCTTCCACCTGGATGTTGATGTCCTCGGGGTTGATGCCGGGCACTTCCACGTGCAGGGTGATGGCGTCCTCCGTTTCGGTGATATCCACCGGCGGCGCCCAGGTGCGCGCTGACACCGGTTCACGTCCGTAGCTCGAAATACTCTGGTCGAACATGCGGTTCATCTGGTCGCGCAGTTGGGCAATATCCGCAAAGGGATCCCATCGAAGCAGACTCATGGATGTGACCTCCTTCATTTGATATGCGCCGGCAACGTTTGCCGGTCGTTGCGCAGGGGGTTATCCCCCAACTTGCACTGTCAATATAGCACTTTAGTTGTTTGTTGTCAAGTACCTTGCGCGAAAATACCGTACTTCTGTTGAGCTAATTATCACACACGCGGGGGTGTCCTCCTGCGCCGGCATCTGCTACACTATGCACAGACTCTGTACCCGGGGAGGTATTCGATGCGAAGACCACCTGCCGTGCCCTGGCTTGTCGTCCTGCAAACCCTCCTGGCGCTGGCGGCCACCATCTCCGGCCTGTTCTGGCCAACCGCGGGGAGCCCATTCACCATTGAAACTGTGCGCGGGGAGATGGTCACACTCTACGGGCAGGGGCTGTATCGCCTTGACACTGTATTCAGCGGCGCCGCCTTCCGAGCCCAGGATACTGTCACGCTGGCACTGGGCATCCCTCTCCTGCTCATCACCGCTCTTCTCTATTGGAGGGGCTCGCTGAGAGGAGGATTGCTCTTTCTCGGGATTCAGGCCTACTTCCTCTATGTGTACGCCTCCATGGCATTGGGCGCCAGCTATAACCCGCTCTTTCTGGTGTATATCGCGCTGTTTTCCGCCGCATTCTTTGCGTTCGTACTCGCGTTCAACTCGCTTGATCTGCGCAAACTTCCCATTGCCACGCTCGAGCGTTTGCCCCGCGGTGGACCAGCGGCCTTCATGTTCGCCGGCGCCTTCATCACCCTGGTCGTGTGGCTGACTCCGCTGTTAGATGCCTTGCTGCGCGGAAGCACTCCGGCGCTCCTCGCCCATTACACCACTAAAATCACCGACGTGCTGGACCTCGCGCTCCTCACGCCATCCATCGTCATCGCCGGCATGCTCATCCTGCGGCGAGAACCACTCGGCTATCGCCTGGCCTTTCCGTTGCTCGGTATCATTATCATGCTGTTGCCGGTCATTACCCTCAGCACCGTGTATCAACTCCGGGCTGGCATCGTCTTCTCACCGGGGGAAGTTATTGGTCCCATCACCGGCTTCACGCTGCTTGGCCTGCTGGCACTCTGGGTGATCATCGCCATCCTGCAGCGCCTGCCGCCGCACCTGCCTGACGCGTGAACAACCTGGCGCCAGATGTCAGGAAGTGAGGGGGCATTTCATCCAATCACCGTCTGGCATGTCTTCGCAAGACAGCGGCCCGGCCTCGCAGCATGTGACAATGCGTGGCCGCTGTTCCTCCCCAATAGCAGGGACCAGGTGCTATATGATCGAATGTACACGTGTGGATCCATCTGCTGTGCCCACGGCAAGATCTCGCCATCCAGGATGATATTACACGGGGTCGGCCGCTAGATACTGATAGCACTTATCCGCATTAGTAGAATCAGAGAGCGCTGTGCGCAGGCCTGGCCCCTCCTGCAAAGGCGTCATTTTGTAAAACGTTCAAGCGTGAATAAAGTCTAATATGACAGGACTCGACTGAACGGGAAGTGACGGAGGTCAACTATGAGACTCATTGGCATCGTTTCTATGGCCGCGCTCATGCTGGCGGCCTGTGCCGTGCAGGCAGCGGGGCCGCCGGTCATCAGCAACCCGGGCTTCGAGGAAACCGTGGTCAAACCCGCTGATGACCCGGAAATGCTCAAGCTCGCCAACATCGGCTGGAAGTTCCTCGAGCAGCCGGTCGTCTGGCCGGTGGGCTGGAATGCCGCGCAGGTATCCAACATCACCTTTGGCATCAGCCGGGACAACCCCCACTCGGGGCAGCAGTGCCTGCAGCTCTGGGGCGAGTCCGGCAGCAGCGGCTACATCAATGCGCGCGTCACCGGATTGAAGGCCGGACTCTACAAAATGTCGTTCTATGGACGAGGCACCGGCAAAGCCACGCTGATGACCCCCGGCATCCATATCATTCTCAACCGCCCGATGCGCGCGACGTGGGCTCGCTACTCCGGCATCTTCCGCAATACCAGCGGTGCCGCTGAAACGAGCATCACCCTGCAGGCGCACGGCAAGCCGGTCTGGTTTGATGACATCACCATCGAAGCATGCGATGTGCTGGAAGCCAAGCGGGTGATGGAGGAAGCGCAACTGGCGGCCGCCGGCAAACTGCTGGACGAGAGCGCTAAGGTCGACCAGCATGCGTATGCCCAACACCTTTCCGCCATACAGCATGCCCTACCCCGCCTGCAGACGCTGGCGGCGGCGGATCCCATTCCGGCCAATGTCGAGACCATCAAACTGCTGGCGGTGCGCCTCGAAGCATTACAGCGCTCTACGGCGCCGACCGTTGACGAGATGAATGCCGCCATCTGCTACCGCACGATCAGCGAGCAGTTGCTGCAGGAGTTGGACTTTGTGGATGCGGAGGAGGGGCGATGAAGATCTGCCATATTATCCTGGCCTTGCTGGCCATCATGCTGGCGCTCCCCGCGATGAGTGCGGACAATACCGATTACACCTATGACCTGACGACCCGCGCCGTCGGCGATGGGGGACGCTATAACTGCCGCCTGCAGAGTTTCGTGCCCGTCACCGGGGCCGTGGAGGCGGTGCTCCAACACGATGGCGCCGCCATCGAGCGCATCCCGCTGGCGGGACTGGCCGTCGGCAAACCGGTGGACTTCACCGTAGACCTGAAAAAGTTCGGCTTTGGCACATATGCGTTGGCGATCACCGCGGGAACCGCCGAGGTGGCGCGCGACACGCTGTACTACCTGGATGCCCCCTGGCGAGAGATCGATCTGGATCACCCCGAGGTCATCGCCCCGTGGACCCCCGTTGAGGTGGACGGCCGCACAGTGCGCATGTGGGGGCGCGAATACCAGTTCACCACGTCGGCCCTGCCGTCAGGCATGACCAGCCAGGGCAAGCCACTGCTCGCCGGCCCGGTGCGGGTCGAAGCCGTCATCGCTGGTAAATCCGTGACTTTCCCCACCGCAACCCCGACGGTCAAGAGCGATGGGCCCGGACGCGCCCTGGTGACCGCAACAGCCACCGCCCGCCGCCACAATCTACAGTTGACCACCGCCAGCGAAGTCGAGTTTGACGGTCTATCCATGTTGAACATCAGCCTGAGCGGCAAAGGACTGGAGAAGGTCTCCAAATTGGAACTCGCCATCCCGGTGCGCGGCGATGCGGTGAAATATGTCTACCGCACCGGACTCGACCGCCTGTGGATCTTCGGGCGTACGGGCTTGCGATCCAAACCCGGGGTGATGGTGCAGTCGGACTTTATGCCGATGGCCTGGCTCGGCAACGATGACGCTGGCGTCTTCTGGTTTTGCGATTCGAACCGCGCCTGGCCGCATTCGCTTGCCGGGCGCGCCGATGCCATCCGTATCGTGGATGAAGGCGATGTCGTCTACCTGAAGATGCTCATCAGCGCGGGCGAAAAGCTCCCCTCGCCCTGGACGATGCGTATCGGCCTGATGGCCACCCCGGTGAAGCCGGGCGGTAACGGCACCGGGTGGCGCAAACGCGACCTCACGACGTCTTGCACGGCAGGGATTGCCGATAATCTGGTATGGCCTTTCCCCAAATTCTTTAAGGATGCCAACATCCCCGAGCCCAACGATCCTGCGGCGATGTGGGCGCAGGTGCGCAGCATCCGTGATGCCGGCCGTATCCCCATGTGCTACACCGCTTATGCCCTGCCCGCGCCGCGCCCCGAGTGGAAAGTCTACGGCGACCGCTGGCATCTGGATGGCGTGATGGATATGTTCTATGGCGAGGCGTGGTCATTCCATCCCGAACCGGATGCTGACGGCGCCTGGATGGCCGCCTGTCCGGGTACGGAATTCAATGCGTGGTTGACCTGGAAAATCGATGACATGCTCAAGGAGTACGGCTGGCGCGGCTATTACCGCGACGGCGTCTACTACAGTGCCTGCGCCTCCCGCCAGCACGACCACGGTCTCAATGGCGCTTATGACTTTCATATGGAATCCTTGCGCAAGCACTACCGCTACCTCTATACGCAGGTCCATAAGCGCAATCCGGGGAAAGCATGGATCTTCTTTCACAGCTCAGGCTTGATCCCCATCCCCATCCTGGCCTACTGCGACAGCGTGGCATTTGCCGAAGATCTCAACGGAGTGAATAACTTCGGAGGCGACTACCGCAAGATCATCTCCATGGATGAACTGCGCAATCAGTTCATGGGCACTGCCTGGGGATTCCGCGCGACGTTCCTGCCGCAACTGCGGGAGAAGAATGTCAACACGAAGAACACCCGCACCCTGTTGGCCTTACTGTTGCTGCATGATATCGGACTTTGGGGCGCGAATGTGGACCTGCAAACGGTCAGCGACCTTCGCGTGCAGCTCAACCGTAAGTTCAACTATGCCGAGGCGGAATATATCTCGTATTTCGCCAAAGAACGTCCGATAACCGCTGTCGGCAAGGACATCTTCATCAGTCTGTACCGGCAGCCTGGCGGCCGCACACTGGCCGTGGTGGCGAACATGGACCACCGCAACCTGCGCACCAAAGTGACCATTGACCCGAAAGCGTTAGGGCTGAAGACCGTCACCCGGGTCACCGACCTTGAACATGACTTCGCCTATCCGGTTGCCGAGAACACCGTGCAGGTGGTGGTGCGGCAAGGCGATTACCGCCTGCTGGTGGTGGAATAGGAGCGAGAAGATGAGCATGAAATACTTGATCACCGTGTTGGCCTGCTGTGCGCTGGCCGTGCCGGCATTCGCGAAGACCGATTATCCCGCGACCATTTTGAAGACGCCGGGCCTGCAGGCCTACTGGCAGTTCGAAGAACAGCTCGACCCTCGCCTGGAAACCGGCGAGAAGCGCTCATTGGAAGTCGATCAGGATGCATTGCGCGGCCTCTTCTTCCCCGGCGGCTCCAGCTTGAAAGCCTCGGTCCGGCTGGTGGATGCCACCGGCAAACACTGCGGGCGCACCGAAGAGATACGCACCGGAGAGCCGGGGGTCGTCGGCCATGCCCTCGGCTTTAGCGGTAAGGACTCCCTCGTCTACCTGTTCCGCGATCCGGCGTTCGAGAGCGGCACGGATGATTTCTCCATCGAGATGTGGCTGAAGCCGGAACAGGTTGACGCCTCCGCCATGCTGGCCGAACGCATGACACCGCTCTGCAAAGGCAATGGCGGTTGGTACCTCCATATGGCGAAAAGTGCGGTGGGTTTCAGCATCCGCCGCTGGGCCGGGGTCGACTTCACCGTGAAGAGTCCCGAAGGTACGCTCAAAACGGGGGAGTGGCAGCATCTCGTCTGCGTGCGGGCGGGCGGCAACCTCCACCTGTATGTGAACGGCAAGGCTGTGGCGACCGCCACCTGCCCCCCGGGCTTCCGCATCCCTGACTATGGCGACATGAACCTGGGCGGCACACCCTGGGGCAATCGGTATGTCGGCCTGCTGGATGAGTTCGCCTACTACGCGGTGGCGCTGATCCCGGAAACCATACAGGCCCATTACTCGGCTGGCGCGCCATAACGCGGAACGATAAAGGAACAAAAGCACCGATCAGGCATCTAATCGCATAACTATCTTACAGGAGAAGAGTACCATGATGACTTGTGCGGGAAGATGCCTGATCGTCTTTATGTTAATTGCCGCCTGTGTGGCGGTTAGCACGGCAAAGGACGTTGAGCGCTGGCAGATCGGCATGCCGATTGCCACCTATTACGCCGGGCCCGAGGTCACCGACGCAATCGCCAAGCAGATGGCAGACGCCGGGTTCAATCTCATCTGGGTGACGGAAGCCAACATCGATATCGCCCACAAGTATGGCCTGCGCGCGCTGTTGCATGCACCCGAGTTATCGCCGGCCACTCTGCGCGATCCGGCGCAACGCGCCAGGCTTGATGCACTTATCGATCGGGTGAAGAACCATCCGGCGCTCTACGGGTATTACATCATCGATGAACCGAGTGCCGGGCAGTTCCCAGGGTACGGCGCACTGGTAACCTATCTGCGCGAGCGCGACCCGTCGCACCTGGCTTACCTGAATCTTTTTCCCACCTATGCCAACAACGAACAGCTCGGCACGCAGGGCGATACGGTGACCGCCTACAAGGAACACCTGCGCCTGTACATCGAGCAGGTGAAGCCGGACCTGTTGAGTTACGATCACTATCATTTCACCGCTAGCGGCCACGACGGCGACCAGTACTTCCTCAATCTGGCGATGATCCGCCGGGCCGCCCTCGACGCCGGCATCCCCTTCATGAATATCGTGCAGGGATGCACCTGGGACCCGGGCATGCGCGCGCCCAATGCCGATGAGATGCGCTTCCTGAACTATACCTCGTTGGCGTATGGGGCACAGGCGCTGTCCTATTTCGTGTACTACCACGAGCCGTTTTATCACATGCTGAAAGAGAAGGTGGGCATGATGATGTGGCCCGACGGCTCGACCACCGCGCAATATGCCGCAGCTAAAGAGCTGAACCCGCAGTTCATCGCCATCGCCCGCGAACTGCAACCACTCCGCTCCTTGGGCGCCTATCATGCTGGCGTCGTACCCTGGGGCGCAGAAGCGCTGCCGGAAGGCGCTCCATTCACCATCGAATTTACCGGCGAGGGTCAGTCGACCATGCCCGCCGAGGGAATGCTGCTTGGCTACTTCGGTAACACGCCTGGCAAGCCGACCCATGCGTTGGTGGTCAACTTGAGCTACAAGCATCCGGTCACCGCCACTATCGTCGGCCCCTCCCGCCTCTCCGTGTACAACGTGTTCACACGCAAGTGGCAACGCGCAAGCGGCAGGCGAGTCACCACGGTGTTGCCGCCTGGGGCCGGGCAACTGGTGCGCATTAAGTGAGCCGCGGTGACAAGGCGTGCCGACAAGTTTGACGGTCATTGTCAGCATTTGCGATAATGACGTATGCCGATGGAATCGATCTCCCCACAACGTTATAGGCGTATCACCGATGCAGTAGATGCGATCATGGCCGCGGCAACCTACGATGAACTGGTGCATGTCTCGCTCACTCATCTGCCGCAGGTTGTGTCGATGGATAGCTGCGCCTTCTTCCCCATCGGCGACGACCAGTTTCAGTACCTGGAAGTGGTCAGCCACCAGCTCGATCCAGCCATGTTTACCCAATACAAAGCCTTCTACGAGCCTTTTGACATCTACAAAAGGGCCGTTTTCTCTGTGACGCCCATTCCCTCTATCGATCGCAGTTCCGACTACATGGACTACACCGCCTGGAGCATGAATCCCCATCGCGCCGACTTTTTACTGCCCAATGGCCTGCACCACCTGGCGGGCATTCAGATCACGCTGGATGGACTGCTGCTGGGCGATTTTTCCTTCCACCGTGATATCGGGACAGATTTCTCCGACCTCGATATGCTCGTGCTGCGCGGCATGCAGAGCCAGTTGGCCTATGCCTATGCCGCGCGACGCCGGGATGCCGTCAACCGGACATGGGAAGTGCGGCAACAGCGCGCTCGCCTGCACAGCATGCTCTCGCCACGCGAGCATGAGATCGCCCACCTCGTGTCCCAGGGCTTGAGCAACCCGCAAATCGCCATGATGCTGGGCATCAGCATGAACACGGTGAAAACCCATGTGAAGCACCTGATGGAAAAAACCGCGAGCCGCAACCGTGCGGAACTCGTCTACACCCTCTACGGCGAAGCCGCCCTCGAATCGAGCGCACCCCTATGAGGCCCGCGCTTGCCCTCTGGCTCAAATGGGGCGGCACGGCGCTCCTCGCCGCCTTCCTGCTCACCTGCCGTGCACTGGGCTGGCTGCCCTTCAGTTGGCTGGAGATCATTGGCGCGCTCACCGGCTTCATCTCCGTTATCCTCGCCATCGACCAGCGCATCAGCACCTTCCCGGTGGGCATCGTCAGCAACCTGCTCTTTGCCCTCCTCTTTCTGCACAGCAACCTCTACGGCAGCATGATCGTGCAGTTGATCTACCTTGTGCTCTGTGTGCACGGATGGCTCACCTGGCATCGCTCAGCCGCCTTGCCGCCCCTCCCCATCAGCCGGCTGACCCTGCGCGAGGCCTTGGCGCTCGTGGCCATCTTCATCCCCGCCGTCGCACTCTTCACCTGGTATCTGCACTCGATCAGTTCTTCGCTGCCATTCCTCGATGCCGGCGTCAATATACTTAGCCTGAATGCCCAGTACCTCCTCAATCGCAAACGGCTCGAGATCTGGGCGGTGGGCATTGTCGCCGACCTTCTCTATATCACGCTGTACATCCTCCAGCAGCTCTGGTTGGTGGCCGCCCTGTACCTCTTTTACCTTGCTCTCTGTATCATCGGCTACCGGGTGTGGCGGCAAGCCTATGCCGAGCAGATCCTTCCCGAGCCAGAACCGCAGCTTCCGGCAAGCGTATAACCCCTCTCCGAACGCTTGAAATCACCTGAATGGGTTATAGAACCTCCCCGTACCCTGTGCTAGCATGGGTGCAGGAGTTGTACTTTTATCGTGCAACAGCACGAACGCAACCCCGGCATCGCATCACTGCGACAC
>JAGUZN010000014.1 GCA_020060775.1 Armatimonadota bacterium
ACCTCTCCCCTGGCCGCGGTGGCGTCCATCCGTCACCGTGCCTACGCGGGATACCCGTTGCTGTTCTCCCTGATGACCCAGTGTCGTCGTGAATTCTCTTTAGCAGCTCACGTGCGTGGCATGAGATTTTCGCTCGCTGATCCGGGGGCCGGAATTCCAAAAAGCTCGGTCACCGTAGGCCGAGAGAGTGCGGCGGCCAACTCCCCTGGGCGCTCCGTCACGTCCAACGCCGTCCCATCAGGCCGGCGCGTTACGCGACGGAAGACGTGGGCGCTGGGCGCGTCGGGCGGTCATCCCGCCACGCGGTCCCGTGGGTCCACATGGCGTAGACGACCGCCAACACGTCCCGCGCTAACATCACTTGAATCTCATTCAGATCGTGTGCATGACAGAGCCGATAAAACCGACGCTTAAAAGGCGTATCTTTCTTGCCCTTGATACAATTGTGGGCGTGCAGCACCGCCACATAGCGCAGGTATGCATTGCCCCGTTTACTGAGCGCACCATAGCGGACGTGCTCGCCCGACTGAAAGACTCGCGGCACGAGGCCCGCGTAGGCGATCAGTTTGTTGGCCGTGGCAAACCGCCGGATGTCCCCAATCTCCGCCCGCAGCAGAAAGGCCGTCAGGGGGCCGACATAGGGAATCGTGAGCAGGAGTTGCCCCACGGGATCGTCCGCGAGCAAGGCCGCCATCGTCGCATCATATGCCGCCTCGCGCTCCTGCAGCGTCTCCAAGGTGCTCAGCGATTCGGTCAACACCTGGTGGGCATGCGACGGCAGCGCCACCGTCTCCAGCCACGCCCGGCCCTGTTTGGTGACGAGGCGCTTCTCCTCTAGGTAGCCCCAGTGCCGGGCCAGGGCATACAGGCGATTCGTCACGCGGGTGATATCCTGCGTCACCTGGACCCGCGCCCGCCCCAGGGTGCGCCAGACCGCCAGGTCCTCGCTGGGGATGAAGAGCGGGGTCAGCCGCCCCTCGGCCAGCCGTTCGGCTAATCGCAGGGCATCGCGGCGATCCGTCTTGGCACTCGTGTCGCGCCGGCGATCCCAGGTCTGCCCCGGGGAGACAATGATCAAGTCCGTGAAGTACGGGGCCAAGACGCGGTGCATCGCCACGGCATTCGTGCCGGTCTCCATCGCCCCGACCCGCGGACCGGGCAGGGTCGCAAACAGGGCGCGAATGGCGTCGGGTGTATTGGCGGTTTTCTTCTGGTAATACAGTTCGCCGGTCGCCTTGTCAAAGCCCGCAAGGGTAAACCACTTGCTATGCACGTCAAGTCCCAGGTATAACATAATGGGCTGGCCTCCTTCGTCAAGGTAGTGAGATACCGCTGTATTCGACGATTTAGGTCAGCCACTTTCATGATAATTCCAAAGCAGGCTTCGCCTGCACAGAATTGGCGGTGGGCATGCCAGGGAGTGGGCCCGTGGGTTGTCTGCACCAGGATTCGCCGAATGGCATAATGAAGGGCTCGGAATGCAGCTCGTGTCCTGCGCCTTTGTTGTGGCGGGATGTGGGGTGTGAAATTCGGGGGACTGACAAAATGTATTTTCATCATGTGTGTTGATCACTCGTTCGTTTCACGCACCAGGAGTACCTTGA
Organism: Armatimonadota bacterium; assembly: GCA_020060775.1. Classification (GTDB taxonomy): domain Bacteria; phylum Armatimonadota; class Hebobacteria; order CAIYQO01; family CAIYQO01; genus JAGUZN01. Next base: position 1,605 of record JAGUZN010000014.1, read on the forward strand.
GAAACCTTCTGCCATGCTCGTCTGCATTACGTTGATCCAGGCGTTGCACGACGTAAGAAAAAGTGGTCGTCGACTCAAACGCTACGGAATCCCAGGCAATCCTGTAGTGAGGGGTGCCCGGCTGCCCATGCACCACCATGTACTCCACGCCATCACGCAGGGCTGGATACACCAGGGTAGCGCTATCCGGGCTGAACACCGGTGTGCCGTAATCTTCGTACACCGGCGGTTGTTCAACGCCATCCACGATGAGCCGGCGTTGTCCGGCCGTGGAGGCGACATAGGCCCACCGTGCGCCGTTCGGGCTGCAGACCAATGTCTCGATAGTGTCGTAACACCGTTCGGGCACGCCCGCGACCACCACCCGCCATTGCGTGTTAACCTGCGCTTTATAGGCGACAGTATGCGACGAGCCGAGAAACTGCAACGCGGCCACTGCTTCATAGCCCTCTTCCACCTGATCGTCGTACGCGACACTCCAACAATCGTCATGGTTGACGGGGTAGGCGATGACGGAATGGTCAGCACTGAACACGGGGGTTCCCAGAGTACACTGGGAGGGCAAACCAATCTTCCGCAGTTCGAGGACGCTCCCTGCCGGGGACCACAGGCATTGTGGGATTACATGGTGTACGGTACGATCGGGGTTAAACATAGTGGCCCGCCCGTTCCCCTCAACGATCCATAGCAAATCCCAGTAGAGCATCAAGCACCATGCCCCCTGGTAGCACAGCGGGAAGACCACACGCAGGTTATCGGCACTACGCACCGGATTGCTAATGAAGTCGAATCTCTCTTTGAGCTTGCCGGACCCGTGCACAAGTATCCAACTCCCTCCCTGTTGCGCCCCATAACACACCTCGTCATCCAACCATGCCGGATCAGTGACAGCCTCGTAAGCTGATCCGACCTTGCGCCCGCTTCTATACCGTTGCTCAGTCATAACATGCCAGCTGCCGTCCAGCAACCCCACGTAGGCGATTGCGCTTGTGCGCGCTCCCGTCGGAGTCACGGCCAGGCGGCCATCACGGATCTCGTCACACGCTTCACCATAGGTCACGTGCCCGTGAGATCCAATGGTTGCAACTCGCATCTGCGTCCCATCAGTCACGACGGTCACCAGGTCCTGGCTGTCCCACGCAAACTGTAATGGGCCGCACACCCGGCCCTGCAGTACTTTGCTTTCCACGTAGGGGGTCGGTCCGCGCAGCACACGCTGTTGTCCGTCCCCCTCAAGCACGCAGGCAAACTCACCCTGGCGTGGTCCCCAGACCCACGATGCGGGCACCACTCTGGCAGTTACAGTTGATATGCGGTATTCTCCCCCAGTGAACAGACGCCCAGCGATGTTCAAAACGATCTCGAGCCCATTGGGAGCACGGAGGACCGAGACATCCGGTATGGGAGAATACACGGTCTTCAGTTCTGTCTCCGAGAGTACTGCCGCCCAATGTGGTAGCCCCAGCAACAGTAAAAATATGCAACACACTCCTCGGTAGGTCATTGTGAATCTCCTCGGAAAGACCGGTCGCGGACAAAGAAGAGGTGAATGAGTCGCTCATCTGTCCGCGTCGTTATCGGCTTGTCGTGACTCCACGATCCCAGTGGAGCATAATCGAGCGCCCAGTAGACAAGTTCTCCCGTGTCAGTAAAGCGCATGCCGTCATCAAATATATGTTGATACCACTCGGCCGTGCCGTTCAGGACCAAAACGGAAATGGTATCATCATAGGTAAACGCCCGGTAGGCTACCCGGCCATCAGCGTGAGCCACAATGCGGCCAATCTCATCGAAGCCCGTCCAGGGCAGCGCTACCTCATCTTTCCGGCCATCGATGAACACGTACCACTTCCCCAGGGTCCGTGCCGCATACACCAGGCGGTTATCCGGCGTGTACATCAGGCTGTGCACGGCTGTGAGTGGTGGGCTGACAACGCCGTTCTCCACGACATACCACTGTTGCCCGTCCCGAGCGCAATAGGCGGCACGGGTGCCATCCGGGCTGACCGCCAGATCGCGCACTTCCGCAAAGCGACCCCCGAGCGTGCCCCCATCAAGGACACGCCAGCGGCGTTGCTCCCGCACCGGAAAGAGCCATCGCTGGCCATCCGGACTGATCACCGGCTTCCCCACTTCATCAAACTGACGCGACAAGGGCTGTTCAAATACCTGCCCACTTGATTCCCACCTACTGAATCTCTCCAGCATCTCTGGCGTATGCGCGTACACAAAGATCTGCTGCCCCGTGGGACCACGAAGCACAGTCTCGGTGTCGTCCTTATTGCGTATCAGGGGCCCCAACAGCATGGGAGTCATTTTCCCCTGGATACGGGCGGCAAACAAGATCCGCTTGTTGTCCTGGCTAAGGACTAAAGGCCCGATGGTCTCATATGGGTGCCAAGTGAGCTTACGGTAATTTCGGTAGATGCCCCAGCAGCTATCTTTCTTCGCTGTAAAAAGCCGGTCTTGCGTGCCTGGGGCAAACTGCACCGTGCCGACGCCATCGAACACCTGTTGCTCTTCCGTCCACTGTGAATCAGAGATGACTCGCCAGCGCGCCCCCTCTCGCACAGCATAAAGAAGGATATTTGCTCGATCCGTATAGGCGGTAAATCGATCACTGGGAATCTCATCATAGGGAAGGCTGATGCGTGGGCGGTCATCACGAGCGGAAAAACGGACAACATGCCATTTCTCCGCAATCCTGGCCAGGTACGCCGTGTCACCACGAATTGCCAGATAACGAAAAGAACTGGGGGCGATTTCGTCAAACCACGGTCCTGCACCGTAGGATGTCACCAATCGTTGCTTTTCACGACCGAAATCGATATAGGCATAACTGCTACCGGTGCCGCTCATCGGCAAGAGGATGGGGCGTTGAGTGCAACTACCGATTTGGCGTGTCCCGTTTAGGACCGACCACTTAGAGCCTATCCGAAAAGTGAATATCTGATATGATTCTCGTTCCCTTTTCATTCAAACATCATGGCCACTTGGCTGGTGATCCAGGCACAGGCCAG
>JAGUZN010000106.1 GCA_020060775.1 Armatimonadota bacterium
CTGGCCTGTGCCTGGATCACCAGCCAAGTGGCCATGATGTTTGAATGAAAAGGGAACGAGAATCATATCAGATATTCACTTTTCGGATAGGCTCTAAGTCGTGAGCGTGAAATTGGGTTTGTTTTGCCAAAAAAAGTTTTCGATAATGGATATTGGATGTTGGATGTTCGATAATGTTGTTTGGTGTGTGGTGTAGGTGATTTCCCTCACCCCCTCGATCCCCCTCTCCCAGCGGGTAGAGGGGGAAGCAGTGGACCAGGTGAACAAATAGAAGGATAAATTCGGTGGTTCAGATTCTGCTTGGATGGTGGCGGTATGCGGTTGTCAGGGTGCAGGTTTGTCAAACATATATTCTATAGCAGTATGAGTGGTTGGTCAAGAGAGTGGTTGGTGGTAAGTGGGTAGTGGTTGGTGTCCCGCACTCCTTGCACAGATGGGTAAGCGTGAAGGCGTCTGAACCAGGATTTGTAGGATTTTAGGATGACGTGATTGGGTGGAGATTGCAGATTAGTTCGGCGGCGGTCCCTCGCCGTCATCATACTTATCGCCGACATCGTGTCGGCGCGGCGGCCAGGGACGGCCGCCCTCCCGGTTATGGGCCTGTGTAGTTCCATTCATGTATGATGCCGTGATAAGGCCATTCTTCCGGAGTGGATACCAGCCCCTTTCGTACTGGATTATGCAGTATGTACTCCCATTTCTCTGCGAAGTGCTGCCCGTTGCGTATACGGGTGTCCCAATGATCGGCCTGTAAACGGAGCACTGGATCGTCGACCAGGATGCTGAAACGATGCTTCCAGTACCCCACCCACCGCCCCAACGAACAGTCCAGATCACCTGGTGTGGCGAACAGGTGCAAGTGATCGGGCATCAATACATATAGACCGACCAGCCAGCCGGTTGCCTCTTCCCAGACTTTGCGCAGAATTTCATGAATTCTCTGCTCAGCCAGCCAGGACTGCCGGTCTCTGGTGCACACGGTGAGCAGTACCACCGTGGTGCGGTCATCGCATTCGTGAACCCCGTGCACGGGATGCTTACGCTGGGGGAACTCCATGACCATCTTCTACCCTTCCTGACGAATATGCCGTAACCGGGAGGGCGGCCGTCTGGCCGTCGCATCTATGCATTTTCGGCGGCGGTCCTTCGCCGCCAGCATATTTACCGCCGACGTCGTGTCGGCGCGGCGGCCAGGGACGGCCGCCCTCCCGGGGATGCCATCGCGTTATACTGGTGAACAGCCGGCAGCAACCATGGTCGCTGGGCTGGCAGGGACCGGCTGGACCGTTCGACAGGCTCACGGCAGGCGCCGGCGCTCCGACCGGCCGCCCTCACAATGGCATCGTCATCCACTTTCCCGTACAAGCTATCGTCCCTCCCCGGCGGGGGTTTCCGCCTGCGCACCACCCGGCACGCGGATGAAGTGCCGCGTGTCGTCTTTCCCCATGTATCCGATCGTGTCGTGCGACTGCCACCAAAGCGTTCTCACTTCATGCGGCAGCGTCACAGCGCGCTGGACAATCTGGCCGCTCACCGCGTCAAGAAAGAGCAGTTCCTTCCCCTCCTGTACCGCGGATCGCATAACGACCAGCAGGCGATGGTCCGGCGAAGAGAACCCATACCTCGCGTCGGGTAGTGGATGGGCTGAACGGTTTATGACATTCACAAATTCGTCAGCTTGATTCAACCGGTGAACAATCAACGATTGGTCGCTCATCCAGGAGAAATAACTGATCTCACCTTTCGCCGTCCCGTGGATACGCATAATGGGCGAAAGATCTGTACGCCGCATGATGAGCAGTTCGCTGTAGCGCGTTCGATCGGACCTTTGCGTTTTCCGTTCCTGTGCATTCAGTGTCTGTTCGTATTCCATAGCAAGAAAAGCACCATCCGGGCTGACTCTGTATTGAACGGCAGTCCAGCGGTTCTGCTGCATCTGCGGTGCGAGCAGAAACAGGATGGTCCCATAGACGGCGAGGCAGAGCAGAGAGATGGAAGCCAGCACACTCCGCTCCCGCCCGGTCAGCGAAATGCCCTGGTGCATGACAGCGAGCAGACCGAAAAGGACGAGGGCCAATGGCACGCTCCAGTGAGCGGCAAGGGAGAGCGGGGTTGGTACGGGGAAAGGTAACACGGAGTGAATACCGAAATGCATCGTCAGCATTATTCCGCCCAGCCCCGCCACCGCACTGAACAGGCGTGCTGATATGGCAGACAGCCGATGCCGTTCCCGAATGACGAGGTCAGGGGCAGCATGGCTCAATAGCGCAAAATAGATCAGCCCCATCTTCCACGCGAACGGCCACGCGCCGGTGAGCAGGTGCATCGGCGTGGCAAAAGGCCGGTACACCTCATGACAGGTGAGGCGGAAGACCAGCGCCGCCAGCAGCAGCGCACCCACCATGATGACGCCACCGAAGAGCAATTTCGCTAGGAACAGGTAGTGCCAGGCCACCGGCGGGGCGCTGGGATACGCGGCTTTGGCGTGCTTCGCTTCTTGCAGCCAGACCGTATATCCGACCACCACGGGCATGAGCCAGAACACGAAATTCCAGAATACCCTCCATAACCCGTTTAACCTCCAGATGAGAACGTTGGAGGTATCCCCTTCTCCCCAGAAGGGGATGAGCTGGCCGAAGTGTGATGCGCCCAGGATCATCAGCACCCAGAGCAGGCCCCATCCCCAACGTTCACGGAACTCTTTCCAGAGAAGTCGCCTCATTGCGCAGCCCTCCTCGGATACGGCACGCGCACTTCACGGACGCGCCGGGACGACAGATCAATCTCCAGCAGACGGCCAGGCCCGGCGATGACAACCTGTGCCCTCTGCCAGGCGACGGTGTCGACACTGCGCATATCATCCAACCAGCGGATATCGGGCTTGAGCAACGCAGCCTGGCGACGCTGCAGATCGATTAACCATATATCGTCCCCCGGGCCGATGCGGGATTGGACCGCCAGCAGGGCGTAACGGCCATCTGGGCTGACGCCGAGGGCTTCCGATGTCGCCAATGCATCGCGCCAGAGGCGGATGACGCACATCTCATCAAGCGCATCGACGCGCGTATCCCAGGCGCAAATGCGCACCTGTGCAGCATCAAACGGTTGAACTGCCAGCACGACCCGCTCCCGGGTAATGAACCCCAACGGGGCAAGGTGACTGCCGGGGAATGCGCGCGTCGCTTTACGGGGCGGCCGATGGTCGGTATACGCAACAGCATCAGGGGGCGCTACGCTCTTTGGCGCTTGCGTATACGTCTCCAGGGAGAGAGACCAATCCGGCGAGAAGACCCTACGGGTGTCGATGTCACGGAGAGATGATGCGTTCTCAGATCGCTGGAGGAACATGGACCGGTTCACAAATGGGGTAATAAGGATGAACAGTATGCCCGGCAACACGATGTAGCGCCCGAGTCGGTAGCGCTGCCGGAATGCGAGACCTTCCCAGATGACGGCGCAGACGAGCGTGCCGGCAATGGTCAACGCAAATATCAATTGCTGGTCATAAAATATATATCGTTCATCGAAAACCCAGATCAGCCAGAGGAATCCAACCGCGGCAGTTGGGACAATCGACGACGCGCGTGCGACCGTAATGACGAGAAACAACGCTGCTAACAGATACAGGATGGAGTATCCCACAAACTCCGCCGGCAGGTACGCAAAGCTGTAACTGGAGGTCATGATGCCCGCCGACACACCGGCGACGATGACCAGCCATACCGGCAACAGGTATATTTCAACCCAGCGCGCCCAGGGTGTCATCGGCAGCGCCTCTACCGCCTGTTCCAGCCCACGGTTGCGCAAATAGACCCGCCCGATGGCCAATCCAACGACCACCAGATAATTCAGCACCAGCTCAATACTTTGCCATTCCACGCGCTGCTGCACCAGTCGAGTGAGCACGAAGGGCAGCAACAGGCAGAAGAGAGCCACCGGCCAGCTTTCGCGGAATTCCTTCCAGAGTAAACGCGTCCAAGGGGTCATGGCGTCAGGCCTCCTCGGGTTTTCCGACGAGCGCGACGAAGATGTCTTCCAGCCCGAGATCGCTGACTTCGACGCGCGCGGGCTGCAGGGCGTGGGCGGCGGCCAGCGTATCGCCGGAGAAGTCGCGCACGATCACCGATGCTTGCCTGCCCGCCTGTTCGACGGCGAGCACGTTGGGGATGCGCCCGGCGAGATCGACCAGGGTGTCGCCGGTGAGCGTGAGGCGGCGGATGTGCGTTTTCAGTTCATCGAGCGGCGCACAGCAGACGAGACGCCCGTGGTCGATGATGCCCACCCAGTCAGCCACGCGCTCGACCTCATGCACGATGTGCGAGGAGAAGAAGACGGTGCGTCCTTCCTCCTGCACGAGTTCGATCACTCCTTCGAGGAAGTTGCGGCGCACCACCACGTCGAGGCCGGTGGTGGGTTCGTCGAGGATGAGCAGCTCGGGACGGTGGGCCATCGCCAGCAGCAGCGCAAGCTTGGCCTGCTGTCCGCGACTGAGGTCGCGGATTTTGGTGCGCTCGGGTAGCTCAAGCTTGTGCTTCATCTCGGCGGCGCATGCGTCGTCCCAGGTGGGATAAAAGCCCTTGCAGAACCAGATGATCTCATCGACGTTCATCCAGTCGTACATCACCTGCCCCTCGGCGACAAAGCCCACCCGCCGCTTGATCTCCAACGACTGCTTCACCGCCTCCATGCCGAGCACGCGCGCCTCGCCGGAGGTGCGGTCGAGCAGGTTGAGCAGCATGCGGATGGTGGTCGTTTTGCCCGCGCCGTTCTTGCCGAGAAAGGCGAAGACGCTGCCGCGCGGCACCTGCAGGTTGAGGTGATCGACCGCCAGGTGTTTGCCGAAACGCTTGGTGAGTTCGCGCGTTTCAATGACATGCTCGGTATCCATAGATGCTCTCTCCTTTTACGTTACCGTCGCGAGGTGGGATCTTTAGGTTTCGTCATGTGCTCCGACCTGGAGGTGTATTGCTGCAGCCGCGCCTGCAGCGCGTCGGTGATTTCCTCGGGCGTGGCGCCCAGGTGGTACGCCTCCTCCAGCAGGCGCTCCACCGCCGCCGCCAGCGCCTCGCGCCGGTA
>JAGUZN010000261.1 GCA_020060775.1 Armatimonadota bacterium
GAGGCGCGCACCGCGCCGAGCATGGTGCCGTCGCCGCCGATGGAGAGGGCAAAGCCGGCGCCGCTCACCAATCGTTGCGCGGGGACTGCACACTGCAGACATTCAGTCGCGCGCGACAGGGAGGGCTCCATGCGCACGGTATGTCCGTGCGCGTCCAGCCAGCTCACCGTGTTGCGGACGATCTCCAATGCATGCGGGCGATTTGCGGTGGCAAAGAGGGCAATACGCATGGTTACCGGCATTGTACACCGAATGCCCGCACTGGTCCAGCGACCAGACCAAATGATTGGGGCGCCCCGTTGCCGGGGCGCCCACAGTGTGTTTGACGGGAACTCGGGTTATTCGCCCATGCCGAAGGCATAGTTGACGCCCGCGAACAGTTCCATGTCGTCGCCCGCGATCAGGCCGAAGGTGTTGCTGAAGCCAAGCTGGCCACTCAGCGCATCGGTGAACGCATAGCGAACGGCGATCGTCTTGCCGGCTTCGGCATCAATGCCGCTGCCTTCGGTGCGATACTCGAGGGAGGCGCAGATGTTGTTGGCAAACATCGCATCCAGGCCAGCCATGATGCGGACCTTGCTCGTGCCATTGGCGGCATCAGGATCGGTCTTGATGTAGTCGAGGCCGATGGTGCCAGCGAGGGCCGGCATGGTGTCGTCGCCCTCGGTCAGGGCGCGGGTGCCGGTGAAGTACAGGTTCTGCGCGCTGCCGGCGTCCATGTCCACATAAACCGCGCCGAGCGCCCAGTCGAACCCACCCAGGGTGAGCGGGGTCAGCCACTTGCCGTTGATGTCCCAGGCATTATCCTCGGCTTCGAAATAGGTCGCGCCGACTTCGAAGGACTCGCCAATGCCGTAGAGCACGCGGACCGGGATGGTCTCATCCGGATCGGTGTTGGCATAGTCAACGGCGATGTTGAATTGACCCATCGGCTGGATGGCCGCGGTCGGGGTGACGGCCAGACCAGTCGGGCCGTAGAGGGTGGGATACGCATAGGCGGCGGTGGCAATAGCCATCAGCGCCGCGGCGATCCCCAAGGACAGCAGTTTCTTCATGTGTGTACCTTTCCCGGGCACGTGGCAGCCATTTTTTCCCACGATGCCCGATCCTTCCCATCCCGCCGGGAAGGTCTCTATGGTATTTAAGCCACTTGCGTGGCTGGCGGGCAAGATTACGATGAGTGCTACTATGTTCGTGGATGTGCCGGTAACGGTCCTGCGCAACTCCTTCAACGCGCAGCAAGGCCTGGAACTGCTGGCAGACCTGTGAAGCAGTATAACCGCCGCTTGCCTGGCTGTCAATACCTTGCAACAAAAGTCTTAACTTGTCGTTAATCTCGCCCACCTGTTTCATGCATTGCTGATAGAGGAATGTAGAGGGATCGCCCGGGGAGAAAAGCAAGCAATACCAACAAAACCACGCTCCTCCCGCATGGGGAAGAGCGTGGTGACAGGTCGGAGCCGGTCGATAAGCCGGATTCTGTCGTGGGTGGTTATCTCTCTGGGGCGCCCATTGCTGGACGCCTCGGTGCGGGACACCCGGATGTCGAACGGCGGGCCACCGTTTCCGGCGCATCGCGCCGGAGCACCCCTATCGTCCCTTGCTCCGCGTAGGGTTTGCCAGGCCAACGTGTCGCCACGCTGCCGGTGCGCTCTTACCGCACCGTTTCACCCTTACCCACCTGGGTGGGCGGTTTCTTTTCTGTTGCACTGTCCGTCGGGTCACCCCGCCTCGTCGTTAACGAGTACGCTGCCCTGTGGAGTCCGGACTTTCCTCCCCGCATGCGCGGGGCAACCACCTGACCGGCTCCGTCACTCTATTATACCAGATGACGTCGCCGCGTGGGAGGCGCGACCCCGCCACACCGCCAGTGGCGTGGCGAGCACAATGCGCAGGTCGGCGCCGAGCGAACAGGATTCAACGTAGGCAAGATCGCAGGCGATCCAGTTCGCCACATCATCTGCGGAAGACGAACTGATCTGCCAGAGTCCGGTCAGGCCCGGCGTCACCGTGTGGCGGCGCTGCAGCCACTCCGCCTCCTCCGACGTCAACTGCGCGCGCCACGATGGTCGCTCGAGGTCCTCCACCGGCAGCGGACGCGGGCCGACCAGCGACATCTCCCCGCGTAAAATGTTGATGAGTTGCGGCAATTCGTCGAGGCCGTAGCGGCGCAGCAGGCGGCCCAACGCGGTCACGCGGAGTTCATCATCGCGACCCACCGGACGGTCGGGCAACGGCACGGGATCGCCCAGGCGCATGGTGCGAAACTTGAACAGGGTGAAGGGAAGCTGATCGCGGCCGACGCGACACTGACGAAACAGCAACGGTGGGCCCTGCGCCAGCAGCAGCGCGAGGCTCACCGCGAGCAACAGCGGGAGCGTGGCCAACAACAGGACAAACGCCCCCAGCAGATCCAGCGCGCGTTTCCATCGTGGCATGCTCATGAAATGGAGGGCGAGGCCGGCGCATTCGGATGCCACTCGGTCAGCCGGCGGGCGACAAATTCTTCATCGTACCCCCCCAGCCGTCCGAGCCGGCGGCGCAGGGTGTCGTGCAAATCCGCCCGATCGATGAGTAGATAGGCGTGGGCCAATAGCATCTGGTATCCCTCGTTGTGCGGGCGCATCGTGACCGCCCGCTGCAGCAGCCCCACCGCCTTGTCCACCCGGTGAGTGACCACCGCCATGCTCGCCAGGCGCACCAGGTAATAATCATCCCACGGCGCCAACTGGCTGGCGGTGCGCATGTGCTGATACCCCGCCTCATCCTGCCGGGTGTGCTGGCAGAGCACCCCCAGCCGGAAGCGGTAAAACGCCACGCGCGCGGCGAGGTCCGCCGCCGTGGTCAATTCCTGCAGCGCCTCCGAGAACAATCCCATGCGCTCGAGCAGGTCGCCCAACTGGTAATGGTAAAAGGCGCGCTCGGGCTCCAGCCGCACCGCATGGCGGTAGTGCTCGGCGGCCTGGCGGAACATCGCATAGCGCAGATACAGATCCCCCAGGCTGGAGTGGGGATCGGCCAGCGTCGGGTCGACCTCCATCGCCTTCTTGTAGGTGGCCATCGCCACCGGGATGTCCTCATTGGAGACGTAAGCATCGGCCAGACGCGTGTGGAAGGCCCCGTTGTTTTTATCCAGCTTGATCGCACGTTTGTATTCGGCAATGGCGCGGGAGATTTTGCCGTTCTTCATATAAGAATCGGCCAGGCGCAGCCGCAGGTAGGCCGTCTCCGCTTTCAGATCGGCCTCTTCCTCCCGGGCGCGCTCATCTTCGCGCTGCATCTCCTGCAGCTCACGCCAGCGTTCTTGAATGAATTGATCCATGAATTCCATCGGTGTGTGTTGCGTCTCCCTCTGACGCTATTATACCATCCGGCCCTGCGCACGGGCAAAGATGTCGGGCGAAATCTGCCGGCGATATCCCGACCCCACCAACACGAAACCGCCCCGGTCGGGGGCGGTTTCGTACAGGGATACCGGTGAGCGCAACCTTACCAGCCGCGCGGCGCCAGCCGCTGCTCCTCGGGAATGGCGCTCATCTCCAGCCCGCGCATCGGCTCGCCAAGGCCGGCGGAAATCTCGGCAATCATGTCCGGGCGATCGTAATAGGTGGTGGCATCCACCATCGCCTTCGCCCGCCGCGCGGGATCGGAGGACTTGAAGATGCCGCTGCCGACGAAAACGGCTTCAGCGCCGAGCTGCATCATCAACGCCGCATCGGCGGGAATGGCCACGCCGCCGGCGGAAAAGTTGGGCACCGGCAGCTTGCCGTGCTGATGCACGTACACCACCAGGTCGTACGGCGCGCCCATCTCTTTGGCCACCATCATCAACTCATCCTGGCGCATGCTCTGAATGCGGCGCATATCGCTCATCACCGTGCGCATGTGGCGCACCGCTTCCACGATATTGCCCGAGCCGGCCTCGCCCTTCGTGCGAATCATCGCCGCACCCTCACCGATGCGCCGCAGCGCTTCGCCCAGGTCGCGACAACCGCACACGAACGGCACTTTGAAGGCGTGTTTATCAATGTGATAGCGGTCATCCGCCGGGGTGAGCACCTCGGATTCATCGACGAAGTCGACGCCCAGCGCTTCCAACACCTGCGCTTCCGCAAAATGCCCGATGCGCGCTTTCGCCATCACCGGAATGGTGACCGTCGCCATGATTTCTTTGATCATCTGGGGATCGGACATGCGCGCCACGCCGCCCTGCGCGCGGATGTCGGCCGGCACGCGCTCCAGCGCCATCACCGCCACCGCGCCGGCTTCTTCGGCGATCTTCGCCTGCTCAGCGTTCGTGACGTCCATGATGACGCCACCCTTCAACTGCTCGGCCAACCCCACCTTATTACGCCAGGTTGAAATCTCTACCATCTCGTCCAGCCTCGTCTTGCCCCGCACGGGGGCCAAATTGTGCAGGAGATATTGTAACGAATCCACCCCAAAACGTCCAGCACGAATTCCTGCTGCCAGGACCACCGTTCAGGATCAACGGCCATCACGGGATGGATGGATGCAAAGAGAGCAGCCTCCCCGGAATAGGGAGGCTGGAGTGCTGGGCGGCATACCGGCTCATCTATGGTGAGACCGGCACGCTCAACGGGTCCGTTGCAGTGGGCATCGGCGGGTAATCCGGCCACGCGAGTTCCGGCAGCAGCGTGGCGATCTCCACCGCGCGTCCGGTGTGCATCGACAGATTCGCCGCCACGCCGGTGAGGATCGAGCACGCGCCCGCGCGCTGATCCGCCGCCCGCAGGTAGGGATCAGCCGGTGGGTTCGGCAGGAACAGATCATCCAGCATCACCGGATCGCCACCGCCGTGGCCGCCCTCGCCCATCCAGAGGTCCACCGTGCAGCCGGAGGCGAAATGCGGATAGATACGCGTCCACGTCCCCTCCGACTGCAACTCGCCCGGCACACGGCCGTCGCCGTTGATGTACACGCTTTCCTGGCACTTGTGCTCCAGACGTCCCTTCGTACCATTAAACACCACCTGATACCCTTCCCAGGGCATAAAGGCATGCAGGCTGTAGGTCATGCGCGCGCCGCCGGCATACTGCACCACCAGGTGCATGCTATCCTCAATGTCGATATCCGGGCTGAACACGCAGCGGTCGCGGAAATATCCGTCGTACTGCTCGTTGTCCAGATACAGCGAAGTCAATAACGGGTGCTCGCGCAAATCGAGCGCGAAGGGGCAACGGCCGGACTCAGTGCAGGTCAGGCAGCGCTCGCCGCGATGGGTGAGCCCATAACGCTCGGCAGTCTGCGGAGTATAGAAGCGCCGCTGGCCCTCGGCATATACCGAGACCGGGATGCTCGACAGCCACCAGTTCACCAGATCGAAGTGATGCGTCGATTTGTGCACCATCAACCCGCCTGAGTTCGCCTTGTTGCGATGCCAGCGACGGAAGTAATCGGCGCCGTGACTGGTGTCGAGCATCCACTGGAAATCCACCGACACGATGTCGCCGATGATACCCGACATCAGCAGGTCTTTGATCTGCGTGCGCGGGGGGGAGTAGCGGTAATTGAATGTCACGCGGCATTGCCGGCCCGTGCGGCGCTGCGTCTCCAGGATGCGCCGGCAGCGCTCGGCATCGATCGTCATCGGTTTCTCGGTGATGACGTCGCACCCTAGCTCCATCGCCCGACAAATATAATGATCGTGCGTCGCATCCATGGTGGTGATGATCACCACATCCGGACGGCACTCGGCGATCATCTGCTCGAACCCGGCATCGTCGTACCCGCGCGCCTCGACGCCGGCCTCCGCCAGCACCACCTGGCACCGGCGCACCCGGCCGGGGTTGCGATCACATACCGCCGCCAGTTCCGCGTGCGCGGTGTACTCTTCGACAATGGCCGTGTAGAACATCTCCGAACGGCCGCCAAGCCCAACCTGCGCATATCGTTTTTTCGCCATAGTGACACACCCTCGCCACAGATGTAGATGCATGGGAACCGTGCGGGAGGCGTTGCTGTAACATCTCCCGGCCCCATGAGGCAGACAGGGATATCATCGCGCAATCTTGCCGGGGCTGCTATCGACAGGCCGCTAATTTCATTGGACTATTCGAAAGCAACCATGCAGACACGCTTGTGCGTGTGATGAGGACCAGTCCACGAGGATACACCATATGCCACGGAGGTGTGCGGTCAGTTGAATCCGCGCGGGCTTCATACGGTTAACAGATCACGCCATTACCCTATGAAGCCCGCAGTAACTCACGCGAGATCTCCGCTTCGGCTATTGTTCGCCACGTAATGTCGCTTACGCCGCGCGCGGCGCGTACGTCTCGGTCTCGCGTTCCCAATAGGCTGGCCCTAACGCGACAGCCACACCCAGGGCGCCGATAGCGATCATCACCATGCTCAGCACATGCAGCAGATTGATCACCGGCGTGCCCGGCGGGGTAAAGAGCGCGATGAGGCCCCAGATCAAATAGATCGCGCCGACAATGCCGGCAAACCAGCGCAGGCCCGGCACGCTCTTCAATAAGAAGCCCACAACCAGGGCGACGATCCCCGTCAACAGCCAGATGGTGGGAACCCACCCCATCAACTGCTCGGCGCCGAGAAACTCCGGAGCCCGATAACCCGCGATCGCCATCGCAATCAGTAAAATCCCGATAAAGATCGCATACACGCGTGATAGCACGTGATCACCTCCTTTCATACAAGTGCATTCTCATCACAGCATCCCATGACCGCGGCACGGTTAGTCCTTCTGTGTGGACGAAACCGAGGCCACACGGATGCCGTGCATGATCTATCTGCACAGGAGGATAACGCGTGTGGGTAGTATATCGCGACAGTGGGGTGCCTGATCACGGGAGGACCGGCGTTGGTCTGTCGCCGTGAACTCCACGTATCACGAGAGAGTCACGGAAGACAGCGCTCACGATACTAGCCTGTGCGCGTACGATGCCTATCGCGTCACGCCCGTTTCCGCCCGAGCCAGAGGGTGGCGTGGGCATCCGCATACAGCACGCGCGGCTGGGCCGGCTCGATCGGAGCGGGCTGCTGCGCAGACGGTTCGGTCACTGGCCCGTCCGGCGTGAGCGTCAGGGACGCGCCCGGGGGCAACGGCCAGGTCTCTACCTGACCGGTCCAGGGCGAGCGCAGCCGAATATCCGACGAGTTCTCCGGCAGTGACACCCCCGCGGGGCGGTGCAGCGTGACGAACGCCACCTGCCCGCCCGCCATCCGGGCGCTCACCTCGACATGCCCTTCGGCGACGAGGTTGGCGAACTGCGCCTCGCGCGCCGGCGGCCAGCCGGGGAAGAGGCGAATGACGCCGCCGTGGCTCTGCAACAGCGTCTCCGTGACCATCGTCAGCCGGCACGCGGTCTTCGGGCCGGCGCCCAGGGGGGGGCGGGTCGCCGACTTCCGCCCGCTGAAAATCATGGCCGTGCTCCCCGTCGCGAATCATGCGCGCGACTGCCTCGGGCGGGAGCACTTGCTTAACCCCGCGCACACGGCCATCGAGCACATCGACCTTGTTGATCAGCCATTCCAGCGCGTGCGGCGCGGAGACGAGGGCGCCCAGCCGCCCATTGCCCAGCAAAAAGCC
>JAGUZN010000026.1 GCA_020060775.1 Armatimonadota bacterium
TGTGGACAGGGCAATGGGAGCAGGTAAGATGGATATCGCTCACGCTGATCGGCGCAGAGGTAACCTTAATAGTCCCATCTGGAAGTACCACCCATACAATGCCGGCTGTCAACACGACGGTGCCTTCGCAATCTGAAAATGGAAGAGGATGCCCAAACATGCTCTGCACATGCCAACGAGATCGAAAGACGATCTCGTTCCAGCCCATTTCGCGCTCGAGCGCTTGGACATCCACGCAGTCGAGATCCCCGAGAGGTCGCTGTTTCCGCTTGCTCAGGATGGTGTTTACGATCTCTTCATTGAGTTTCGCATGGGCTTCCCGAAGCAAGGCATCGAGAGCGTTCTGCTCCATAACCGTTTTCGTAACTTCACCGGTGAGTGTTTCGAGCATATGCTCCTCACTTCACAACGTGTTATTCATGGTGTCCGGTACACCTCATCGCCCCTATGCCCCTGCATGGGTCAGGAGTAGTCTCCATACTCATAGGACACTTTGATCCTTCGTGACAGCGTCGTGAGAACGTCTCAAGGACGCTCATCCTGCTACCGTACTGGTATTCTCGACGTGAGGGTCTGTCCCCGGCATCGGATGACCTCGGTATACGGGCAAGGCAACCGTGAACGTGCTGCCTTTTCCACGGCCAAGACTGGAGACCGTCACGGTGCCGTCATGCAGATCGATCAGACCCTTGACCAGCGTCAGACCCAGGCCAATGCCTTTGCCCGAGGTGTTGTGCTGTAGACATTGGTGAAACAATTCAAAGATGCGTGCCTGTTCCTCAGGCGTCATACCGTGCCCGGTATCACGGATGGTGACTTCAGCGTGTTCATCTTTGCGTTGCCCGCTAATCGTGATGGTGCCCTGGGCCGGGGTGAACTTCATGGCGTTCACAAGAAGATTGGAGATCACCTGTATGATACGTCCGGAATCTACATGGATGGGCAGTGGTTCATCCGGTGGTAATAAATCGACTCGGATGTGTTGCTGTTGCATTTGCATGGCGATGCTTTCGACGCATTGTTCGACCAGCCGCCAGAGGTCGGTGGGGGCTTTGGTGATCGCAAGTTTGCCATAGGAAATACGGGAAATATCCAACAGATCGTCAACCAGTCGTTTTTGACGTTGCGCATTGTTATGGATGACTTCCAGGGCCTGCTTTGTGACCTCGATGGATTCGGAATCCTGCGCTGTTTCACTCCAGCCAATAATACTGGTCAGCGGTGTCAGCATTTCGTGGGAAAGAGCTGCCAGGAAGTGGTCCCGGGCGAGATCAAATTGGCGCAACTGGGTGTTGGCGCGCTCGAGGTCACGGTTGCGTTCCTGCAGGGAATGGGCAAGTTGGCTATTCGATGCGCGGAGTTCATCGAAGTGATTGGCGTTATGCAGGGCGACTGCCGCAAGTTTACCCACGCGCGAGAGCAAGAGGAGGTCATCGATCGCATACGCGGCTCCCGATTCACGCTCCCCCAGCAGCACGATCCCTACCAGCAGATCCTTTTCAATCAACGGCAGCACAACCGCGGTATGCCACGATTGTAATTGTTCGCCGACACTCTCCTCCGGCGATGGACGATCCATCAATTCCTCGGCCAGCAGGACATCACCGGCTTCCATGAGGCTTTTGGGCAGCGCTTCACTTGTGGAGATGAAGGTTGGCACCCCGGGCTGCATGGAACTGGAGGTCGCGCGCGTCAGCGTACTGTGACCGTCGGTGAGATAGACATGTACCCCCTTGGGCTGGAACGCTTTTGCGATCGCTTGTGCCAGCACCCCGATAAGCACCCGGCTTTCCTTAACGGTCGCCAATGCTTCCTGGGCCTCCTGCAGAATGCGTTGCCTGGCGAGATGTGGACGGAACACCACGCGGTCCCAGAATTTCTCCATGTTGCGGAGGAGGGAGGGGAGGATAGCCGCAAAGATGATTCCAACGAAAGCCATCCCGAAACGAAAATCGAGTGAAAAGCTTCTCACGAGCCACCGGTTAAACAACGGCACTACGAAGAGTAACGTGAGTGAGGCGATGCTCGCCGTACAAGCGAAGGTGAGTGTAGATCGTAGAAGGGAGGTCGGATTAACCAACCGGTAGCGGCTCAAAGCATATCCTGTTGCGAATAAGAACAATACCGCTCCGATAGTACTGGTGAGTGAGTGAGAAATCAACGGTGACGAGAAAGCTTCTGAAACATCACGTGCCAAGCAGAGCTGAAACAGCACCGTCCCGACTACCATGAATACGAGGCGGAGACGTATCAAGCCCTGTGTGAGTGTCAGGGCATATAACGCAAACAGTACACCAACGAATACACAAATGCAAAGCCATGCCAAAGGGAGGGTCTGCTGCAACAACCATCCCGGGCCGTGCGCCGGCAGCCAAGGGATAGCCACGGGCAGCGCGGTCAGGATACACAGCGGGGCGACGAACAGCACCCCGATTCCCGCGATCGCCCGAGCGATGAGTTCGCAATGCGGATGCGCTGTCGGGTAGCGCGCCAGGAAATGGACGATGCTGATTCCCGCGCCAACTGCGCTGACCTGCAGCAATTGCGCGACCCATGGTGGGAAGAGGCTGAAAAGATGCCCACAATATCCAAGGGCGGTGCACCAACACCAGAGCGCAAGCCAGAGAAACGGCCACGTCAACAGCGAGCGCAAACGACGGTCGCGAGCTAAACGCCAGGTCAGCCACATCAACAGCGAAGCGCAGAGTGCCGTCAACAAGAGCACCAAGCAATATTCCATCCGTCCCACCTTTATACAACTACCATCAGAGAGAGGATTGGCTGCCAATCAGCAGAAAGCTCATCGGGCCTCATATCCTCAGTGTTCAGGGGTGTTTGTTTACCGCCGAGACCACGTTGTGGATATGTCTGTTGACCTCGACCATGCGATTGTACACAATCCACGGTAGACGTAGCCAAGTGATTCCGTTTACCGGTCTTCCGCACCCTGGCCAACATCGCATTTCCAGGGCAGTACCAGCGTCGTCTGGCGCATGGAAGACCGGGTATCCCGGTAACGGTCACAGGTGTGCAGTTCGGCACGACAGGGAGACGTCTCTCATGCGCCGGCAGTGTTCTCCGGGTTCGCACCCAAGCTGCAGTCAGCCCATGGATCGATCACCGCGGATAGGATTCCGAATGCAACTTAGCGCATGTCAACAGCCATCCTCAAGACCGCTTCACGCGCAGGAGGTGCGGCGTGACCGAGCGGCACCATTCTCCAGCATGAGCTTTCGCCTGCCAAGCGCTAGAGTAGCATTCAATGCCTCTTTTTGTAAATTCCTGGTTCGCACAGGCTCGAGCTGGTTAGCCGCATACCGACTCGCAGGGGCACTTATGCCCACTCAGGGTTACCTCGCTCAGGAGGTCTTCCCCTATTGCCGTGACCTGGCCTCGCGTGCGCCACCTTGCCGTGGGAAGCACAAGCACTTCCTTGTGGCCTTATGTCGTAGCAGACAAAGCCCACTTCGGACTATCCTCCAGGCAAGTCGATCAAAGGAGTATCGAGTATGAGGTTTTACGCAAGTTATCGCCTTGCACAACGGTTGACACTGACCATGGTGTTGCTGTTCGCGATGGGCCCGCCTTTTTGTGCGGCAGGAGAGGAGTCCACCTCCGACTGCCGCATCATCCCTTCCGATGGTTTCAACCTCGAGATCATCGATCGTATTTCACCGGAACGCCTGATTGTTCGTAGCACCTCTACGGTTCACAATTGGTTTGCGGGGACCTTCACCGACCTTTCTGTCCGTGGCGAGACGACGATCGGTCTCTCGATGGAGGGCAACGACACACGCGGCAATCCGGCGAATGTGAGCAAATGGGTCGGGTTGCGCCCGGTCATGACGTATGCCGATCCGACAAATATCGCGAGTTACCGGTGGTACCGCAAGGAGACTGACGGCCGGTGGGTGGTTGACGACCCTCTGGTGCCGGACGATGCCCGGTATGCCGGTACGGGAGAGACGCCGCAACAGGATATCATTCCTGCCGATCTCGCTGCACAGTTCCTTAGCGATGACGGGCGCTATTGGTGCCCATGGCGCGACATCGTGTCAGCAGAGGCGGTGACGAATTTGAATGTCTTTCGCGTCCGCCAGCACTTCACGCGTCCCACCGCCACCATCGCCATGCGCATCCCGTACACCTACACTTACCTGCAAGCGTACCTCCAGCAACTCACCGCAACTCGCGTGCCTGGCGTCTCGGTTGACGTCATCGGCACGACCCCGGGCGGACGCACACTGCAGGCAATCAGACTTGAGGATCCCACGGGGTCCGTGGATGCCGATGACCACCAGACGATCGTGGTGTTCGCGCGCGAACATGCCACGGAACATGCGGGAAGCTGGGTGGTGCAGGGCATGCTCGCCCATTTATTGCGAGGTGATGCGGACAGCTTGCGCTTGCGCCGTAATAACACCTGGCTACTGATCCCGATCCAGGATCCTGACGGCAGCGCGCAGGCCACGTTCGATAATCTCACAGACCTGTACCATGGCGACCCCCGGTCGCCCGACCTGGCACCGGAAGCGCTGGCGTACGCCAGGTACTTCGCTGACTACTGCTACGGTGGCAGGACCATTGATGTGGTGGTGAGCTTACATAACGTAGAAGCGAACGAGTGTGAGAACATCTGCTGCCCGCATGCCGATGTCAGAAACACATCATTGGTCTATGAGTTCAACCGGCGGCTATTCGAGTCCCTTGGCGCCCGCGGATACCGCACTGGATCCTACGACAAGCCCTGGGATGTGAGTTTCATGACGTTTCGGTTGTACGGCTGGTGTGCCTACCAGTTCGACGCCCTGGATTTCGCCTTTGAAGTGAACGACCGCTACCCGGACCGCAGGCTGTCGCTGCCGCTTCTGCAGGGGATCGGACGCGTGATGGCTGCACAACTCGCGCAGTGGTGTGATAGCCCGGAGGGCCAGGCGTGGCATCAGCGGGCACGAAAGACATTGAAGCTCAAACAGCTTGAGCGCGCGGCATATTTTCAACAGGCCGGATACGGGCCGGAGGGGCGCACACCCTACGACCTGATAATCCGGGGATTTTAACTCACGATGAAAGGAAGGACACGATGAAAAGATTGACAATGCTGTTAGGAACCCTACTGGGCTGTTCAATGTTGATTGGGCTGCCTTCGGCAGGGGCTGCGAGCCCGGTGGATGGCAGCGGGTTTACCGCCAACACCCTGATCGATCTGACTCTGGAGGAGACAGTCATTGATCGTACTCTTTGGTGTGTGTCGCATAACTTCCAGGCTATCATCGACGGGACGATACGCATCTCTAATGGCTCTGGTGTCCTGCAGGGGCAAACCAATAAGATCATGCTCTACGGTGACCGCACCGAGCCCCGACTACCTGGTGAGTCAGACTGGAGTACGACATCCTATCCAGCCAACGTGTTCATCTACCCAGATACGGTGAGCACGACCTATACATTTCAGTTTGGTCCTGCATGTGAACCAGATGGTTATACAACTTGGTATCAGGACTACCTATACAGAGCTGTGATCAACCGCACTGATGGAACAAGTGCAAACGACCCAGCCCTGCTCAGTGTGTGGGACTGTGCTGACTAAGGTTAGTGTGGCTAAGCAAAGTGACAGGCATTTGTCACACTGCCCTGTTTGAAAGGAGAGTACCCAATGTGGCGGTTTATTCGATCACATCATCTAACTATAGCGGCACTATGCATCTGTATCGTGCTGCCGCTCACACGTGTAAGAGCCCAGCACGATGTCCGACCCGAGGACGCCGTGACTATTGCGGCCAGGCCGGGGGCGGGGGCCAGTAACCTGCAGCTTCTACAGCGAGAACTCAGCAAGTTGCTGCGCGACGAAGACGTTGAGTTCAGACGAAAGGCTGCGCGAAAGATTGGTGAATATCGCCTGACCGAGGCGGTGCCCGATTTGATTACGACACTCCAGGATACCGTGCCGGAAGTGCGGCGCGAGGCGATCTGGGCCCTGGGCATGCTGGGTGATCGCCGTGCAGTGCAACCGGTTATCCGCGGGTTAGACGACAGAGAGTTTCACGTACGCGTCAGTGCGGCGATGGCCCTGGGGGAGATCGGCGACACGAGGGCAGTGGAACCGTTGATTTCCTGCCTGCGTGATGACCATCCGGATGTGCGCTGGGCGGCGGCATGTTCCCTGGGGAAGATTCCTGATCAGCGCAGCATTCAACCGCTTGTTGAAGCTCAATCAGATGCGGACGAGTCGGTGCGACTCGCTGCAGTGACGGCATTAGGCCAGTTGGTACAGATCAGATCGATTGACACGCTCTTCGTTTCAACGCAGGATCCATCGCCTACCGTCCGCGCTTCCGCGGCACGCGCGTTGGGTGGGGTACACAGTGACCGAGCCGTGCATACGTTGCGCGGCCTGTTGAACGATTCCGACCCGCAGGTGCGCACGGCAGCGGTCAGCGCGCTCACCTCATCCGGGGGTGCTCGTGCGGTCAACGATATTGTGCGCCTGCTGCACGATCAGGATGCCAAGGTACGCGAAGTGAGCGCCAAGGCGCTTGGGATCATCGGCGATGCGCGGGCTCTTCGCCCATTGATTGCCCAATTAGGCGACGCGTCACCCGATGTCTGCAGCGCTGTGCTGCAGAGCCTGGGGAGGATCGGTGACCGCCAGGCCTTTACGGATGTGCTTCCGTACACCCTGGCTTCTGATACAAAGGTACGCCAGGCGGCGGTGCAAGCCGTGGGGGCGATGCAGGGTGATGCGGTTACTCCAGAGCTCGTTCAGGCGCTCACGGATTCGGAGGCGACAGTACGGTGGACAGCTGTCACGGCTCTTGCCGGCGCTCCGGGCGAGGGCAGTGTGGAGCCTTTACTCGCTACCCTGAAGGATCCCGACATGCGGGTTCGTGCGATGGCCATCCAGACATTGGCATTGACCGGAGACCCGCGTGTCGTCGAAGCGCTGCTTAACCAACTACAACAGCCGGATATCCTGCTGCGGCGATCCGCCATCGCTGCGCTGGGCCGACTCAAGGACGAGCGTGCCCTTGAACCGCTCATCGCACTGGCGAATGATCGTACAGCCGTGATTCGCGGTTCGGTCTACAGGGCGCTAAGCAGTTTCAGGGATCCTCGTGTCATGCACGTACTGGCTGTCGGTGTGCAGGATAGCTCAGTGCAGTGCCAGTTGGCAGCCATTGAAGCGTTGGGGCATATCGGAGGGGATACCGCTGTTCGTGTGCTACAAACAAAGCTACAGGAGAAAAACCTGGGCATTCGCTTCATGGCGGCGAGGGCGCTGGGAGCGCTCGGCGATCGCCAGGCGACCCCAATGTTGCTCCAGCTAGCTACCACCGAACAAGACACGCGGGTCCGACAGGAGGCCATTAACGTACTCGGTTCCCTCGACGATCCTGCGATGGTCAATCCGCTGTTGGAGATCCTGCGGGATGGTGCACAAAAGGACGTCTTGCGCGCATCGGTTATCAGAGCGTTGATGGCGTTGAAGGATGATGAGGCGATACTGTGTATGAACACCGCGTTGTCTGACCAGAGCCCCGTGGTACGCAAAGCCGCCATTGACTACGTCGGCCGTCATCGGGTCGCGGCCGCCGTCGATGCCCTGCGGGGTCTCCTCATAGACGATCCCTACGTCCAGGTCCGCACGGCAGCAGCGGCGGCATTGGGCCACATCGGCGATACGCGGGTGGTCGAAGACTTGGTCACGGCAGTGGCGCGAGAAGAGGATCGTGACATGCGCGCCGCCCTGGCCACCGCACTGGGACAGTTCAGCGATACCAGGGCGGTTGACTCCCTCATCACGCTGCTCAATGACGCGAACCGGCTCCCGCGGAGCGCAGCCGCGTCGGCGCTTGCCTCCATCACGGGGCAGCGTTTTGGAGAAGACGGCGCAGCCTGGAAGGCCTGGTGGCAGCAACAACCGCGCGATCCGTAACGTCGGCCGCCATGCGTCACCCGGTACCCCTTCAGCGGTTGAAAGGGGTACCGGGGACTGGTGACGGCATGTACGCGTTTCCTTGACATGTTAGGCCGGCAATCGGTAGTATGCACGGGTGAAAGGAGCGCCACGCACGCTGCACGCTCCCTTCTGTGTGGTGAGTCTGTTAGGAGTACAATCATGGCAGTACGGATGTTGCAACAGTTCCGCTGGGTGTTCCTCACTTTGTGTAGTCTGCTGGCCGTGTGGGGGCACGCGGTCGAGATCATCGATCTTCTCGACACCCTGGACGCCGCGTACGATCTCACGTGGACGATGCCCACCCCGCAAGACCCTGCGGCTGCTTTGCGTATTGACGTCGAACGTAATGCGCGCGGTCAGGGATACCAGCTCACGCTGACGGGGACGACCGTCACCTGGACATCGCGGCAGGAACGGCGGTTACCGCTCACGCGAACACTCCCCCCCGCCACAAATGCAACCGCTCAGATGACCTACACCCTCAAGCGCCGCCCCGGCACGGTCGCCGTGCTGGTGAACCACCGCTGCGTGCTGGTAGCGCCCGCGCCGCCGATCGACGACGGTGCGCTGGCGATGGCGCCAGCGGAGGGCATCACACTCGGGGAGGTGCGCTACCGCAATGTCGAGCCGTGCCGCTTTGGGGATGACTTCATGCGGCCCGAAGCGCTGGAGCGGTTTATTGCCTCGCTAGGCAGCTGGACGGAAGATGCGATCTGGCAGGTGGCGTTCTTCCGCAAAGCGGACCCCGTTACAGACCCGACGGATCCGGAAACCGGCTTTTCCTTAACGAATCCCTGGCAGTTGAGCCTGTACCCGGTGCCCCGTACCACGACGAATGGCTTCTGGTTGCTCTACACCGGCACCGGCCCGTCCTGGGTGGTCGCCACCCCGACGCTGGTGCCCCCGCACGCGGACCGCTACTCGGTCGAGGCGGCCGTGAAGCCCGAGTACTGCAGTGAAGTCGGCCTCATTGCCGCGTATCAGGACGCACGGAACTTCCTGCGGTTTCGGTGGCGCCCCCGTGACCACACGGCTGCGGCACGCGCGATCCTCGAAGCGTATATCGACGGCGAGCCGCGTATCCTCGCCACCGCCTCGCGGGGCTTTGCGCCCGAGCAATGGTGCCGGATGCGCATCAATCTGGGATGGCAGCGCGTGCAGGTCGTGATCGATGACCTCGTCCTGCTGGAGAGCGACAACCCCGGTCCGGCGGAAGGGCGCGTGGGCCTGTACGCGGACGGGTCGGATACCCCCTGGCGTCCGGTGATCGATCAGATGACGGCGACGATGTACAGCGGGACCGATGAGAAAACCGGGCAGGTCATCAACGATGCGGCGGAGGCGATGCGCTCGACGAGTTGCATCTACTTTGATGATGTCCGGGTGAGCCCCTGGGTGGCGGTTGATGACCTCTTTGCTTCCGGCTATACGACCGCACAGACCGGGACCTGGCAGCGCCAGGAGGATGGCACGGTCACGGCCACCGCGGGACGCTACGTGACCGCCCAGGAGGATGCGTCCTCCTATGCCTTCGAGGCCCAGCTCCAGCTCCCAGCGCAGGGCGAGGCGGGCCTGCTCTTTCACCTGGATGAAGAGGATGCCGGGTATGCCTGGCTGCTGACGCCCTCCGGCCAGCGACTCTGTCCCATCCGTAAGGGCGCGCTCGGGACACCGCTGTCGCAGGCATCGACGCCTATCGCTCCGGATACCTGGGTCACGCTGCGCGTCGAGGCGCGCGGGTCCTATGTTGCCATGTATTGCGACGGCCAGCGGGTCATGGAGCACGACGACCCGGCGCGCACCGGAGGGCGGTGCGGCACGCTGGTGCGTAAAGGCCTGGCGCATTTCCGTCAGGTCGCCATCACCCCGCTCGCCTCGCCGTATCGGCCGTTTCAGGTGCATGCCGGGTTCGATGGGGATAAGTGGCTCGCCATCTGGTCCAGCGCCGAGGCGGACTGGTATCCCGATCAACTCCCGACGACGCTGCGGACGCCGCAGGGAGACCTGCATACGGCGATCGGCGCCGCCGCCCCCCTGCCCACCGATCAGTCCGGGCTGTACTGGCACAAGGGCGCGCACTACCACGACCTGCGCATCACTCTGCCGCTCACGACGGACGGGCTCGCGGGCCAACAGGTGCTGCTCACGACGAACTACCAGGCGCACCAGGGGTACCGGTTGGAACTGCACCCGTCGCCTGCAGGCGGCCTGGTCAAACTTTACCGGCAGGCGGCAGTCGTCGGGGAGGCCGCCGTGCCGATGACCGCGCGCACGCGCCTTGTGGTTGAGCGTCTGGGCAGCTACCTGCGGGTGTCCGCGCACCAGTTGGACCCCGAGGAGTGTCTGGGCGAACCCTCGCTCCTGCGGGAAGACCGCCTGGTGGTCTATCGCGATCCACACCCGCTGCCCGCGGAGCAGGTCGGGTTCGTCGTGACGACGCCGGCGCTGCCGGCGGCCAGGGTGACCATCGACTCGGACCGCATCCGCGAGGCGTTCGAGGCCTCGCCGGTGGATTGGGTGACGCAGAGCGGCATCTGGGCGGTCATGGCGCGCTACACCTGCACCCCCTACTGGAACTGGTTCGGCGGATTCGGGGCCGGGACGCCCACCGTGTGGAGCAAATACCGCCTGGAGGGCGATCAGGTGGTCGAAGCCTACCTGGGGGTGAAGATGCTGCAGGTGGGGGCGGATGCGGAATACTACCGGCGATACCGCGACCTGAATCTCACCATCTGCGCCGATGGGCAACACGTCAACACGGGGTACACCGTGATCCGCCACGGCCGGCGTGACGGTCGGCCCACGACCATGCTCCTGCGCAACGGCCAGGTCGTGCAGACCAGCACGGCGGCCGAGCACTTGCTGCCCATGGGGCACCGGCAATGGTTCCCCACCCGCATCGAGAAGCGCGGGGGAGAGATCAAGGTCTTCCTCGATAATCGTCTGGCCATGACCTACGTGGACCCTGAACCGCTGTCAGGTGGATATACCGCAATTTGGAGCGTCGACAACGGCATTATGATCGGACGGGTGAACCTTTCTGCGGCACGCATGACCCGCGGCGAGCCCCAGGCCTTCACGCCCCACGAGGCGAAAAGAGAATGTACGCCCCTATCGCAATGCCCGTGACGCGATGCGTTGCCCGGGTGATGGGTGCCCCGACGGCGGTCGTGCAGGAGTCGACGGTGACGATCGCACCGGCGTCCGGGATCGTCTTCTTCCACCTTGCGCCGGTGGCGACGGCCGATGCGCCATCCGCCACGGTGAGGTGCCGTTGTCCTGGGAGAGGAGTAATGCGCGCGTGTACCAGCCGAGCCTGTGGAGGATGATAGTAGCGATCACGCGCCGACCCCCTGTGCGCCAGAGAGCATGCCGCAGGGTGGGGGAGCGGGCGCGGACGTTGCTCCTGGTGATCGTGACCGGGCTGCTGCTCGGGGGGATGACGCGGGCGGGGCTGGCCCAACCGAGTCCGGAACAGCAGATTCTGACGCAAGCCGAACAGGCCTATGCGGAGCAGCGCTACGAGACGGCCGGCCGGCTGTTCGAGATTTTCACGACCCGCTTTCCCACGCATCGCCAGGTGGACGCCGCCCTGTTGAAGCTGGCGATCATTCGCGAAACACAGGGCCAGGAGGAGGCGGCGATATCCACCTTGCGCACCCTGCTGCTGCGCGAGTGGGACTCGCCGGATGTGCGCGACGGCGCGGTCAGGCTGTACCGTCTCTACCGGACAGGCCAGCAGGAGGCGGAGGCGGCGGCACTCTGGCGCCAGGCGGTCGAGCGGTGGGGCGATCCGCTGCTGCTCTCCCGCCTGCTGGATGCTGAGTCCACGTCAGCCTCTTCCACACCCGCTGCCCCGTTGCTCACCGGGTTCGCCGACATGACCCCTTACGAGCGCCTTCGTCGGCTGGCACAGCTCGAGGCGACCAAACCCGATGACTTCATCGCCTACGCGTTGCCGCTTTTGCAGACTGAGTTGATCCAGGTGCACACGGCTGCGGAAGCCGAGTGGGCCTTCACCCTCGCCTGCCGGCTGTACCGGCATTTACTGGAGCGGGGACGCTTTGCCGAGGCTCGTGCGGTCTCTCGAAGATTACACCAGGTCAGTGCCCCGGCGATGGCGACCTGGCGCGGAGGCGAGATCGCCGCGTTCATCACCGCGGTGCAGACCTGGTGCCCCGAGCGCCTGGACGAATGCACCGCGCTCGTGGTGGATGGCATGCAGCGGGTGGCCTCCCGCGACGAAGCGCAGGTGTATGGCCGGCTCGGTCCACTGCTCATCACGGTGATGATCAAGGCGGGACGCTTGCGCGATGCCCAGGCCATCTACCAGGCGTTCTGCACCGTCCTGGCGGCACATCACGAACATCGCCTGCTCGTGGAGAACCGTGAAGCGTATACCACCGGGATCACCAGCGGCCCCCTCGATGCGCTCTTTCTCCAGTTCCGTCGCGCGCTGGCGGGACGCAATCGAACGCGGGCGCAGCACTGGCTGGACCTGATGGTCACCCTGGCCCCCGACCACCCGATGACGCAGGCCGCCTTGACCCATTTCCAGGATGCGTGTGCCATGGAGTTCGATCCTCCACCAGCACTCACCCCGTAAGTGAGACACGAAGCATGAATTGTGTGGGTGAAAGTAAATACGAAAATCGAGCGAAGCGCTATTGACGACACCAGGTATGTGTTGTTAAAGTAGTTAGCGGTTGCTCTGTAACCGATGTGCGTTATTCGCAGATGCAACAGCCGTCACACAATGACGCAACACTCGGATCACCGTAGTTCTATGGATACAGGAAGGGGAACGCTATGCACCTGGACGCTCGACGCCACGTCACACTCATGTCCCTCCTCATCACGTTCGGACTCGTGTTTTGCACCACCGTGCTTTATGCCCAGGGAGAACCGCCTGAGAACAAACTGATGGCGGCCGCACAGGATGCCCGCACGCAGGGCGATCTGGCCAAAGTCATCACGCTCTATCAGCAGGTGCTCAAGGAGTTCCCACAGTGTGGAAACTATCAGTACGCACGCCTCTATCTGGCCAATACCTACATTGACAACCGACAGTACGCCGAGGGCATCCAGGTGTTTGAAGCGCTCATGCGTGAACAGCCGGAATTCATCTGGACCCTGAATGCCTGTTACTATGGCACGTTACTGAAGGCCTACGCCCTCACAAAAGAACAGCAGAAAGCTGAGGGCATCTGGCAGGGGGTCGCACGGCGGATGAATCCATCTCCGTTTCAAATGTGGCAGTATATTACCGCCGAGGACTATGCCGCCCAGATGGCCGCTGACCCCACGGGCTTTGCCGCAAAACTCGATCAGATCACCAGCTTAAGTCAACTCCCGAGTGGTCCGGAGGGCTTGCGGGCGCAGATGCTCTGGCTCTACCACCAATCGCAGCAGCATCCGAAGGTCTTTGTCGAACAGGCGATGCTGCTGCTGGAAGTTGCGCAGGGCGCATCCTCGGTGAAAGATATCTACCTGCCGGCGGCGATTTCGACCCCTGCCCTGGAGATGATGCTCGCGGACGGCCAGTTTGCGAAGGCCAAGCAACTCTCACAGGGACTGTGGGATGCCCTGGCCATGATGGGCAACCCGAATGGCTGGGTCGATGCATTGATTGAACCGTACTTCGGTATCCTGCAAAAATACCCGGAAGCGTACGCTGAGCAGGCGCAGCCCTATGTGGAGCTGATTCAGTGGGGAACGAACCGGCAGGATGTGCTCTTCCCGGTGCGGATGGCTGGTCCGCTCTATGCCGGGCTCATGCGGGGCGGCAAGATGGACCAGGCCCGCGAGGTGCATGCCCTCGTCCAGGGCACGCTGAAAACTCTCAACCTGGCCGACCTGGCGCAGGCGGATGAGGATGCCTACCGCATGGGGCTCTCGCAGGGCGCAGTCTCCGCGATGTGCCTGCAGCTGAAACGCGCCATGGCCGCGAAAGACACCGCCAGCGCGAAAAAATGGATGACCATGCTCGATGCCCTTGCCCCCGAGTTGCCGGCGGTCTGCGAGGTCCGGAAAGTCTACCGCACCTTCACGGAAAATGCCGGTAAAGGACAGTAGGGAGAGCATGGGGACCGCCCCGCGCTATCTCGATTCCCCTGCGGGCGACTGTGCCTGCTTCCCCGGGTGAATGATCCGGGGGAGCAGGACGGTGTGTAAAACACCCACAACAACAGGTCATAGGGATGCAGAGCGTGTTGAAGCCCAGTGAGAGCCTTGCCGATATGGCCCTATATTGGTAGCCAATTCTGATTGAAAAATCAAATTACCGAGAAGGCACGAATTACTACTCAGACAATAGTAAGGTAGACAATCGCCAACGTTTGTGCTATGATAGTGCATGCCTACCTCTGATGCAAGATCGCTGGCGCCCCAGGCCAA
>JAGUZN010000013.1 GCA_020060775.1 Armatimonadota bacterium
CAAACTCGGCGGGCGGCGGCACCGCGGGCAACGCGTGGAGGTCCTCCACCAGCAGGCGCATCTCATCCAGCGCGGCGGCACAGCGCGGACACGCGCGCAGGTGGGCGTCCACCTGCTGCCGGACTTCCTCCGTCAGGGTGCCTTCGAGATAGGCCGTATACTGCTCGTCGACATGCTGATCGCGCATCATACAGTTCGACTGTCCCGTGTTTCGAAAAGTTCCCGCTCTGCCGACAGGGCTTCGCGCAGCATATGCCGCGCGCGGTTCAGGCGGGATTTGACCGTGCCGATGTTCTGGCGCAGGATATCGGCAATCTCCTGATAGGAATGTCCCTGGATGTCGTAGAGCACCAACACCAGGCGAAAGATCTCGGGAAGCTGCGTGATGGCTCGGCGCACGGCCTGCTGGCGTTCGCGGCGCAGCAACGCATCTTCAGTGCCCTCGGCCGCACTCGTCAGCTCGTCCGGCGAGAACTCGTCATCATCGTGCGTTTCGGAGAAGGTCGGTGCACGCCGGCGACGGCGTTTGAGCTCGTCGTAGCACAGATTGGTGACGATGCGGTAGAGCCAGGTGGAAAAAGCGGCATCGCCTTTGAAACGCGGGAGGGCCTGATAGACGCGCACGAACGCCTCCTGGGCCATGTCGCGGGCGTCCTCGGGATTATTGGTGAGACGGTAGGCGAGTTGATAGACGCGCGGGGCGAACAGTTCCACCAGGCGATCGAAGGCCGCCTCGTCGCCCTGTTGTGCGCGACGAACGAGCGCATCGTCCTGTGATGGCTGGGCCGCAGTTGCCGTGGGATAACTCATGTGCTGCAATACACGTTCGCCTGTACGGTGACTTTTCCCTGCCGAGACAGCCCCGGTTCAACCCGGCAGGACAAGGTAGAAGCAGCCGGTCGTACCAGCGATGATCCGGCTGCACGATCATCAGTGATGTATATACCCGCATCACACCGCAGACATGTCGGAGCATGGCCAATGGGCCAGTCTGTCACGGCCGATACCCCTTCAAGGAACTATGACACGGTGAATAGAAATGATATTGCGGCACAACGATCACATGGGAGAGATCAGGATGACTGCGGCGCCTTCGAATATGGACAGTCTATCTGATAGCCAGCCGAACTCGCTCTGGGCGCCTTTCCTGCTGACCCTCGGTGCGGCATTCGTCCATGTGCGTTCAACGATCAGCCATTCCGGTACCGCTTGCCTCCTCAGCACCATCCAGCAACATATCCGGGCGGCTGAATCATCAACGCCCGATGTCCCGTCCTTTCGAGATGCCTTGCTTCAGCAGGCTGGTGCCGATGAAAAAACCTCCCAGCAATTACAGAGGCACTTTCAATACGCTGATCGGTTATGCTATGGGCGCGTATCCCCAGTCAATAGTGAGGAAGTTAGGGCATATATGCCGGTCTTCTCTATCGCGGTTGACGAGATACTTCACCTCGTTGCGAACGGGAGAAAGCAGCAGGCAAGTGATCTCATTGATGCCGTGCACGCCTTGCCGGACGCCCTGCTGAACGAACGTTGGAACGCACGAGCCTATTGGGGTGGATACCTACACAACTATAGCAGAAAGTGGAAAAGTGCAGTCTTTGCGGAAGTCGAGCAGGCTGTCGCGGTGTACTGGAAGGACGAGGAGGATGAACGAGTTAGGCGTGACGGGCATCTCTGGTGGAAGAATCGATGGGCACTTCCTGCGGGCATTCTCATCTGTCTAGTCATTGTATCCACTTATCCACCGATCACTGCGCTGGCTAGAACAACCATCCCCATCCTGTTGTACAGTCACATCGCACGCATTGTATTCCTGCTGCTATGC
This sequence comes from Armatimonadota bacterium, assembly GCA_020060775.1. Lineage (GTDB taxonomy): Bacteria > Armatimonadota > Hebobacteria > CAIYQO01 > CAIYQO01 > JAGUZN01. Next base: position 1,829 of record JAGUZN010000013.1, read on the forward strand.
CTGATATTCGCCGTGACGTATACCCCTATCTCTTCAAGCATTGTCCGTTTCTTTGCCAAGCGCGGGGTTGCACCCGCCGTGAGATGGCTGTTACTGTTGAACCATCGGCAGCTCCATTCATTGAAATGTCCCTTATTGCATGAAGCTATTCTCGGTGGCTCTGCTCGAGTGGTGGAGATCATGCTGCAGTACGGTGCTGATCCCAATCAACCGAATCCTGCCCTCATGACGGCACTGCACTATGCGGCCGGTAAAGGCGATGTGGGTATCATCGATCTGCTGTACCACTATGGTGCCAAACCTCACCCAGGTCCTATCGCGCGCACTCCTTTGCATTATGCTGCGCTCATGGGCAGTGAAGAAGCAGTTGATATCCTGCTCCAGCATGATTCGCAGCAATTGCAGAGCCGTGACTGCCATGGTATGACCCCCCTCTTCCTGGCGGCAAATCACGGGCATATACGGGTTATCGAGCAACTGTGTCTGGCTGGTGCCGATGTGAATGCGGAAAACCGTTGGCATGAGACCCCATTGTTTCTTGCCAGTAATCAGGAGGTTGTCGAGGCACTGTTACGATTCGGTGCTGACATGACTCACCGTGACTGGCAAGGGCACACGGTGATCGAGCGCCAAATCGCCAATGGGGATGCGGGTTTTGCGGAGGGTGTGCAAGAACACTACACCGGTACCCAGGAGCTGGATGATAAATAGCTACAGTGTGCGTCGTGTGCATGTGACATTTGGTGCCGCGTGTGCGAGATCGGCACATTGGTCTTCATTAATCGCCGAAAGAAGTCCCGCGCGATTGAAGATGCGGGGGGTGTGTGGTATACTACAGGTAGAAAACAGGTTCACAATGCTACTGTGCTGTTAGTGATTCGGCTCCTACTTGTTCCGTTCCAACACACAAGTTCTGGAGCCTGATACCGAAGAGACAACGGCGCGAGTTCTTCGTTCCGGCGGCTTTCCGGCAAGGGTATCCCCCTGTTCGAGGGTGGGTTCAGAACAACGGAGCACACGGCAGCGCGGTGCATTGTGACTGTACGAAGCGGGCGGGCTGATTTCAGCCTGCCCGCTTCCTGTTATATTGCGGCGCTATCCGGCCTCACCATTGAGCGAGCATGACGTGGGTTTGCGGGATGACGCGCACGTTGGTGAGATGCTGCAGGGCGA
>JAGUZN010000070.1 GCA_020060775.1 Armatimonadota bacterium
AGAGGGCGAGCCGCTTGCTGATGCGGTGGCCGGGGGTGTAGACCGACTCGTGACCGAAGCGGATGCGCAACTGGCCGCAGGTCTTCGGGCAGGGGTAGCAGCCTTGACCGCCAAGGTTCTCTTTGGCCATCTCGGTCTGGTAGTGCTTGCCCTCCGCATCGAACCGGCGAACCGCGTCAGTGCTGAAGCGCTGAAACGCGGGATGGCGGTAATCCCACACGTTGCTTTTGTTAATGGCCCACTCGGGGTGGAAGGGCTCGTAGGCGAGCGCCCCTAGCGACCCGTTGCCGAGCGCCATCCCGTCCTGCCAAACCCGCGCCTGCTGCTCATACACTACATCGTACTGGCCTAAATACGCTGCCCAATCGATTTGCATGTTGATCTCACTTTCCTGCTTGTCCGTAAAAATGACCAGAAAGACCTGTCTTCTGGTACGAAACGCTAAGTCATCGCCCAGATTCATGAACCCTTTCCGCTGATGTGCTAGTAGGCAAGATAGCGGCCGTGCGTATACTCTAGGTCCATCACAGAGGAATGGCTCCACTTCTCTTTCGATAACCTTTACATATTTTTTGAGACACGAGATAATCTATAGTATGTATAGCAACGAACAGGCGTGTAATACACTCGTCACCCCACCACTCACCTCGGCAGACATGCTGCTGTTTGGCCAATTAGCAGAATCGCCTGAGTTTCGAGAGTTTGCCCTGATTCTCAAGCGTCTTACCGGCCTCCAGATGGCCCTGCACACGGCTGATGAATCCCATTACTGCATTGGGGTAGATGGAGATCCCGGCAATCCGCTCTGTACTTTGATCCGGAGCACTACCGAAGGGCGGCGCCGCTGCCAAGCCTGTGACCTCCGGTATTCCATCCAGGCTGCGCTAGATGGCGAAGCTCACCTGTATATGTGCCACGCGGGATTCTACGATATGGTGATCCCGATCCGTATTCACGGTGTGCATATGGCGACGCTCTCGACCGGTCAGGTGTTGACCGCACGCCCTTCTGAGGCCAGGTTTGTGCGTTGGTATCGCCGCCTTTCGTGGCTGGACATCCCCGAGCAACGTTTGCGCAAAGCCTATGCCAGGGTGCCATGGATGCCGAAAAGCGACCTCACGCACATTTTGAGTCTCCTGAAGGTCTTCGCCCAACAGTTGTGCACCAGTACCTGGCGTATTCACCAATTGGAAGCGAACCTGGAGCATCCGGCAGTACGAAAAACCAAAGCATTTGTCGAGGAACGCTTTCAGGATGCCGAACCATTGCTTTCCGAGGCTGCAGCGAATGCCGGGTTATCGACCTCCCACCTCTCACACCTGTTTCATATGGAGATGGGCATCCCCTTCACGCGATACGTGCAGGCGCGTCGGGTCCAGGAGGCCAAACGCCTTCTGGCCGATGTGGACAAGAGTATTACGGAGATCTGTTTTGCCTGTGGCTTCAACAGCCTCACGCACTTCAACCGCGTCTTCAAACGCAGCGAAGGCTGTAGCCCCAGCGAGTACCGCTTACACCCCAAATAATCGTCACACCCCTTGCCAGTAGGTTATTGCCCTTTCCTGAATCCCTTCGTTCTCCTCCCCACACCTATCGGGTGACACATAGTCCCGGGGTTGGCACGTCACTCTGCACATGTGCGCTCGTAACATCCTGTTGAACTGATGCCGGAGTACTGCCCTTCGGCTGAAGAAGTTGCCCGAATCCTATAAACTATTTCCCGATTTTGATAGTTTGACATATGCACGCCTCACGGGAACTCCGCAGTACTCTTTCCTTTTCTAGGACGGGAGAATCATGATGGCCCGATTCTTAATGAAATAGTCCCACTTTTGATAGTAAAAAGAGCAGGACGGTGCTACGCTATCCACACACATATCATACCAACCATCACCAAGGGAGTCCTTTATGTCAGACGATCTGGAAGGTAAAGTCGCGATTGTTACCGGAGGTGCCCAAGGGATCGGACGTGCGATTTGCCACGCACTTACACGTGAAGGAGCACAGGTGGTGATTGCCGATATCAACAGAGATTGCGCACAGGAAACCGCCAACATGCTCTCGCGGCAAAAAGCACTGGTCGTGCGAGCGGATATAGCATCAGAAACCTCCATCAAAGACCTGTTTGCACAAGTACTCACACAGTGCGGCCATGTAGACATTGTGGTAAACAACGCCGGTATCTGTCTATTGACTCCCATCCTGGAGATTTCCGCTGAGGAATGGGATCGGATGATGCAGATCAACTTGCGTGGCACGTTTCTGATGTGCCAACAGGCCGTCCGGGTGATGATGGATGCCGGCGGGAAGATCATCAACATCGCCTCAGTAGCCGGTAAGGTCGGAGGCATTGTCGCCGGCGCACATTATGCTGCGTCAAAAGCCGGGGTGATCTGCCTGACCAAGTCGTTTGCTGGTGCTGTCGCGCAATACAAAATTAACGTAAATGCGATCTGTCCAGGACAGATCGACACCCCGTTAACTGCAGCATGGAGCGATGACATACATGCTGCTATCCTCGGTAAGATTCCCTGGGGGACTTATGGTCAACCGGAAGATATCGCCGAAGCGGTGACCTTTCTGGCATCGCAGAGAGCACAGTTCATCACCGGCGAAATTCTCGATGTCAATGGTGGTCTGTTAATGGATTGAACAGGCGCACGCCGAAGTGCGAGCTGCCCGGAAGGGAGCAGGGTATGAGACTGCAATTTGAGCATACGGCGTTAAGCGTCGCCAACTTGGAACGCTCAATCACGTTCTACTGCGAACTGCTACAGTGTACCCTCCTCCGCATCATCGACTGTCCTCCGGATGGACGGTTCGGGGATGTCGTCGGTATTCCCCGGTGCAGTGCACGATTGGCGCATGTGCAATCGGTGAACGGCCATATCCTGGAACTGTTCGAATATCGAGACCCGCAGGGCAGCCCCATCCCACATACGCGTTCCCAGGCTGACTACGGCTTCACTCATCTAGGCTTGCGAACAGATGATATCTGGCAGGATTACCATCGGCTCGTGGCGTACGGCGTCGAGTTCTATAGCGAACCTACCGAATACCGCCCGGGGGTATGGATGGCATACTTCTATGGCCCGGATCACGAAACCTGCGAACTCCGCCAAGTCATAGCCTGAACATCAGATCTGCTTATCATCTCTAGAGGAGCAATCAATATGGCAACCACGTCATATCTACAGTGGCTAGGCACCACACCGACTGCCTGGTGGAATGACTCCGCCCTGCCCTACCATTTACGCCGCGCATTGGAGCATGGTGCCACCGGTGTAACCACAAATCCGGTGTTGGCACAACAGGCCCTGTATCAAACACCGGAGTACCAGTCGGGAGTGCAGGATGCGATGTCCAATGACCTCTCCCCGGCAGAACGAGCTGAAGTCCACTTGCGGCAAATCGTCCAGGCCGCCGCCGGAGTGTTCCTCCCAGTATACGAACGTACGAAGAGACGACAGGGGCAAGTATGTGCTCAGGTGAATCCGCGCCTGGCGACCGATGCAGCGGCCATGCTGGATATGGCAAAACGCTGGCATGCCTGGGCGCCCAATATCTCGATCAAACTCCCGGTCACGGCCTCCGGACTCGCGGTACTCGAAGAATGCACAGCCCTTGGCATCTCGACCACAGCGACGGTGAGCTTTACAGTTCCCCAGGTCATCGCCGTCGCCGAGCGGCATCGCAAGGGACGGGTCCGCGCGCAGCGAGCCGGCATCGTGCCGGGTTCCTGTTATGCCGTCATCATGATCGGACGATTGGATGACTACCTGCGCGATATCGCGCACGACCAGCAGGCGCCAATCGAGGAATCAGACATCTGCACTGCGGGATTAGCGGTCACCAAGCGCGCCTACACCATCTTTCAGGAGCGGAAGTATGAGGCAACATTGATTGTGGCGGCCTTACGAGGCATACATCATATGTTGCCGTTAGCCGGCGGCGCATTGGTGATGTCACTGCATCCGACCATTCAGGAATTATTGCTGCAGCCCACGGTTCCCCGAGAAGTGCGGATCGACCAACCGGTCGATCCGAGTATTATCCGACGGCTATTTCTCCTTCCAGAATTTATACGTGCGTACGAGCCAACCGGTATGCAGTCCGATGAATTCATCACCTATGGCGCTACCCAACGCACGCTGTCGCAGTTCATAGACGCTGGCTGGGGACTATTGGAAACGTTTCAACCAACAGCCCATGTATGAGCACGCCACCTGCAGGTCCACACGGCACAATAGCCTGGAGAAAGGAACGAACAACGGTGAGTCGCCTGTTACAAAACTACATCGATGGTTGCTGGCGTGATGCCAGCGCAATGGTAACTCTTCCTGTGTTGAACCCCAGTACGGAAGAAGTATTGGGTCACGTACCCCTCTCACCGCAGGAGGATGCACATGAAGCGATTATCGCCGCACAGCAGGCATTCCCCCACTGGTCGAAAACGCCGGTACCCACGCGGACGCAATATCTCTTCCGCCTGCACGATGAACTCTCTCGACAAAGCGATGAACTCGCCAGGATGATTGTCACCGAAATGGGTAAGTCACTGCCCGATGCGGAGGCGGAGGTAAAACGAGCGCTGCAGAATATCGAAATGGCCTGTGGAATGCCCTACTTGATGCGAGGGGAAAAAGTTCCCGGCATTGCGATGGATATCGATGTCGAGACTCTGCGCTTGCCCCTTGGGGTGTTCACCTGCGTTACGCCATTCAATTTCCCGTTGATGGTCCCATTCTGGTTTCTGCCGTATGCAATGGCCACAGGAAATACGTTTGTCCTCAAGCCTTCCGAACGAACGCCGCTTAGCATGACACATATTACTGCGCTCATCGATCGTCTGGACTTGCCACCCGGGGTATTCAATCTTGTACATGGCGACCGGACAGTCACTGAAGCCTGGCTTAACGATCCGCGGGTGAGCGGCATATCATTTGTCGGTTCAACAACCGTAGCTCGACAGATAGCCGTACAATGTGCTCAACAGGGTAAACGCTGCCAAGCATTAGGATCAGCAAAGAACTATCTGGTCGTCATGCCGGATGCCGAGATGAAACATACCATCGCCAACATGCTCACCTCCTGCTTCGGGTGTGCCGGACAACGCTGTATGGCGGCCTCCATCATCGCCTGTATCGGCGAAGAGACCTATGCACGGGTGAAGGCTGATCTGGTAGCAGCAGCACAGCGGATACTTGTGGGTAATCCACTTGATTGCTCCGATACGGATGGATCGTTTGTGATGGGACCGGTCATCTCTGCCCAGGCGCGCATACGTGCGCTCACTGCTATCGATCAAGCGTTAGCCGAGGGAGCAACGCTACTGCTGGACGGGCGCTCGTCGGTTCCCCTGCATCCATGCGGTTTCTTTCTCGGCCCCACAATCCTCGAACATGTCGAGCCCGGATCGCACCTTGAACAGACAGAAGTCTTTGCCCCTGTGGTCGGTCTCATTCAGTTTGCCTCGCTGGACGCAGCGATTGATGCGATTAATGCCCACCCGTATGGCAATGGCGCGTCGATCTATACGCAAAATGGCGCTTGGGCGCGACATTTTGAAATAGAAACGCGGTGTGGTATGATCGGTGTCAATGTGGGAGTTCCGGCGCCGGTGGCCTATTTCCCCTTTGGGGGAAGCAAAGCCTCGCACTTGTCCGATATCAAAGTGCAAGGAGCGCGCATCGTCGACTTCTACACGGAAGAAAAAGTCGTTACCCGGCGCTTTGCCCTCCCCAGGGACTATTAAGATGAGGTGAGATTGCATGCTGCCGGAGTCGCCACCGTTGCCGTATAGTCTACGGCAGTTAACACGTCTCGCTCAACAGATTCGTTCGGTTGCTCCCCAACTCACCATCGGTGAGCACCACCTGTTTCTCCACCACTTTGGTTTTTCTCCGCTGAAGGCTGGGGGGTGTATTATGCCGCACGCCCACCCGAACTATGAAGTGCATATCGTAGTTTCGCATCCCATACATGACCTCACTGATAACGGCAGAGTACTTGAGCGTGGCACCGTACAATTGCATGGTCCTGAAGCTACGCATGCGTACCATTCCCCAGATGCACCGAGTCAATTGCTTGCAATCTGCTTCAGCATTAATCCACATGTACCCGTGAGTGCACCGGTGCAGGCGCTGATGCCCAATGTTCTTTGGGAGATTCAACTTCTGTTCGATGAGGCTGCCCAGCGGTTACCAGGATGGCGAGATCGAACTCATCGGTATCTATGCGCCATCCTCGCTCGCGCCCTCCAACTGGCCAGTGCGACCCAAGAAAACAGCGAGCCCAGATGCCAGGAAGAATCGGAATTCGTCGAAGTGATCGACCACTACTTCCGTACACATTTACATCTGCTCATTACACTCGACGATGTGGCCGATTATGTCGGAGTGAGCCGGCGTACCTTAACAAGAACTTTCCGCCGACTCACCGATGAAACGGTGATGTCGTACCTGCACAAGCTCCGTATGTATGAGGCCCATACCCTCGTGGTGAACACCACACTGCCGATTTCGGAGATCGCGAAAAGCGTCGGCATCCCCCACCCAGCGTATTTCTCGAGTTGCTTTCACACGTTTCACCGGCATAGCCCTCACCGGATACGGCAGATGCTTGCCCAGGGAGAATATGTGAGCGCTATGTAACAGGATGACTCGATCCAATTGTCTGCCACTCGACTGAGCACGGCACGGCACAGATTGCCTATCCTTATGTAGCGACACCAACCCCTACGGTCATCTGCAGCGAACCCCGTCGGTGCCTTATCACGACGCAAAACCTCCGGCGCTGATCATGCTGACGGGTATCAACACAATCTAATTGTACGGGAGAGTGATGTACAACTCACAAGGGATTAGCGTGAGGGATGCATAATGTAAGGTCGATGACAGGAAGCGCGTTCGACAAGCGATACAGGAATGGTGATCGTCTGGATGGGAAGTCCATCTCCCTGTCCTTTACGCTGTTGAGCCAGCGCGAAAGCGCGACGCCCAATCTCCTCGGGGTGTTGTTCAACCGTGGTCAACGATGGCACGAGTAATTCGGCGAACTCCATATTCGCACAACCGATCACGCTCATGTGCTGTGGAATACCGATGCCTTGTGCAGCAGCAGACTGGACAAATTTCGCCGCAATGCGGTCCTCCCATGTAATGACCGCGGTTGGCCGGGAATGCGCGTGGAGCAATTGCTTCCAGGCATGTACCGCATCAAAAGCTCGATAATCCTTCGTATTGGTATCTACAAAATTGCTCGTCTGTAGACCATGCGCCCGCATGATACGCGCCATGGCTTCTCCCCGGCTAAAGAGACGATCGCTGGGAACCAACCCCACGAACGCAATAGAACGATGCCCGAGCGCCATCAGGTAGGACACGATCGTTTCTGCCAGTTGGTTTTCATCGGTCGATACACTATCGACCGGCGCACTGAAAGGCGTAGAATCCAATCCGATGGGCACGATTCCGTGCTTGCGCAACAACTGGATGGCTTCCAGCGGGATCGGGTCAGGATGCTCATTGGCTATGAGCACCGCATCGACGCGCTGCTCCACCAGCGACTGTATCGCACGATACGTGTGCAACAATTGGGAGTGCGTCTCAACGGTGAGCACGTGGTAGTTCGCCGCACGTGTTGCCTCCAGTATGCCTCGTAATACGCGCGCATAAAACGAAGTAGTGACCTCTGGCAGTATCACACCAATAGTACGAGAGCGCCCGACGGTCAATCGCTGCACCCAGTGATCTGTCGAGTATTGGTGTGCATCTGCCACCAACCGAATACGCTCGCGCGTCGCCGGAGAAATGGACGGGGCGTTGCGCAACGCGCGCGAGACGGTGGACGGCGCAACACCGGCTAACCGTGCGATTTCACGAATAGAAGCCATTCTCTTTCCTTACGCAACAGTTGCGTAATTTTACGCGCTCTTTTCCTTGTTGTCCATAACATGGCAGCCGTATCATCAAATGGTAAGCAGATCAATGCTGGGGATGAGGAGGACTTCATGTCGACTGAGGTGCAATCGCCAACACAAATTCAGCACAGACAAAATACAACGGCATCTCCTCGCATGGGGGTAGTAGCGCTAGCGTATCCAGGTTACCAATTGGGTGAGGAGATGTGTGCACCGAAATATCATGAGATGTTGGCCGTCCTCGCACAGGAGCCTTTTGACATCGTGCCGACCACGACACTGGTCACTGATGAAGCGACCGCCAGGCAAGCGGGCGAGGAATTAGCCACCCAGGATGTTGATTGTCTGGTTGTCGTCATCACAACCTTTGTGCCTGACTACTTCATCGTCGAACTGCTGCAGGCATGTGATGTCCCCATTTTTCTCTGGGTGGTGGAGCGTGAAATCGGTTGCCTCTCGTTGGTGTGCGGACCGCTCATCACCGCGACGCTCTACAACCTGGATAAGCGCTACATGCTGGTGAGCACGGATATTGATGATGCCGAGAGCATGGCGCAGTTGCATGTCTTCGCACGTGCCGCACTGGCGATGCACCTGCTGCGCACGCTGCGCGTGGGGTATGTCGGCGGCCATTGCCCCATCATGTTCAGCATGGCGGTGGATGAATATGTTCTGGCACAGCAATTGGGGGTGACGGTCGTCCCCTTGCCTATTGAGCAGTTATATGCTCTCGCAGAGAACGTCTCCGAGCATGACGCTGTCGCGTATTGGCAAGATACATGCCGTTGCGTCGGACATGTTCAGGTGCAGGAGGCGGATGGTCTCGCGTCCGCGCGTTACATGCTGGCGGCATTGCGCCTGGCGAAGGAACGCAACCTTGGCGCACTATCAATCAACTGCTTCCCCCACTTGAAATCCAAAGTGTGCCTGGCGGTAGCACGATTGAATGATGATGGGATCGCCGCGGCCTGCGAGGGCGATCTGCACTCCACCATCCTGATGGCATTGCTGCAGCGCTGGAGCGGACGCCCGGCGTTTAACGGCGATCTGTTGCGCCAATACCCGGAGGACAACAGCATCCTGTTCTCCCACTGCGGCGGGGGAGCTCTCTCGCTGGCTGCACATCCCTGCGATATCTGTCTACACGCCTCCATCGAAACATTGGACGGCCTCGCAATCCAGTACGCTACACGTCTGCATGGTCCGGTTACCCTGATCAATCTCATGTACGGTAGGCAAGGGCTACGCCTTGCAGCATTGCGTGGCACGGGAATCGAAACTGATCTGTCCTACGAAGGTACGCCACTGCGCGTGCGGTTTACCGAAAATGTAAAAACCATCGTGCAACGCGTGGCACAATGTGGCGCCGGACACCATTGGAATGGTGGGGCTGGCAACTACACTGCCGAACTGCGCCTGCTCTGTGACTGGCTGCATATCGCCTATACCGAGATACAATAAGGACAACATCATGATGCAAGCAAGTGTACCCTACCAGAATGAGTCATCGTTATCTGCTCGTGTGCCACACCCGCGTATCGGCGTGCTGCCGACCGGGCATGCGATCTACTGGGAACAATTCCCCGGGCTGCAGGCACGCTGCCAAGCGATGTGGTCGCAGTTCCGGGAACGTTTGCAGACCATTGGCACGGTAATTGCTCCAGAGATCGTGGATACTCCCGAGAAGTCCATGGCGGCTGGTCAGCTGTTTCAACGCGAAGGGATCGACCTGCTGTTAATCTTCCCGTTGGGCTACACCACGGGAATGGTCGTAACTCCGGCGGTGCAGCACGTAAGCTGTCCCATCCGCATTCTCAATGCCCATGTGGATAGTACGTACGACTATGCCAGGGCTGATACGGCTGAGTATCTGTATCATGAAGGACCATGCTGCGTACCGGAATATGCCGCGACGCTCATTACTCTCGACAAGCCGTTTCTCGTACGTACCGGTCACTTCGGACAGCAGCATTTCTGGCACGAGGTCGAGGCGGATTGCCGGGGTGCTGCCGCTGCCCGCAAATTCCGAACGCTCAACTTCGGCGTGATCGGCGCTACCTATACGCACATGACCGACATGCCTACCGACGAACACCGCCTATTACGTGCGACGGGTCGTTTGCTGAAACGCCCGGAAGTCGAGGAAATCGAGGAAGCGTTCCATAGGGTGACCGATGAGCAATTGGAGGAGATGTACCATCAGTTTCGCACGATGTATGATGTCGATGCAACGGTGACCAATGCGCACCTTCGGCTGTCAGCACAGATCGCCGTCGCATACGACGAAGTGATCACCCGTCATGATATCAACGCTTTCGGCTACTACTGGTGGGGGGAAAAGGAACTGATCACCCAGTTGCGCGCGCAGTCCGCACTGGCGGTGTCACGACTGGCAGCGTTAGGCCGACCCGGGGTGACGGAGGGTGATGTCAAGACAGCGATGGCAATGAAAGTCCTCGATCTCCTGGGAGGCGGCGGGATGTTTGTCGAATTCTTTGCCATTGATCACGACGAGGAGTTCATCCTTGTGGGCCACGATGGACCCAGTAATGTCAACGTCGCCGATGGACGCCCCCGGCTGCAGCACCTCGATGTGCATCATGGCAAAACCGGGCACGGACTGGGTATCGACTTTCGCATGCGCCAGGGGCCGGTGACTCTGTTGAATCTCACCCAGTTCGATGCCGGCGACACCCTCAAACTGATCTATTCAGTCGGGGAGGTCGTACCAGGCGATATCCTGAATATTGGTAATCCCAACTGCCGAGTGAAAGTGCAGAGGTCGATCCCTGACTTCTTCAACGCCTGGTGCCAGCAGGGCCCGTGCCACCATATTGCGCTGGGTGTTGGCGATCATGGAGCAGAGATTGAAACGTTTGCCGAGGCAATGGGGTTCCGCTGGGTGCGCGTATGAACTCTTTCGACTGTAACTGCTGGTACGGCCGCCCACCGCGTCCGCCGTTCCGCTATGCTGCTACCCCTGAGCAACTGTTGGCGCAGATGGATCGGTGCGGCGTCGGTGCGGCAGTGACGTATCATATCAATCAACGATTTGGCGCACCGGCGGTGTACGATCCCGTCGCATTGGTAGAGTTACAACCACACCCCCGGTTATTGCCCGTACGCACGCTCATGCCGCCGCAGACCGGTGAACTGCCGCCACCCGAAACGCTGCTAACGGAGCTACGCCGGGATGAAGTGCGTGCGGTGCGAGCCTTTCCGAATGAGCACCGGTATCGTCTGGATGGTCTGACCTTTGGGCCGCATCTGGAGATGCTGGCGGCACACCATATTCCCCTGATGATTACAGCCGATTGCCTGGCTATCGGCGATCTGTTGCGCGACCACCCGAAACTCACCGTGATTGCCATGAGCCAGGGACCGCACAGCTTGGAGCGATATCTTCGACCAATGCTGGACCGCTATCCGAATTTGATCCTTGAGACCTCAGGACTTCTGGTCGAGGGCCTGATTGAAGAATATGTTAGCCGCTATGGGGCCGAACGCCTGGTATTTGGATCGGGTTACCCTGACAACGCAGCAGGCGGAGCATGGCTGCGCTTGCAGCATGCCGAAGTATCAGAGGCTGATCGTCAAGCCATAGCAGCAGGAAATCTGCATCGCTTGCTGACATGGGATGGACAACCGCTTCCGGGAATCGCACCGAGCACATGCGACGCTGCCGAACAGTCGTCGGTTGTCCGCGAATATGTGGAGGACGGACGTTCGCACACGTGTCCGATGATCGATATGCACGGGCACTGGGCGAATTTCCCCGGCGCGTATCTACCGGTTGCCGACGAAGCCAAAATGCTCGCTGCTATGGACCGCTGCGGTGTGCGCACTATCGTCTGCTCCAGTCACGAAGCCCTATTTGGGGACTTTACACGTGGCAACCAGATCATGCAGGCTGCGATACATCGATTCACCGGTCGCATACTTGGTTACTGGGCAGTGAATCCCCACTATGAGGCATCCTGGAAACAGGCGCCGTCGGACTACGATCGAGCTAACGGCTTTATCGGCTTCAAACTCCTGCCGGACTACCATACCTACCCCCTGGATGGCGCTGCGTATGCGGCAGTCCTTGCACACGCGGACGCGCATGGCTTATGCGTGATGATCCACACCTGGGGAGGTAGTGCCTACAACTCACCGCAACATGTGGAGCGTATCGCCCAGCGGTATCCGAATGCGCGGTTACTCATGGGGCATGCGGGGTACGGCGATTGGATAACATCAGCAGCGCTGGCGCGCGATTTTCCCAATATCTATCTCGATCTCACTGCCGTCTATGCCGCTCACGATTTTACCATGCTTCCCGCCGGCAGCGGCACCCCATCGGCGCTGGGCTCAAGCCTGCACGTCAACGGGGTGATCGAGCGCTTTGTCGATATCGCCTCCCCGAAAAAAATTCTGTTGGGTACCGACCTGCCCTGGTATAGCCCGCACTATGCCGCTGGCGCCGTGCTCTTTGCCCATCTCGATGATGAGGCCCGGCATGATATTCTGCACCGTAACGCCGAGTTTCTAATTACTGCATCCCGTGTAAAGACTGATCATCGTAAACGATCTCAGCCAGGGGTTGCATGAATCTCTTTCCCGAACGCAACTTCGCAGTGCCGTTATACTGGCTGTGGTGCTGCGAGCCACGCGTTATACTCAGCATCAGTGCTAATAGGATCGAGGGGGAGCGTCACCACCTCACCTCGGGCAAGCGAGAGGTGAGTAGCCACGTTCAGTTCAAAGGCGCGATGGCCATCCCATCCGGTGACAACAGGGGCGTCAGCCCCGCGTATTACTTGCAGGAAATTCTCGATCAGCCCCAAAAAACCGCCGAACTCTTCATCGAATAACAGCGTATTCGGGATGACGGGCTTCCAGATTTTCGCCGGGCCTTCCTCACTATCATACACACGCAACTCGTACTGATCTTCGACCGCCAACCAAGCCTTCTCCGCGTAAATCTCCACCCGTTCCCAGGGTTTCAGACTGACCGCGGTGGCCGAAGTGTAGAGCTGGCCGACGGATTGCGAGCTAAACTCAAAGGACACCATCGCATTATCGATAGGATAAGGCCGGCGGTTCCGATGGTACTTATTCAGACCGACGGCATACACCGTCGCCACATCGCCCATGAAGTAACGGACCAGGTCAAAGAGGTGGATGGTGCCGGACTCGAATAGATCAACGTAGTCGTACCCGAGATTAAACTTACCGCTGAACATCGCGGGATCGCCAATCGGACCGTCCGTGACGAATCGTTTCGCACGCCGATAGGGCGGGCTGTAGCGCTTGTTCGACACAGTCATCAGCGGCACGTTGCGAGTATCGGCCAGTCGGCACATCTGCTCAGAATCGACCAGTGATCGCGTGATCGGCTTTTCGACCAGCACGGCAATGCCGCGCTCAATGCAGGCGATGCTGTGTTCGGCATGGAGATCATCAGGCCCCAACACCAATACACCATCAAGGTGTTCGTTCTCCAGCATCTGTGCATAATCCGCGTACCAGCGACACCCGTACATGGCCTCGATCTGTTTCCCCACCCGCGCATCGCGACGGCTGACCGCCACTAACTCGACAGGTTCCCAAATCGTCTGCAAGCGTTTAATGGCCGGGATATGCTTAGACAACGCCACACCACCTGCACCGATGATGCCGAGACGGATGGGAGCTCTGGCTGCGCGTTCTTCGTCATACCCCACGCCATACACATCGCCCAACATGAACATCTTTTCAAAAGGCGAGTGACCAAAAGTATCTTCGAGCATCATTCGCTCCTTCCGCATTTATGAACATACACCGATCACGCTGCAAGGACTGCTATCCATACCACAGACCAGCCAGGGGGCGAGGCGGATTTCATGTACTCCGGTTAAGTGCGGCTCCAGGCGCATATCTTCAATGACCAGCATGCGGCATCCCGTACCACCAAGGAGCACGTGATGCGCCGCCATGGTCTCCTCCAGCGCGGCGATCGTGGCCAAGGACGGCACATCCAGGCCGATGGCACGGAGCGAAGGGCAGTGTGCCCGCAACCACTTCGCAGCCGGAATGCCGAAACCGGGCGAGCGCAACGAAAAGCGTTCGGGGTCTTCTCGCCGTATCGCCCCAACACCAAAGCGAAACAGGACAATATCAGCATGCTGCATCCGGTGAAGCCATGGCCGCAGATCATCTGGTGTGACCACATGGGCATCCGGCACTCGCAGGTCGATCACTTCCGGTGCGGTAAAGATCAACTCGTCAGGGCGAAACTCGGTGATCGCCACCCCATTCTCAACAACGTGCGCCGGGGCATCGACATGCGTCCCCGTATGGCTGGCCACGGTCAGGGTATGCACACTGGCGCCATCAACTTCCAGCGTATACAGCGGGACCAGCGTCGGTGCCGGGATCGCCGGCGGTCGCGGATCAGCAGTCCCCAACGGGTAGGACAACCACACGTATCTGGACATCCAACACCTCCCGCATACGAATTACGGTAACTGAGGACGGTTCTGCTTCGCCTCTCGGATCATATCGATAAAGGCCGTGACCTGGCGCGTGATCCAGCCGAATCCTTCCGCATCAATCTTTTCGTGATTCATAAACGTACGTGCCCCAGAAACGGCACATGCTCCGCAGCGAATGAAGTCGGCTGCATTGCCCAAGGTCACGCCACCCGAGGGGATAAGATTGACCTCGGGGTAGACCATCTTGAGGTTCGTCATGTAGCTGGCCCCGCCCAATTGGGCGGGAAATATCTTCACCATGGTGGCGCCCGCTTGCATCGCCATTAACACCTCAGTCGCCGTGAATGCCCCGGAATACACGGGCACATTATAGCGATTGGCGAGGGTGATGACATCGGGTATCACCGCCGGATTCACGATGACATGCCCGCCATGCAGAATGACCTCACGTGCTGTCGCGGCATCGAGCACCGTTCCGGCTGCCACCCACATGCGACCATGAAATGCGTTGGCGACCGCTTCGATCGCCTCCAGCGCACCCGGGGTGGTCATCGTGATCTCAATCACCCGTGCCCCCCCATCGTACATCGCCTGCGCATACGGCAGTATGTCCATCCGTTCGTGCAGCTTAATGCACGGGAGCACGCCGGTGGCCTTGGTGTGCGCCACCACGATCTCTTTCAGTGTCATCTCAGCGTGTGTTTTCATCATCGCACTCCTATCGCTTGACGCGCAAATCACCCCCACCGCTCATAATAGCCGTCACATCGGACGGCATCACATGAGCGATATCCCCCATGATAGTGTGTGCGAGGGCACACAAGGCATTCCCAAACTGCAAGCCGTATTCCACACCGCACGCCGCATACCCGTATAGAAAGCCGGCGAACCAGGCGTCACCAGTACCATAGCGATCGACAATGTCGAATTCCCTGCGCTGCCCGCGATAAGCCGTACCGTCATGACAATACGCCTTGCTGTTCCACGCGCCACGTTGCAGGCCGAGCAACTCGCGTGAAGTCATGCAGACCACACGGCACCCAAACTGGTCAAGGTAACGCCGGGCCAATGCCGCATCATCGCCTGTATACTCAAAAACCATCTCGGATACGGAGCGATTTGTCACCAGAATGTCGATCAACGGCAGCAGACGCTGCCAGGAGGCGCGGGCGGTGTCGGGTGTCCAGAGATGCTCGCGGTAATTGAGATCGAACGCCGTAGTAACCCCGTAGCGTTGTGCTGCCGCCAGGAACGCCAATGTCGCCTCGCAGCACTCCTGGCTCAAGCCGGGAAAAATGCCATCACAATACGCATATGACGTCTGCGGCAGCAGCATATCCCAATCAAAATCTACTGCGGAGATGGTGCTGGCGGCGCTCCCCTGGCGATCGTAGACGGCAATCGGCGGGCGGGGATCAGCACTGAATTCTACGTAGGTGACGCCCAATCTTCCCTGAGGACATGGGATGATATGTGCGGTATCGACGCCATACCCGCGAATAGTCTCCAGGGCTAACTGCCCGATGGCATGATCAGGTACTTTAGTAAGAAAGGCCGTACTCCAACCTAACTGTGCAAGATCCGCCGCTATATTCAACTGTGACCCCACCACCACGGCATCAAATATGCCGGCACAGCGCAACTGGCCGAAGCGGGGCGGTGATAAGCGCAGTAATGGTTCTCCCAGGCTGATCAAGTCGTATGGCATGCGACATCCTCACCAGACATAACAGGTATATCTTCTTTCCCGTACCGATGCAAGAAACGGTCCCGTTCCTCGGCAACAGCCTCGCCAGCAATCACCGCACAGTGGCCAAGCAGGCTGGCGTTGACATAGAGGAACGCAGCTTTTTCCAGGATGCGCGCCGCAGTAACGGCTTCCGCCAACGTGCGTCCCCCCGCCACCGGGCCATGATTAGCCAACAGGACAGCCGTTGCTACATCCCCGATGGCATCACAGGCAGCTATCGCGAGCTCGCGATGGTGGCCCCCAGGTACATAGGCGGAACAGCGCACCTCTCCACCGATGATTTGTGCCATGTCTTCCACGCACACCGGCAGCGCACGATGCGCGCAGGCCAGGACCGTCGCATAAAGTGAGTGCGTGTGCACAATCGCACCGAGATCTGGGCGCTGCTGCAGCAAGAGGCGATGCAATTCCAATTCCGATGAGGGAGGGCGCGTCCCACTGACTTTATGCCCATCCCAGGAAACCACCACCATGTCCTCCGGCTGCATCACCGCATAGTCCACGCGCGAAGGGGTGATCAATAGGCCATCAACCACGCGTATCGAGATGTTGCCCCAGGTCCCAATAATATGGCCGCTCTGGGATAACGCGCGACAAGCCTCGATCATGTCCTGGCGCAAAGCCGGCGTATCGGCAGCGGGGGAAACTGCCATCAATGTGGTCATGGGGATACCTCGCACTGTGTGAAATCGTCCAGCCATGTGTTGTCCCATAACGACGGAAAACTATGCGCCTGGTACGGGTGCGCCGCGCAGGCGTCGGTGTTTAACTCGATGCCCAGACCCGGTTCCTCCGGAAGGAGGAATTCCCCATGCTGTAACGGGTTCCATCCATAGACGAAGTCGTGACGCCAGGGCACATCGTACTCGGCAAAGCTCTCCTGGATGAGGGCATTCGGTGTGGCCCAATCGAGATGCAGAGCGGCACACAACGCGACCGGACCGATCGAACAATGCGGCGATATGGCGATATCCTGCGCTTCCGCCATCGCGGCAATTTTTTTGCTGATGAGTAATCCGCCGCAATGCGATGGGTCGATCTGCAACACATCGGCTGCGCGTATCTGAATAAGGTGGAAACACTCCTGCATGGTATACAGGCGTTCCCCCGCAGCAATCGGAATGGTGAGGGCGTCTTTGACGGTCTTCAGTAAGTCCAGGCTGTTGGGTGTCACCGGTTCCTCGTACCACGCCGGATGGTATGCGGCTAACCGATACCCCATCTGGATGGCGCACTCTACGGAGAGTCGTCCATGCGCCTCAATCATAATCCCAGCCGTGTCACCTACAGCCCCCCGTACAGCGGCCACCAGTGCTTCCGCATGTGCCATGTCTTCAGGGGACATCGTTTTCCAAGCCGTGCCGAAGGGATCGAACTTCAAGCCATGATACCCCCGATCGATGACTTTTCGCGCCTCGGTGGCATATTCGGCAGGCGTACGTAAGCCACCATACCAGCCATTCGCATACGCTGGTAATCGCTCATGCGCGCGTCCACCAAGAAGTTTGTAGACCGGTTGGCCACAGGCCTTGCCGATGATGTCCCACATCGCCACTTCCACACTGCTGATGGCCGTCATGATGGTTGCGCCGCCCTGATACTGGTCGCGAATCATGCCACCGATGACGACCTCAATATCGAACGGATCGGCACCAAGCAGACGGTGCTCCACCCATTCATGCAGCAGACAGCGTACAGTCTGTTCCTGCCACTCAAGCGAAGCCTCACCAATACCGGTGAGCCCGGTATCCGTGGTCAGTCGTACAAACAGGTAATTGCGTAACCCGGCATTGGCCAGGAAGGTCTCCATTTTCGTGATGCGCATGGGAGCCCCCATCTGCTTAACCGCCCGAACCCGGTAGGATACGGGGTGGGATGGTGTGATTGCTCGGTATCCGGTGGCTTCTCAATCAGATCATGCCAGCACTGGCCGCAGTTGCGGTACCGGTACCGCAACTATCTCTTTATACCCGGGTCGAGTGTTGTTGTCAATAGGCAAAGCAAGCAATGGTGAGGCTTGCCTGGCGGCGTGCTAGCGAGGAGGAGCGCATGAGTCGCGAATGACGAGGGTGGTGGGTAAGATATGCGTATCCGGTTCGAGAGCCGCGCCACAGAGCTGTTGCAGCAAAATGTGCACGGCACGGTGTGCCATTTCATCGACAGGAAAATGTACGGTCGTCAGTGGCACACGAAGCATTGCGTCGCACCAGAAGTCGCCGTTCCCGATCAGCGAAATATCGTCTGGAACAGACAGACCGGCTTCGTAAATCGCTTGCATAGCGCCAATGGCGACCAGGTCTTGCCGGGCGAGTACCGCAGTGGGGCGCGGGTTACGGGTGATGAGGCACTGCATGGCTTCGATCCCGGCATTCCGCTGCAAGGGAACTTCGATCACCGGGCAGTCGTCGGGTGAAACGCCCGCCTCCGCTAATGCCTCTAAAAAACCGCGCATTCGCGCCTGCCCGGCAAACGAAGATGTCGGAATAGCCAGGTGGGCGATACGTCGGTGACCGAGACGGAGGAGGTATGTCGTGGCCTCATGTGCTGCACGATAATCGTCACTGATGATTTGCGGCACAGCAAGTCCCTCAACAAAGCGATCGATAATCACCACGTGGATACCGGCATTGACCAGTTGCTGGTAGCCGGCCGTATTGATCTGAGTTGAGCTGGGATGGATGATTACGCCGGCGACGCGGTGATCCAACAATTGTTGGATTGAAAGCTCCTCATCTGTTCCAGACCCGGACGTCGTATATAAGAGCAAAGAAAAGCCAGCCTGATGGAGTGTACGGGCGATAGGATCGATGATCGAGGAGTACACCGGTATAATGCTGGGCGTGGCGAGAATTCCCACCATCTGCGAACGACCGAGCGAGAGACTCTGGGCAAGGGGACTCGGCCGATAATGCATCTCAGCGGCCAGGCGTAGAATGCGCGCCTTGGTATCGGGATGAATCCGCCCTTCGCCTTTTAAGGCCCGGCACACGGTGGACTTCCCCACCCCTGCTGCCTGCGCCAGATCCTCAAGTGTCGTTTTCATTGCATGACACTATAACGGATTGCGCGACCAGAGACAACTAAAGCATAAAGCGACACCATGGTACTCCAGATGGGCACTGCCGATCCAGGGTGGAAATCGTAGACATAATCACCCGACAACTCACTATGAACGGATGCGCATCCCACTGGGCATGCTGCACCCGATTCACGTGCCGGAGCTAATTTCATAAGGGGAGAACAGCATAAAGTACTGGTACTGCGTACCGAGATATCGTACCTTTAAACCGATTTGTTCCCACCAGCGTCCCCATAGCGTGATATCAAGGGCATCATGAAGCGTGGAGTGACAATTTGCCCGTCCCTCGTGTCATCAGCAGGTCGTCGGTTCGAATCCGACAGGACGCTCCTGTGTGAGCACATTTGGAATCGTTACGTTGCGACGTGTTTCCCCTCACTCATAGTTTCATGTCGTCTGCTGATGGGATGTGCGTCCCCAACGCATCGGTTTCACGCCTATCACCGCCGCCCTCTTCAACGCAGCACAAAGGGGATGTACGTCTGTGAAAGCTGCAATGCGTGCCGTAACTCCTGCACTGCTGGGTAGATCAGGGGGCAACGCCAGTAGGTTACTCTCTCCTTGATCATACCTGGTTATTGGAGCCACGTATTTCCCGGGTCACCGGCGCAGGCTCGAGGGAGGCAAGCCAGCATAGCGCGAGAAGGTTCGGCAGAAATGAGCGGTATCGTAATAGCCTACTTCATGGGCGATCTCGGTTATGCTGGATTCAGTCTCCTGCAATAGCTTACGGGCGATTTCCATGCGATACTGCCGCACATATTCCATGGGGGTCATCCCGGTGGCGTCATGAAAGGTGCGACAGAAGTAGTTCCGTTGCATGTGCGCGGCATCTGCCATGTCACCCAGCGTGATTTTTTTTCCATAACGAGTGGAAACCAATTCCATTACCGCCTTGATTGCCGTCCTCAACGGATGTACCGGTGGGGTAGCGGTGCTCAACGCTTGTTGCTCAGCATACCAGCGGCAGAGCAGTACGAGCAAATGCAACGTCAGCGCGCCGGTGATGGTCTCCACGCCGGGAAGGCGTGCCACAATCTCCTGGTGCAGTGATTCGAGTAATGCCATGATGTGCTTCCGTTGAGGGGTATCCAGTCGGAGCTGATATCGAAAATCTGTTTTAGACCGAAAAAAAGGTTCTACGGTAAAGAATAGCATGTAACCGGGTAACAGGCGAAGTTGGCCACCATATTGTGTCAGAAAGCGGGGGGCGAGCAGCAGATGGTAGACATCGAGGTTCTTCTCGCAAAGATACCCGTGCTTCACCTGTGGGGGGATCACGAAGACGTCACCCTGCGTGGTAGGAAAAACGCATTCCTCAAAATAGTGTCGCCCGTGTCCTCGCACGACAAAATTAATCTCGGGGAATTCATGGGCATGCATGCCTATCCCATAGTCGCGGTGGATAAATGCCGTGACCGGCAGAACACTGTGTGCAAAGATGTCCGCGACTGCCCAGTAATGTTTCGGTTCGTGATCATGCAACATGGTAAGCTCAGCATGCGGTGACTTGGATAAAGGATAATCCCGTACAAGAACAAGTTAACGATGTACAAGTGTGATGGCACGAGGTGATGTATGCTCATATAAGATATTAGCACGGCGATGTAAAGGAGACAATGGTGGCTTGCGGTGGACAGATGGACAATCTGGAAACATTACGTGCGATTGACGAGTGGGGTGCACTGGGCTGGTATGAAGGCCAGGGACTGCCCTGGCCGCGTGCCTACGGGCTGGCGTATCGCCGGCTTTACGAGCATATGCCGGTGGATATTCCCGAAGACCGCTACCTCATCCCACACGAGCCATTTTATCATGCGCGTACGCGCGCATCGCACGGGTACTGGTCGGCAGTGGGATACATCTGCGATTTCCACCATCATTTCGGTCTGCGCGCTACCCCGGAGATTGCCGAAGAGAAGAAAGCGCGATTTCCACAATATGCCGATGCCATCGATGCGCTGGTCAATGACCTGCTGCCACGTTTCGAGCAGCCCGGCGGTTATACACATAGCAACCCTGACATCCGTCGCGTGGTGCACGATGGTTTCCTGGCAATGGTCGTAGAACTGGATGCCGAACTGGAAGCCGCTCAACGAGCGCATGATGATGCGGCGGTCAACCTGCTGCTGGCTTTGAAGGATTACACCAATGGCGTTCATGCCTACCATGCACATGTCAGCGAAGCGCTACGCCTAGCGGCAACCTCTGCGGTGGGGGAACGCAAAGAACAGCTCACCCTCATTGCTGATAGTTTCACCCACAGCTTCCTTTATCCCGCGCGCACCTTCCTGGAAGGCCTGCTGGCGGTGAATTTCACCTGGATGCTCGATGGTTGCGATAGTATCGGGCGATTTGATCAGGCACTCAATCCCCTCTTTGCGCAAGATCTGGCTAACGGCACGCTTGATCTCGAGTTCGCTCGTGCATTACTCGATGAGCTCTGGAACAATTTCGACCGCTTGAATGCGTGGAACTTACAGATCGGCGGGTATACGCCCGATGGACGTGACGGCACCAATACGCTCACGCTGGAATGTATCGCCGCCTGTGCCCGCAACAAATGCCTGCGCCCCAATGTTGCCTTCCGCATCACCAGCCATACGCCGGATGAGGCGCTCATTGCCGCGTTGAAGGCGCTGGGTGAAGGCAGCGGTCGCCCACCGCTGTATAACGATGAGCTCTATGTGCAGACGCTCTCCGCGATGGACCTGGGGCTGACCACGGAAGATGCGCGGGAAATCGGATTCGGCGGCTGCACGGAAACGATGATCGCCGGCATGTCCAACGTGGGCAGCCTGGAGGGGTTTTTGAATCTAGCGAAGGCGCTGGAGTTGGCGCTTAATGATGGTTTCGACCCGGTGAAAGGTGTGCAGGAAGGCCCGCATACCGGATGTTTTACCGACTTCCCCGATTTTGCCAGTTTCCAGCAGGCAGTACAGCGGCAGATCACCTATATGACCGATGCCTTTGTGGCGGAAAACCGCAGCGCCCTGCGCCAGCGTTTCACCTCGGGCGATCCTAAACTCTACCGCACCTTTTTTACCCGCGACTGTGTGAAGAACCACAAATCATTCGAGGCGGGCGGCGCGCGGTATAATTGGGCGGTGGTCAGTTATCAAGGCATCGCGAACCTTATCGATGGCCTGGCGGCCATTCGCCAGTGCGTGTTCGAAAGCGGCGAGGTGTCACCTGCCCTGTTGATGGCAGCGCTGGCCGCCGATTATTCGGGGTTTGAGGACGTGCGCCAGCGTTTACTGGCCGCTCCAAAATTCGGCAACGATGATCCCACGGTGGACGACCCGGGCAGTGAAATCATCCGTTTTGCCTGGGAATGCCTCTACGCGCACGAGACGCCGCGCGGTGGGCGCTACCTTCCGTCCTGCATCCTTTTTGAAACTTATCTGAGCGCCGGCAAAGACGTCGGGGCGACACCGGATGGGCGTAAAGCCTTTACCGTGCTTACCGACTCGGTCGGTCCCGCGCAGGGACGCGATACGCATGGCCCGACAGCGCTGCTCAATTCGCTGGTGAAGCTTCCACTCTCCCTGGCCGCCGGCACGCCGGTGCTCAATCTTCGCTTCCAGAAAAAAATTATGCATTCGGCAACAGGGTTGCGCGCCATCGCCGACCTGGTGCGCGCCTTTTTCGCCAGTGGCGGCATGCAGGTGCAGATTTCCGTCATCAGCAAAGAAGAAATGCTTGATGCTCAACAGCATCCGGAGGACCATCGCGACTTGATTGTACGTATCGGCGGCTATAGCGCTTACTTCACCGCTCTGGACCATGCGCTACAGGATAGCATCATTATGCGCACGGAATATACCGTGTGAACGTAGGACGTCTGTCCCATCCAGGATGATCTGATTGTGCCTCTCTCGCACAAAGTATCTATCCACCCCCAAGCTGTGTCCTTGAGCGTGGCGTGAGCGTGCGCGGAGGAGAACTTGCGTGTACCATGGTATGCACACTGCTTCGGTCAGTGTGCGACAGTGCAGGCAGTGCCCAAAGCGCGTATCGCGGCTAAATGTCGTTATTCGTCATGTGCTCGTTCATTCTGATGGAAACCTCTTTGAGAGATAGCGACAACATGAGGCACCGGGAAGGCAATGCGATTTGTGGCTGTGCGCAGGTCGTAGGCCCGATGACTGCGCTTGTATCGCCTGATCTGTCAGCGTTATGGTCGTTTTACTGCAGGGCAATGCCGCTCACAGAACCAGAGGCCGGTGCTGTCGAATACAACCCAACAGGACGTATTGCGGCAGCCTTGACATATATTCTGCAACCAATCTGCGCTGGCCCCAGTCGTAGTCTCCCAGCACATCGTGATCGCGGATGTCCGCAGTTTTCAAGGCGGATCACTATTACAACGATCTGCGAAATTGAGTTCCCGCTCCTTTCCAGGTTTTGCCCACACTCCGCAGTATTGCCCCCAAATATTTCCACCATATTTTATCGAGATTAGGCTTGTTGACATGCGCGGCCGACGCACGCTCGTGCGGCCACGCCAACCCGTGTAGTGACCCAGCCGCCGCCTGTCCCGGTGCGGTATACTAATGGAATACTTGCCGACGAATCGGCGTGCTGATCAACGTTAGTTCTAACGTTGGTCAACTGATCGTTTCATATTGACGTCTACCCACGCAATGAGTACCGTATACTGAAATAGCCACACCGGTTACTCGGTGAAAACACACTCCGCACTCGCACTGGAAGCGCATCGTCCGTTATAGCGCCCAACGGCTCTACAGCCCACAGGAACAGTAGAGGAGTACCGATATGACCTCGCGCCAACGCTTTCTTCGCACCCTTGCGTTCGAAACGGTCGATGTGCCGTGGACGCGCGCCTACGCCTTTATCTGGCCGGAGACCGACGCGGTGTGGCGCACGCAAGGGTATGACGGAGCGGAACTCGGCTGGCACGGCGAAGGCCTGCATGAACGCTTCGCCCTCGACCAGCTCCTCCGCGTCGATCCCTGGTACGGCCCCGTGCCGGAGTTCGCGTACCAGCTGGTTGAGGAGGATGCCCTGACCCGGTTGTACATCAACCATGAAGGCATTCTCATGCGCGAGTTCAAAGAACACGCGGATACCAGCATGCCGCAGTTCGTCAAGTTCCCGGTGGAAACCCTGGCGGAGTTTGAGCTGTTCGCCGCCGAGCGCCTCACGCTGAATGTCCCGCAGCGC
>JAGUZN010000307.1 GCA_020060775.1 Armatimonadota bacterium
ATACTGAAAAACACTAATCAGCACAAATCGACACGGTTTTAAGCTCAAAAAGTGGTGCCCCCGGGCCGATTCGAACGGCCGACCTACTCCTTAGGAGGGAGTTGCTCTATCCTGCTGAGCTACGGGGGCTTCATCGGTATTGTACTCTCACGCACGCAGGCGGTCAACGTGCGCGGTCTGCCACAGGCTGCGCGAAAATCACATTGCCGTCGGCGGGCACCAGCTCCACCCAGGTTTGCCCATCGCGCAGGGGCAGGGGCGCGCCATAATCATCGGTGAACTTGGTGATGGCGCCGTAATCGAGTTTATTCCAGCGCACCTTGGTGCGCTGGCCGCCGGTCATTAACCATCCGGCGCCGGAACCGACCACACGCACATCCTGTGTGCCATGGGTGGAGTTCGCGAATTCCTCGTTCCACACATACTGCACGATGACATTCTTGGCGACCAGCGGGCGTTTGGTGACGCGGTCCACATGGAGCTTGCCATCCATGTAGCGCAGGTAACCGCCGGCTTTGCTATCGTACACCAGCTTCAGGCTGTACTTCACGGCACCGCCAAAACTGATTTTCGCTTCGGTCGCGGGGTCGGCATTGAGCAGTTTCCCGCTGCCGGTGAACTGTTGCATGCGCTGCACCGTGCCGTCCCACTGCTGCTGTTGCATGTAGGCGCGCACCTCTTCCGCCGAGGCGTAGAGGTTGTGCGGCGCGCGACGCGACCGATCGCGCCAGAATGGTGCGTCGTGCTTGAGCTGATCCAGGTCAAACACCGGCGGCGCGGTGGTGAGAATCTGCAGCGCCTCGTAGCTCTGTCCGCAGTGCACCAGCACAGGGTCATACTCCTGCGCGAGATAAATGAAATGTGGACGCACGCTGCGCACCGGACCGACCGTCTCCGGCGTGTTGTGCAGATAGATGGCGAGGAAGCGGGTGATGCCGCCCTCGGTAATGCCTTCGTAGACCACGCAGGCCTGGTCGAGCCCGGATTGCGGGCGGGCTTGCGGCGAATTCTCAATGAGCACCGCCAGCGGTCGTCGGTGGATGGCGTCTTTCGTGGCGGGCAGGCCGTCAATCGGGCACGTAATCGTTGCGCCCGAATGCGAGCGAGATCCCCGTCCCAGGGTCACTCGGTCGCAACTCGCCACTATCAGCAGCGCGGCGAGGGCGGCAAGCACCACGAGTCCACGATTCTTTTTAAGATATAACATTAACATGCTGCTTTTCACTTCCCCATCCCTTGCGCGGGCAAACCCGTACAAAACTGTCCGGCACGATGCGGCTCGGCCTCGTTTGTACGATGCGCCGTGGCCCTTGTCGGGCAGTTGCAGGGGATCAGGCGGCACGGTCAGTCCTGTGTGGGTGCGGGGTGTGCGGGCAGTCCTTCCTCGTGCAGTGCGTACACATTGTGATTATGAATCGACTCGTGACTATCGACGCGCACGCTGAAGCGGCTCACGCGGGCCTCCGCGCGCAACAGCGCCACCACGTCGCGTAAAATATCTTCGACGAACTGCGGGTGGTCATACGCCAGTTCGGTCACGTACTTTTCATCCTCACGTTTCAACAGCGGGTACAGTGGCGCACTGCCCTGGGCTTCCACCATCTCCACCAGGTCCTCAATCCACAGGATTTTCCCGGGCGACACTTCGACCGTGCAACTGACAATCGCACGCTGATTATGCGCGCCGTAGGCGGAGATTTCTTTGCTGCACGGACACAGCGCCGTGACCGGCGCTCGCACGGCGAGGACGAATCGGAATCCCTCGTCATCGCCGCGCCCGTGAAAAGCGACATCGTAATCCATCAGACTTTCGATGCCGCTGATCGGCGCCTGTTTGGCAATGAAATATTTGAAGGCTAACGTGATATGGGCGACATCGGCATCAAGCGCCTGCCGGGTGGCCTGCAGAATGGCTTCCACCTCATGGTAACTGACTGGGCGCTCGCGCCACTCGTTGAGGATCGCGACAAAGCGACTCATGTGTGTGCCGCGCGCTTCATGATGGAGGTCGGCGGCCAGCGCGATACGCGCGACCACCGTGTCCTGTCCCCCGCCCTTGCGCGCCACCCGGATGGGGAGATGCATTTCCGTAATGCCGACCTGTTGGATCGTGATTCCCCGCCGATCTGCACCCGCCGCAACATCCGCCATCATCTCTATCTGCATGCGACTACCCTTTCTGCGCGTTGCGCCGCCGGTATTGTACCTGAGAACCGGTGACGACGGGTAGCCCTGTGCCGGCGCGCATCAGTTGACCCCGGTGCAGGAATACAGAGATAATGGAGTTGTTATGCTCACCCTCTTTCTCATTCGACATGGCGAAACAAGCTGGAATGCCGATGGTCGCTTTCAGGGGCATCGCAACACCCCATTAAGCGAACATGGACTGGCGCAGGCCCACCAGCTTGCGCAGGCGCTGGCACCGGTACGCTTTGATGCGCTCTATACCAGTGATCTGGCCCGTGCGGCGCTGACCGCCGACGCGATTGCCACCATCCAGGGGCTGACGCCGGTGCACGACCTCCGCCTGCGCGAGGCGTTTTTCGGCGAGTGGGAGGGACTAACGCTGCCGGAAGTGACCGAACGCTGGCCGGAGGTGATTGCCGCCTGGCGTGAGGATTCACTGCGCACGCGCCCCCCCGGCGGTGAAACACTGGAGCAGGTGCAGCAACGCGTGGCCGCCCTGGTCGACGAGGTCATCGCACAGTATACCGCAGGGACGGTGGCGATGGTCGGCCATGGCGGATCGGTGCGCGCGGTGATCGCCACCGCGCTGGGGGCGGATCTCTCCATTTTCCGACGGCTGCGCCTGGACAACTGTTCGATCAGCCTCGTGACCGTGCGCGATGGGCACATGGCCCTCACACGTATGAATGATATCTGTCACCTCAACCAGGAGACGCCCCGCGCCACCTGGGATGAAGCAGGCGATCAGTGGCGGGCGGCCACAGCGACCGGCAGGCCTTAGCAGCCTGTTAGCCCGCGAGCACAATCCTGGTAAATAGTTCGTTAAAATCACTAGCTAGGGCTTGACGCGTCACGTGTGTGAATATATACTCGTTACTAGATAATATGATTTTTAAATAACCTTGCTAACAAATCTCGACAAGAGGTGTGTCTTCACGCGCACAACGCTCCTCTGTTGCGGCGCTGAAAGGCGAAACTGGTGTCCCCCACGCGCAGGACACTTGCTGTGAGGCGTAACGAGATGCTCGATCAACACGTCGCTGTCATTACATTGCGGGATTCCGGCGTTCGCATGACGCCGCAACGCCTGCTCGTCATCGAAGCGTTGGCCGGCAATCGTAGCCATCCGACCGTTGAACAGATCTTTGAGTATGTGCGGGAGCGATATCCGACCGTATCATTGGCAACGGTGTATCAAAGTCTGGCGTTGCTCTCACGCCACGGACTCATCACCGAACTGCACGGGGACCGCGGCACCCTGCGCTGTGACCCCGATACTTCGTCGCACGCCCATGCATACTGCCGGCGTTGCGGTCTCGTGATGGATGTACCACTGCCCCCCGCCGCGACCCATACGGCGTTGGATCTTGATACCTTCAACCCCACCCAGGTAGAAGTCTCGATATATGGCGTGTGCGCCGCCTGCGCCGGACAACCATCATCGCCTGTCGAGGCGGAGGCCTGATGCCCGGGCACCCACGCGCCTATAACGGCACGTGGGAAAAATATCCCATGTAAAGGAGCGTATATCCATGGCCATTAAGACTTTAGCTGGCACCCAGACCGAAAAGAACATTCTCACCGCATTTGCCGGTGAATCGCAAGCGCGCAACCGCTATTCTTACTTTGCGAGCAAAGCGCGCGAGGAAGGTTTTGTGCAGATTGCCGAAATCTTTCAGGAGACGGCTGACCAGGAGAAAGAGCATGCCAAGCGCCTCTTCAAGTTACTGGAAGGCGGCGAGGTGGAAGTGCAGGCCTCTTTCCCCGCCGGCGTGATCGGCGCCACCGCGGATAACTTGCGCGCCAGTGCGGCGGGCGAGAATCACGAGTGGACAGATATGTACCCTGCCTTCGCGGTGACTGCGCGCGAGGAAGGTTTCGATGCGATCGCCAGGATCTTCGAGGCGATCGCCATTGCCGAGAAGCAGCATGAGAAGCGCTATCTCGGTTTACTGGCGAATGTCGAGGCCGGCACGGTCTTCGCGAAGGCGCAGCCCGTGATGTGGCGCTGCCGCAACTGTGGCTATCTCCACGAAGGCGCGGAAGCGACCAAGGTGTGCCCGGCTTGCGCGCACCCGCAAGCGCATTTCGAGTTACTCGCTGAAAACTGGTAAACGCATATCCTGGCACGGCGTCGGCAACCCGGCGCCGTGCCGTCCAACAGGAGGAGCGAATCATGACCCTAACAACCACCCAAAAACTCCAGGTGTACAAATGCGCCATCTGCGGTAACATCGTCGAGGTGCTGCATGAAGGTCCCGGCACCCTGGTGTGCTGCAATGCACCGATGCAACTCTTCACCGAAAACACCGTGGATGCGGCGCGTGAGAAGCACGTCCCGGTGATTGAACGCACCGCCGAAGGCATCATGGTGAAGGTCGGCAGCGTGGCCCATCCGATGGAAGAGAAGCATTACATCGAATGGATCGAAGTGATCGCCGATGGCAAGGTCTATCGCCAGTTCCTGCAGCCCGGCGCTGCGCCCGAAGCGTTCTTTGCGCTGTCCGCCGAGCAGGTGACCGCCCGCGAGTATTGCAACCTGCACGGTTTGTGGAAAGGAGAGGCGTAACTATGATCAGTCAGAAGATGCAAGAGGCGATTAACGACCAGATCAACGCCGAGTTGTACTCGGGGTATCTGTATCTGGCTATGTCCGCCTACTTCCAGGACATCAACCTCTCGGGCTTCGCCAACTGGATGCGCGTGCAGGCGCAGGAAGAGCTGATGCACGCCATGAAGTTTTACGATTTCCTGGCGGAGCGCGGGGGCACCGTGGTGCTGCAGGCGATCGAACAGCCGCCCGCCACCTGGGACTCGCCGTCAACGCCGTTTGAGCAGGCCTACGAGCACGAGGTCGGCGTCACCCAGCGCATTCACAACCTGGTGCACCTGTCGCTGGAGGAGCGCGACTACGCGACCAATACCTTCCTCGACTGGTTCGTCAATGAACAGGTGGAAGAAGAAGCCTCGGCCGATGCCATCGTGCGCAAGTTAAGCCTGATCGGCAGCGACAAGAGCGGTCTGTTCATGATCGACCGCGAACTGGCGACGCGCGTGTTTGTGCCGCCGACTCCCGCCGACGGCGCCGCCGGATGAGGCCGGCTGCTCTGCCGCTTCCTGACGAAGTCCGCGCTGATTGCCGTTGGCGCGGACTTTCCTACCCTTGACGGGCTGAGGGCGTGATGATACTTTGTGGCTATCTGACGACCGTCGACATTGACGTTGCCGATCGCACAACCGAGCAGAAGAAAACGAGTACTGATGATGACCAGATGTAATGCAACCAGTCCCTGCGCGCCATTCCGCGCCGTGCCCGTCAGTGAGCACGTGTATTGGGTGGGGGCGATTGACTGGAACGTGCGGGATTTTCATGGATATGCCACGCCCAATGGCACTACCTATAATGCGTACCTGATCCTGGCGGACCGCGTGACACTCATCGATACGGTGAAAGCGCCGTATCAGCGTGAGATGCTCTCGCGCATCGCGTCGGTGATCGACCCTGAGCGCATCGACTACCTCGTCTCCAACCACGCGGAGATGGACCACTCGGGATGCTTGCCGTCCGTGATCGACATCGTCAAGCCGCAGAACGTGTTTGCCTCCACCATGGGGGTGAAGGCGTTAACCGACCATTTCCACATGGATCGCGACATCACCGCGGTCAAGGACGGTGAGTCGCTGTCGCTGGGCAACATGGCGCTAACCTTTGCGGAAACGCGCATGCTGCACTGGCCGGACAGCATGTTCAGCTACCTCGAGGCGGACGGCGTGCTCTTTTCCAATGACGCCTTCGGCATGCACCTGGCCACCTCCGAGCGCTTTGACGACGAAATCCCCTGGCCTACGCTGGAGCACGAGGCGGCGAAGTATTATGCCAATATCGTGTTGCCCTACTCGGGCGTGGTCATGAAGCTGTTGGAGAAATTGCCCGGGTTGTCGTGGTCGATCAAAGCGATCGCCACCGATCACGGCCCGGTGTGGCGCGAGCACATCGACACCATCATCAACCGGTATGTGCGCTGGGCAGCCCAGCGCCGGGCCATGCGCGCGGTGGTCACGTATGACACCATGTGGCAGAGTACGGCGAAAATGGCCGAAGCCGTGGCGGAGGGGATCCTGGCCGGCGGCGTGCCGGTGAAAGTGATGCCGCTCGCCTCCAACCATCGCAGCGACATCGCCACCGAGTTGCTCGATGTCGGCGCGCTGGTGGTCGGCTCGCCAACGTTGAACAACAATATCTTCCCCACGGTCATCGATCTGTTGACCTACCTGAAAGGCCTGCGCCCGCAGGGCCTGCTCGCCGCCGCCTTCGGCTCGTACGGCTGGAGCGGCGAGGGCGTGGAACAGGTGCGCGAGTTGCTCACCGCCATGAAGGCTGAGGTGGTGGGCGACCCGGTGAAAGTGAAGTACGTGCCGGATCAGCCGGCGCTCGAACAGTGCTACACGCTGGGCCTCAGCGTGGCCGAGGCGTTGAAAGCCCGGCAACATGTCGAGTCATAGCACCGTGCGACCGCATCCCGGTCGCTGACCAGCCTGTGTCCAATACCATTCTCGTACAAAAGAAAGGATAGACACCATGAAATACGAGTGCGTACTGTGTGGCTACGTGTACGACCCTGCGAAAGGCGACCCCGGCAGCGGCATCGCGGTTGGCACCTCATTCGATGATCTTCCGGATGAGTGGGTCTGCCCCGAATGCGGCGCCGGCAAGGACGACTTCGCGCCCGTGGAATAATTTGCAAACATCCTGCGCACCCGGCCTCGACCGCGGGGTGCGCAGGCCTCATCCCTCCTCCGCCTTTCACTTCCTCGCATGCACTCCACGGCGCGTGTGGAGCATATGCCTGTCTCGTCCCTTCCTTGACGCGTGCAAGGTCATTCGGTAAGATGGTACGGTTCGCCGCATGATTGGCGGCAGCATGTTGTCCACTGGTGCGAAAGGAGCGCCTGCCTGTGAAAAAATTCTTTGCCGATTGGCGAAACAGTGCCCTCGTTGTCGCGCTCGCCGCTATTGCGATTCTTCTGGCACAGATTATTACCTCCGCCGGCACCGTCCCGGCCACCCGCATCGTGCGCTTGAGCAATGGCGCGACAGTGCGCGAAATCACGCAAAAGGATGTCGTTGAGGAATTGAAACGCCGGGCGGGCGACCAGCTTGTCCTGAGTATGGTCTCCCAGTCGCTCATCGAACTCTATGCCGCGAAGAAGGGCGTGAGTGTGAGCGAACGTGACGTCGACCAGGTCCTCAACTTCCGTAAAACACTCTTTGAAATGCAGGGGCAGGATCTGGAGAAATCCTTGCAGGAGCAGAGTGTCTCCCTCGACGAGTATCGCGATAACATTCGCACCGAAGTGCGCAAGGCTAAGCTGGTCATTCCACAGGAAGAGTTGCAGACCGAAGTGGCGCGTTTGCAGAAGAGTAAGGAACTTCCCTTCACGCTGCCCAAGCGCTTTCGGGTACGCCTGATGATGTTCCTCACACCCGAGAGCGCCGAGCAAGCTGTCGCGGGATTGAACAGTGGGAAAAGCACCCTGGAAGAAGTGCTGTTGCTGACGGCGAATGCTGAGGCAGCGCAGAAGACAGTGATGTACGCCCCGGACATGGGCAAAAGCGATCCGCTCATCGACAAGGCGATCAAAGGGCTGAAGCCAGGCCAGTGCAGCAAGCCGTTTGCCATTCCCGGCTCGGAACAGGCGCGCGGCGTCGTGCAATTAGTCAATGCCTACCCGGTGCAAACGCCGAGCATGGAGAGCATGGGCATAGCCATCGCCACGTATATGCTGGAGAGCAATTACGAGAAGTACGCGCCGAAGCTGCGTGAACTGGAAGAAGCGGCAGTCACCGCGATCGACGTGCAGTTCTTCAGCCAGGAGTACAAAACGGCGTTCGAGCGCTTCCAGAAGTTCCGCGAACAGAACCCGAAGATCGAGGGATTCACCCCGGGCACGAAGGGCGCGGAGGAGATTATCCCCATGCCCCAGGGCAAAGAGTAAGCGCCCGTCTGCAACATGCCGGCATGCCGGCAACACATGGTTGATACGGCAGGAGGGCGTTCGCACAGCACGGATGCCCTCCCTGCGCGTTGCCGGCAGACCACGACATTGAACAGCATGCGTACGATAACGATTGTCGGACTTGGTCCGGGTCAGATAGCCTTGCTCTCGCTGCAGGC
Organism: Armatimonadota bacterium; assembly: GCA_020060775.1. Lineage (GTDB taxonomy): Bacteria > Armatimonadota > Hebobacteria > CAIYQO01 > CAIYQO01 > JAGUZN01. The sequence continues at coordinate 8,364 of JAGUZN010000307.1, forward strand.
ATTGGATGCGCTGCGCGGCGCGACGTGCGTGGTGGTGCGCACCGCCCGTCATCCCGCGGTCGAGGCATTTCCGCAACACGGCATCCGCTATACCGCCTGTGACGATTTCTATGAGACGCATGATGCGTTTGAGGCGGTGTACCGGGCGATCGTGCAGCGCGTGCTGCACTATGCCGAGACGACGGATGTCGTCTACGCCGTGCCCGGTGACCCCATGGTCGCTGAACAGACGGTGCGCATGCTGTTGGCCGAATCAGATGCGCGCGATGATTTGCAGGTGCAGGTGTTGCCGGCGCTGGGCGTGCTGAACCTCATCACCGGCTGCCTGCGCCTGGACCCTGGCGAGGGGATGGTCGTCGCCGATGCCCGCAACCCGCAGTTGCGTCTGGAGGGAGAGGCGCCGACACCGGCCGAGGTGGATGCGTACCACGGCGCCGCCGCGCTCAATACGACGCTCCCCACCGTGTGGCTGCAGGTCGATACGCCGATGGTGGCCAGCCACCTGAAATTGCTGTTGCTCGAATCGTACCCCGCCGAGCATCCGGTCACCGTGCTGACCGCGCTGGGCACGGCGGAAGAATCGGTGCGCACGCTGCCGCTGGCGGAATTGGACCGGCAGGGTGCCGTGACCCATTTGACCAGCCTGTACGTGCCCCCGTTGCCGTGGGCGCAGCGCAAGCACACCGTGCACGACGTGCGCGCCCTCATGGCGTTGTTGCGCAGTGAGCGGGGATGCCCGTGGGATCGCGAGCAGGATATGCGCAGCATCCGCCGCACGGTGATCGAGGAAGCCTACGAAGTGGTCGAGGCCATCGACCGTGATGATCCGCAGGCCATTCCCGATGAACTGGGCGACCTGTTGCTGAACATTATATTCCTGGCGCAACTCGGTGCCGAGGAAGGCGTCTTTTCCTTCGACGATGTGGTGCAACTTCTCGCGGAGAAGCTCATTCGCCGGCACGCGCATGTCTTCGGCGAGGCCCAGGCGGAGACGGCGGGCGCGGTGCTGCGCCATTGGGAGCAGATCAAGGCGGGGGAACGCCGCGAAAAAGGCCAGGAGAGCATTTTTGCCGATGTGCCGTTGGCCTTGCCTGCACTGGCGCGTTCGCAAAAGCTGCAGAAGCGCGCAGCCCGCGTGGGCTTCGACTGGCTCGATTTCCGCGGGCCGTTGATGAAACTGCACGAGGAACTCGAAGAACTCTCCCAGGAACTGGGCATCCCGGAGACGTGGGAACGCCCCGCCCTGCTGGCGGATCCACTCACGCCGTATCCCGACGCAGAGCAGATGGTGCGCGCGGCGCCGCGCGCACGGTTGGTGCATGAGGTGGGCGATCTGCTCTTTGCCGCGGTGAATCTCTGCCGCTTCCTGCATATTGATGCCGAGGAAGTGATGCGGGAGGTGAACGACCGCTTCGTTCGCCGTTACTCACGCCTGGAGGCCGCCGTGCATGCGCGCGGCCAGCGCGTGGAGGATCTGCCGGTTGAGGAACTGGAGGAGATCTGGCTGAGTATCAAGGGCGAGGACTGATGCCGCGCTGAGTGGTCTGCACGAAACAGTACAGAGTGATGACATGACGAAAATGCTGCATAGCGTAACTTTGCAAGATGTTGCCCTGAAGTGCGGGGTGAATAAGTCGACGGTCTCGCGTGCGTTGCGACGCAGCCCGAGCTTGAATCCGGCGACAGTGGAGCGCATTATCGCCATCGCCGACGAGATGGGCTACAACGCCGAGTTCCACGATATGGCCCGCCGCCTGGCATTGCGCAAGCAGGGCAAACGCGCGCTCAATCACGTCATCGGACTGCTCTTTCCCGTGTACCCGCAGGCTGAGTATTACTCGCAAATGCTGCGCGGCATCATGAGCACGCTGATGGAGCAGGGCTTTGGCCTGTTGACCGTCGGCGTCAACCGCGAAGACATGCCCTGTCCGGAGAAATTTATCTTCCCGCCCAGCTTCCATCGCGGCGATGTCGATGGCGTGTTGACCATCGTGCGTCCCGACCACCTGTGCCCCTTGCTCGAGAATCTGACGAACAACACGGGGTTCGGACAACGCCCCGTTGTTTCGTTAATCTGGACGCTGCCGGGGCACCCCTCCGTGTTGACGGATGACGAGCAGGGCGTCTACAGCGCGGTATCGCATCTGCTCGATCTCGGCCACAGTCATCTCCTGCTCCTGCAGCACTACCCGCTGGGCGGCGATACCGAATCCCGCCGGTTGGCGGGCGCACGGCGCGCGGTGCTGGAGCGGGGACTCGATCCCGAGAAGCACCTGCTGCGCATCGAGCACACGTATGCCTGGCTCGATCCGGTGAAGATCGCCGAAATGACGGCGAATGGATCGAGCGCGAACCATCCGCTGGCACATTTTTTGGGCGAGCACCCCGAGGTGACCGCTATCCTCACTCAGAATGACGCCGGAGCGATTGGCGCCTGGTACTTACTGCGTGCGGCCGGGTTGCGCGTGCCGGATGACATCAGCCTGATCGGCTATGACGACCTCGACCCGCTTCTGGATGAGCAAGGACGGAATATCCTTACCTCCGTGCGCCTGCCGCTGAGCGAGCTTGGGCGTGAGGCCGCCCGCCAGATCGTTGCCCAGGTGACCGGCGAGGCTGGCTGCACCGAGCCCATCGTGCTGCCGACCACGCTGGTGGTGCGTGGGTCCACCGCGCCGTGCAATCCCGCACGCCGGGTGCGTGATTGATCTGCAAGGGGCCGCACCGCGGCCCCCTCCTGTCTCCTGTCTCCTGTCTCCTGTCTTCTCCAACAATCACGTCCCCCATACGGGGTAGCGATCATTCGCCGTGCCATCAGTGAGCCGCCGGGGGTTGCCGCCATCGGCATCCATCACGTAGATGGCCCAGCGGCCGTCGCGGGTGGACGCGAAGGCAATAGCCGCGCCATCTGGACTGAAGCTCGGGCGATGATCGCGATAGCCGGCCGGATTGGTCAACCGGCGATACCCTGAGCCATCGCGATTCACGGCGGCAATCAGCCCGCCGTCAGGGTAGTTGCTGCCGCCCTGGACATAGGCGATCGTGCCGCCATCCGGGGTGATGGTGGCATACCACTCGTTCTCACCACCGCTGCGCAGTGCGCGCGGATTGCTGCCGTCCGTGCCCATGGTGAAGAGATCGTAGTTGCCGCCGCGATCGGAACTGAAGACGATCTGCCCCCCATCCGGCGTGAAGATCGGCATGACATCCATGCTGCTGTTGGAGGTCAACCGTCGCGCATTGCTGCCGTCAGCGTTCATGGTGAAGATTTCATCCTGATTGTTGATGCTCTCAAAGTAGACGATCTGGCGCCCATCCGGGCTAAATGACGGTCCCCAGTCATGGTTGCTCGTCGTGGTCAGCCGTCGTAGCCCGCTGCCGTCGATGCCGATTGTATAGATTTCGTAGTTGCCTGCGCCGTTGGCGATGAAGGCGATCGTCTGGCCATCCGGACTGATGGCGATTTCATCTTTCCGCCCGCTTACCGTCGGCAGGTGGCGCACATTGGAGCCGTCGGCGTTCATGACGAAGATTTCCTCCCCGCCGTTGCGGTCGGAGAGAAAGGCGATGCGGCCCCCGTCAGGCGGGGGTGGGGGAGGGGGCGGTGGCGCTTCCTGCACCTGTACGTTCACGGTGCCGCTCACGCCCGATTCCGTATCCGTAGCGGTAATGATGGCGCTGCCCGCGCGCTGCGCCGTCACCCGCCCATCCGCATCCACGGTGGCGACATCATTCGAAGACGTCCAGGTGATCTGCCCATCGGCCACCAGCACGATCCTCCCTTGTGTGTCGCGCGGCACAGCGGTCAATGTCACGGATTCGCCGATCTCCAGCGGAGCGGGTGCAGTGATCACTAGTTGCGTGATGCTGCTCGTCATGGTGAGCGTGATTTGCGCCGTCGCTTCAGCTACCACAGTGACGACTGCCCGGCCCGCGGCCTGGGGCACGCCCTGGCCACCCGCTTGCGGGTAAGCGATCGCCTCCAGTGTGATCTCGCCGGTGGGCACGGCATCGAAGACCACAGTGACGGTCACGCTATCAGCCGGGCGGTCAATAACGCGTTCTTCGCGATAGTTCGCAGCATTCGCGGCAACCAGCCGCAGGCTTTCCGACGCTGCGGGAATCAGGCGCGTGCGCTCCGGCCATTGCACGGAAACGACCATGCTTCCGTGGCCGGAATGAAGATTGACGGATGTTGTACTGCTGCTGCAGCCGATCACGCCGGCCAGCACCATGATGCCAATAATGGTCACCAGTTCTCGCATCGCAAGCCCTCCATGCTTACTGAATTGCTACTTCGACTCCGCCGGCCACGACTTCGACGTTCGCCATGGCGTTCACATCTGGCGCAGCGCGACAGGCGGCCGTCACGGTGTAACGACCGGGGGCATTCGGCGGTGTGAAGACCCCTGCCGTAATCGTCCCATTATCGACGGACCACTGCACTCCATGGTCAGCACATCCGGTGACCTTGGCCGTAAAGCTTACCGATTCACCCAGGGTGATTGTCGCCACTATGGGGGTCAGCGCGAGCTGCGGCGACACCTGCACGCTGCGGGTCGTCTCTGCGCTGGTTGCTCCGCGCACCTCCAGGCGAATGGTGTACATGCCGGGACTGGCGTAGAGGTGTTCGGCTTGCGTCTCCTGCGCATACGGCGTATCGAACACGCCGTCGTTTTCCCAGTCCCAGCGCATCTCCACACTGCCGGCGCCCACCGTGGCCGAGGCGTCAACGCGCACCAATGTGGCATCAGCAATCGGCTCGGCAGTCACCTCAAAGGTTGCCGTGTGCGGAACAGACGGCGACGAAGCCGCGGTACTGCTTTGACATCCCGCTGCTGTCATGGCCAGCAACGTCCCACACCCCACAAGCAGCCACTCGCATCCACGCATCACGGCATTCCTCCGGTGTTGTTACACGGGTATCGGCTGTCATAGCCTCTATAGCGATACCGCGAAACCCTGGTCTACCAGGTGTGAAAAGCTGACGCATGCCTCTCGATTGTTCAGAAATAGACGGCAATGGTCATGCTATACCTCGTCTGAGCGGTGGAGACTCCACCCATGCCTGCCCTAACGTTTTGACGTTATCCTGCTTTCTGAAGTATGCTGTTCCGGATGAAGACCAAGGGACAACTCGAGGCTGAAATCAGCGACGCCATCATCCGCTTTGAGAAAGAGTACATGGGGCGGGGGCCGGTGGATACGCGCACCTACATCATCGACGATATGGTGTTGGTGCGCCTGCGCGGCGTATTGACGCCGGCTGAGCAACAGCTCGTCGCCGTTGAAGACCCCGGTCGCGGACGGCAACTCGTCAAACAGATGCGTATGGAGTTGCTGGAGAACGCGCGCACGCTGCTGGAAGCCGTGATCAACGGCGTCACCAATTGCACGGTGCAGAGCATGCATACCGACATTAGCACGACGACCGGCGAGCGCATCATCATCTTCGTGCTTGATACGCGTCCGGAGTATATTGAACGATCGGATCGGCGCACTTGACACACGCTTGGGATTTTTGTTAACGTGCGTGCAGTGGTGGACAACGCGGAGCGTGCTCAGGCACGTGCCGTACGTAGACCGGCATACACTCCATGTGAGGAGTTGGATGCCGGTTTTTTCGTTGGTAGGATAAGTTGGACGGCCTGCCCTGCGTGATGCCAGGCCAACGGTGTTGAGAGGCGCTGCTGGCCTTATTCGTGAGGAAGGAAGTACCTATGCCGAAATGTGTGGCATCGTTTACCGGGCGTCGTGTGATCATTCGCATGGCGGAAATGACCTGTCGCACGCCACAGGAAGTGATGCGCAGTCCGCTGGTGGCTGATGTGGTCCAGCGTTTCCTGGATCAACTGCACGCTTGCAACTCCCCGCTGTTGGATATCGTCGCTGACTGGTCGCTTGATGCTAAGGATGGCAAACCCTCGCCGGCGGCCCAGACCCTCACCGAAGCGTTGCGTCTGCTGGTGGAACATCAGCCGCAAGTGATCGTGCGCCTGGTGCCGCGCCTGAGCCCATTGATGGAAGACGCGCAGCAACTCGCAGATTTTCTTGAAACGTTGTACGATTTTTGGCGCGAGCAGGAACGGTTTTTTATTTACGAAGGCAGCGCTGATGCCTCCCGTGATCGCGCTGTGGAAGGCCATCGCGCATTCTTACAGGCCAATGAGGAGTTGAAATCGCTGGTGTTGGACGCCTACCGGCGCATGGAGGCGCACCTGCGCGGTTCGTGGCCGCGCACCTACCGGCAGTTGCCCGCCGGCGCCAATGTCGGCCTGCTAGTGGATGATACCAAATGGCCGTGCCCCGATGGCCCTTATGCCATCCTGCGCGACGTGCCCTTTGTGCGCCTGGCGTTGCTGCAGATGCCGGTGGTGCTGTATCCGCGCCACAACTCCGGCAAAGGTCAGTTCCTGCCGGTGGCGGAGAATCCGCTTGCGGGCGTGAAGATCGATCCGCAATCCTGGTATTGCCTGCCGTTGTGTGTCGGGCCGTTGCTCATCCACACCTTCTTCCATGAAGAGTATCTGGCGCTGGCGTCAAGCCTGGTGAATCTCTTCGAGATTGCCGGGCATGCCGAGGCGCGCCGCAAGCCGGATGGCATGCTGGTCTTCGGGGTGAACCCCGAGGCGTTGGGCGACGAGCAGATCGTCATTCATGAAGATGCTGTTGAAGATCTGGTGATCGGGGTGATCGGGCGCTCGGAGGACGTCGATTACTTCGGCTACTTCAAGGAGATGATCCTCACCCTGCACAACGTGATCATGATGCGGCGGGGGCGGCTGCCGGTGCACGGGGCGATGTGCCGCATTGAGCTGAAAAACGGTACGGGAGCGAATATCGTCATCGTCGGCGAGAGCGGCGCAGGCAAGTCGGAATCGCTGGAAGCGTTCCGCGTGTTGGCTGAAGGTCACCTGCGCGCCACGACCACCATCTTTAATGACATGGGCTCGCTGGAGATGACCCCTGACGGCATGGTGGTTGGCTACGGCACGGAGATCGGCGCGTATGTCCGTCTCGATGATCTGCAGCCCGGCTATGCGTTCGGGCAAATCGACCGTAGCATCTTCATGAACCCACATAAGATCAACGCCCGTCTGGTCATTCCCGTGACCACGTATCGCGACGTGATGGCCGGGCTCCCGGTCGATTACTTCCTGTATGCGAACAACTTCGAACAGGTCGACGATGAGCACGGCTTCCTGCAGTTCTTTGCCGATCCGCAACAGGCGCTGCACGTCTTCCGCGAGGGATATCGCGCGGCAAAGGGCGCTACGGATGAGCGCGGGCTGGTGCATACCTACTTCGCCAACCCGTTTGGACCGGCGCAGTTCAAAGCGCGTCACGACCCGCTTGCGGAGCGATACTTCCAGGCGATGTTCGATGCCGGCGTGCGCGTTGGCCAGTTGCGCACCCGGTTGGGCATTCCCGGCTACGAACAGGAGGGGCCTGAGGCGGCAGCGAACGCGCTCTTTGCCGCCTTCAGCCAGGATGGCCTCGCCCTGGGCTCGTCATCATAGCGAACTCGCGCTATGGCGCGGGCGCTGGCTGGACTCAGCGCTCGTACAACGGGCAACCCGCAGCAGGATTGACGCCGCAGGGCGTTCCTGGTATGATGATGTCCGTTAGACCGACCTTTTAAGAACAGTCCCGTGAGGCTGGCAAGGGTGGGATATGATGGCACGCGCACAACTGAGTCAGGAGCCTTCCCGATGAACATGTCCCGGGAAGGTTTTTTTGTGCCGACCGCCGAGCGGCAGATCCTCGACGCGCAGGACATCCGGCGCGCGGTGACGCGTATTGCCCACGAGATCATCGAACGCAATCGCGGGGCGTCGTCGCTGGTGCTGGTCGGCATTCATACGCGCGGCGTGCCGTTGGCTCGTCGGTTGGCCGCGCAGATCGCCAGCATCGAGGGTCTGCAGATTCCTGTCGGCGAACTGGATATCTCTCACCATCGCGACGACGCCATCGCCGGCGCGACCATCGAGATGCACCCCACCCACATTCCCGAATCATTGAACGATCGCCGCGTCGTGCTGGTGGATGATGTCATCTTCACAGGGCGCACCGTGCGCGCCGCGATGGATGCCCTGATTGAACATGGCCGCCCGGCCGCCATCCAACTGGCCGTCCTCGTCGACCGCGGACACCGCGAATTGCCCATTCGTCCCGATTACGTGGGTAAGAACATCCCCACCTCCCGTAGCGAACGCGTCCGCGTCTGCCTGCGGGAGACAGATGAGACCGACACGGTGACGGTCGTGCGTTTCGACGATATTTCGGAGGTGCCCCATGCCCGTGCGTGATCTCATCTCCATCCGCAATCTCTCCAATGATTCGATCACCGCACTGTTTGCGTTGGCCAGCGAGTTCGCCGCCGACACGCGAAAGCGGCTGCCACTGGCGCACGATGCGGTGCTCTCCACGTTGTTTTTTGAGCCAAGCACGCGCACCCGCATGTCCTTCGAGGCCGCCATGCTTCGGCTCGGCGGACAGGTCATATCCATGGCCGATCCCGGCGCATCGTCGGTGGCGAAAGGGGAGACGCTGGCGGACACCGTGCGCATTGTCGACAGTTACACTGATCTTATTGTGCTGCGCCATCCGTGCGAAGGTGCGGCGCAACTCGCTGCCGACTTTGCCGATGTGCCGGTCATCAATGCCGGCGACGGTGCGCGCGAACACCCGACGCAAACGCTGCTCGATCTGTATACGATCTTTCAGGAAAAAGGCCGGCTCGCCGGAGTGACGGTCGCCCTCTGCGGCGACCTGAAACATGGGCGCACGGTGCATTCGCTGGTGCAGGGGCTGGCGCGCTTCGGCGCGCAGATCCTGTGCATCGCACCGGAGGGACTCGAACTGCCCCCGGCGTTCCAGCAGATGCTCGCCGCGCGCTACGGGGTGACGGTCGCCCAGTACGATAGCTTCGCATCCGCCCCGTTGGAGAGCTGTGACGCCCTGTACGTCACGCGCATTCAGAAGGAACGCTTCGCCACGCCGGAAGCCTTTGAGTGCGTGCGTTCCTCCTACCAGGTGAGTCGAGACACGCTGGCGCTGGTGCGGCCGGATACCATCGTGCTCCACCCGCTGCCGCGCGTCGATGAACTGGATTACGCGCTGGACGGCGATCCGCGCGCGGCCTACTTCCGCCAGGCGGCGTATGGCGTGCCGGTGCGCATGGCCTTGATCGCCGCACTGCTCGGCCTGCGCGACATCCCGCTCACCCCGGAATTCCTTGCCGAGAGTTGGCAACCGCTCGATACGGATGTGTTCGCCTGCGCGAACGCACGGTGCATCACACACCGCGAACTCTGTGTGCAACCCACGCTGCTGGCACGGGAGGACGGTGCGCGGCGCTGCGCCCATTGCGAGGCGCCGGTGGAGGTGGCATGTCCGGCATCCTGATTCGCAGTGTCACATTCCAGGGCACGGTGGGTGATATCATCATGCACCCGCTGGGGGTCTCGCTTATCCGCCCCGATCGCTGTGAGCAGGAAATCGATGGGACGGGACTCGTCGCCGTGCCCGCCTTTGCTGATATCCACGTCCATTTTCGCGAGCCGGGATTTGAGGACAAAGAGGATCTGTTGAGTGGCGCGCGAGCGGCGGCCGCCGGCGGCTTTCATGCCGTCTGCTGCGAACCGAATACGCGCCCGGTCATCGACGATGCCGCCAAGCTCGATGTCCAGCATGCGCGCATCAGTCAACTCGGACTGCCGTTGCTCATCGAGCAGAAGTGCGCATTGACGTTGGAACAACGCGGCGAGTCGCTGGTGGACATGCATACGGTGACGGCACGGCATCCGCGGCTCGGACACTTCAGCAGCGATGGCGAGCCGGTGGCGCAGCGCGAGTTGCTCGTTACGGCATTGCG
>JAGUZN010000100.1 GCA_020060775.1 Armatimonadota bacterium
GCGCCTGGGCCGCATCATCGTCGCACGCAGCCGTGACGGCCAGCCGGTGACCGCGGAAGACCTGCAATGCGCCGGCGCGATGACCGTGCTGCTTAAGGATGCGTTAAAACCGAACCTCGTGCAAACGCTGGAGCACGTGCCGGTGATGGTGCATGCCGGGCCGTTTGCCAACATTGCGCACGGCAACAGCAGCGTGCTCGCCGACCGCATCGCGCTGAAGCTGGCCGATTACGTGGTGACCGAGGCGGGATTCGGCGCGGATATGGGCGCGGAGAAATTCTGCGACATCAAATGCCGCCAGGGGAAATTGACGCCGAGCTGCGCGGTGGTGGTGGCCACTGTGCGTGCGTTGAAGATGCATAGCGGGCGTTACACCGTGTCGCCCGGCAAACCGCTCGACCCCGGCCTGCAGCAGGAAGACCTGGATGCGCTGCGCGACGGCATCGGCAACCTGGAAAAACAGATCGAGAATATGCGCCTCTTCGGCTTGCCGGTGGTGGTGGCTATCAATAATTTCCCCACCGATACCGAAGCGGAGATCGCCTTTATCCGCGAGCGCGCCCTCGCTGCCGGCGCGGCGGATGCCTGCCTCAGCCGCGTGTGGGCGGACGGGGGCAAAGGCGGGCTGGAACTCGCGGAAGCGGTGGCGCGCGCCTGCGATCAGCCCTCGCAGTTTCGCTTCCTATATGAACTTGACGCGCCGATCAAGGGGAAGATCGAGGCCATCGCTATGAAGATCTACGGCGCGTCCGGCGTGTCGTACACCCCGCTGGCCGAGGAACGCATCGCTCTGTATACCAAATGGGGGCTGGATCAGTTGCCCATCTGCATGGCGAAGACGCACCTCTCGCTCTCGCATGATCCGGCGCTGAAAGGCCGCCCGCGTGATTTCACGCTGCCCATTCGCGATATTCGTCCTTCGGCCGGCGCGGGGTTCCTCTACCCACTGGCGGGCGAGATGGCGACCATGCCCTCGCTGCCCTCGGTGCCTGCCGGCACGAAGATCGATATCGATGACGAGGGGAATGTCGTCGGGTTGTTCTAAAGGTACTGACAATACGTTGAGCTCTGGGGAAATCCCATTCCCGGCTTGCCGTGCACCTCGGCAGCAACTGCGAGGTACACCACTATAGGTTGATGGTGTTCCGGCGATCCGGGTGCATTTTGGGCACGCCGCACAGTCACCTGCGCGCCGCAGGCTCCGTTAGCGGCGTGCCCAAACTGCCCTCAGGCTTACCGGAACGTGCTTGATCTTGTTGGCACAGAGCGCATGTCCGTACATCAGTATTGATCGCGCAGGCGTCGCGCGAGAATGTGACCGCCCCCGGTTCGCGCCATTGACAGCGAGAACCGGGGGCATTTACACTACGGGTAGCCATCATTTCCCCGTATGTTGGTAAGAATAGGAGACTTCAGTGTTCAGCCGTATTCGACGCGATATCCGGGCGGTCTTTGAGCGCGATCCAGCGGCGCGCAGCGTCATCGAGGTGTTGCTCAATTACAGCGGGCTGCATGCCATCTGGTGGCATCGCGCGGCGCACCGCCTCTGGCACTGGGGGTTGCCGGTGACCGCGCGCTTTCTTTCGCAGGTGGCGCGCCTGTTCACCGGCATCGAAATTCACCCGGCGGCGAAGATCGGCGATGGGTTCTTCATCGACCACGGCATGGGCGTGGTCATCGGGGAAACGGCGGAAGTGGGCAATAACGTCACCCTGTTCCAGGGGGTCACGCTGGGGGGCACGGGCAAGGAGCGCGGCAAGCGCCATCCCACGCTTGGCGACAACGTGACGGTCGGCGCGGGTGCAAAGATTCTGGGGTCTTTCACGGTAGCGGAAAATTCGCTGGTGGGGGCGAATGCCGTGCTGTTGAAGCCGTTGCCGCCGAATGCCACCGCGGTAGGCGTGCCCGCCGAGATCGTGCGCCTGGCCGGCAAACGCCCGCAGATGCTGGAGCATGACAAGATGCCCGATCCCGTGCACGAGTGCCTGGATACCCTGCAGGGCCGGTTGGTACAATTGGAAGCGCGGCTGGCTGAGTTGGAGGCGGAACATGCCGGCAAGCCGCCCTCGCGAAAGACCGCCCGCCAGACGGATGGTCCGGCCACCTGATCCCGCTGAAATATGCTATAATACCTGCTACCTAACGTGATGGCGCCCAACGGCGTCGGGGTGCGTCCTCGGCGAAACGCCTGCGCAGTGGAATTCCTGAAGAGCGGCGGGGCGTCACGAGCAGTCCCTTCTCGTGAAAGGAGCGACATATGGCTGCCACAGCGGTTGCAACATTTCGCGTACTCGCCAGTGACCCGGTATCGGAAGACGGCTTGCGCGCCCTCCTCGATGATCCCACGATTGACGTGGTCATCAAAACCGACTTCACCCCCGAGCAATTGGCCGAGGCCATTGCCGACTACGACGGCCTGATCATCCGCAGTCAGACGAAAGTCACTGCCGCGGTGTTGGAGAAGGCCGAACGCCTGAGAGTGATCGGCCGTGCCGGCGTGGGCGTGGACAACGTGGACGTGCCCGCCGCTACCAGTAAAGGCGTGGTGGTGTTGAATTCGCCGGAAGGCAACACCATGGCCGCCACCGAGCACACCTGGGCGCTGTTGCTGGCGCTGGCGCGCAAAGTCTGTCCCGCCGATGCCAGCATGCGGCAGGGCAAGTGGGATCGCAAGAAATTCACCGGCACCGAGCTGTACGGCAAGACGCTCGGCGTCATTGGCCTGGGCAAGATCGGCGGCGCGGTCGCCCGCCGCGGCATGGGCTTTGAGATGAACGTGGTCGCGTTTGACCCCTTCGTGACGCAGGAGCAGGCCGCGCGCCTGGGCATCAAGCTGCTGCCGCTGGAGGAGTTGCTGGCCACCGCCGATTTCGTCACCATTCACGTGCCGAAAACCAAAGATACGGCCGATATGATTAACGCCGAGCGGCTGGCCATGATGAAACCGACGGCGCGGTTGATCAACTGCGCGCGCGGCGGGGTGGTGAACGAGCAGGCGCTGGCCGATGCCGTGTTGAACGGCACCATTGCCGGCGCGGCCGTCGATGTCTTTTCCACCGAGCCGCCCGCCGAGGATAACCCGTTGGTCATGGCCGCCGTCTCCGGCTGCCAGGCCTTGCTGTTGACCCCGCACCTGGGCGCGTCCACCGAGGAAGCGCAGGTGAAGGTGGCGGTGGATGTGTCCGAGCAGATTCGCGATTTCTTCCACGGCGTTCCGGCGCGCAGCGCGGTGAATATGCCGGCGCTGGCGCCCGAACTGCTCGCCACGCTAAAACCGTACATGCGATTGATGGAGCAGCTCGGGAAGTTCCTCGGGCAGCTTATCGATGGCGCGGTGCAGACGGTGGAAGTGACGTACAGCGGCGACATTATTGCAGAGAATACCGCACCGCTCATTCCCGCGCTGTTGCAGGGGTTGCTCTCGCCCATCCTCGGCGCCGGCATCAATTCGGTGAATGCGCGCTTGATCGCCGAGCAGCGCGGCATCCAGATCAAAGAGGTGAAGAGCACCGAGGCCTCCGGCTATGCCAGCCTGGTGACAGTCACCGTGGCTACCGAGGCCGGGTCGCATCAGATCGCCGGCACGCTGTTCGGCAAGGATGCTTCGCGCATTACCCGTGTGGATGAGTTCTGGGTGGAGATGGCCCCCGAGGGTACCTACGTGGTGGCCTATCATAACGATCGTCCCGGCGTCATCGGGTCGGTGGGGCAGATCCTCGGCGCGCACGATATCAACATCGCCGGCATGCAGGTGGGACGCCTGCAGCCGCGGGGCAACGCCGTGATGGTGTTGAGCATCGATGAGTGTCCCAATGACAAGGTGCTGGAGAAGATTCGCCAGGTGGATGGCGTGGGCGTGACTCGCCTCGTTGAACTGTAGGTTATCGTTCGGTGGTATTCCGGCAATGCTGGCGCAACTGCCCTCAGGCTTACCGGAACGTGCTGAACTCGGTGGTCTTTGCCGGCCTGGTGTACATCCTTTCCGGTGCGATCATCGCACGATGTGCCACGACCGCCGCTCTGTGTGGAGCGGCGGTCGTGGCGTTGGTGTGGTGAGTGGATAGTGGTTGGTGAAAGTGGCATCCCGGCGGGATGCGTGACAGCGGAATACCCCCCTCCTGACCTCCCCCCGCTGCACTGCCGTTTGCAGGGGGAGGGAATAACGCTTCGTCACTGATCCCCCATGGGCCACATGATGACTGACACGCGACATGTTGCCAGGCAACATATCATGTGACCACTCACAACACATACATCGATGACCTGGTGAGATCGCACGATGTGCTGCTCGGGCAGGGCGTTTACTGGCCGCCCAGGAATTGCATGAGCACGTTCTTGTCGGCTTCCACAAAGATGGAGATGGCCATGCCGGCGAGGATCAAGGCGAGGATGAGCGTTTTGCCGATGTCCTGTCCCACCAGGCTGCCGATCAGCGTCGGTTCGCGCGTGAGGTAGGCGGTGGCGGCATAGAACTCATCGCCGATAATGGTGTAGTCGCAGGTGACCACGAAGAAGGGGATCTGCAGCAAGTCGGGCGTGCCCGCCACCTGAATGGCGCCCACCGCCTGGCCGTTTTCCGCAAGAATCAGCGATTCGGCAAAGAAGAGGCCAAAGAGGAAGCTGGCGGCGGGGCGCTCGCGGTGCAGGATGCCGGTGACGCCGGCGGCATAGGCAAACTGGCGGTCGGAGAGGTAACGGATATCCTCACTCTGGAAATGTTCAGGTCGCCCTTCAGCGGTGTACGATTCCCGGATGACCTGTTCCGTCACCGGCACCATCGTCTGGTCGCACACCGGCAGGATCAGCCGTGAGCCGTAGCGTGCAGCGGTGCGGCCGACATGGCCAGCAATGGCCAGCGCCTGCAGGCTTTCCAGCGATTCCACGCCGCGCAACCCGGTGGAGAACAGGATAGGGCGTCCCATTTCGGTGGCGCGTCCCACCGCTTCGTCGATGGCCTGCAAGCCGGGGATGCGCCGCAGGAACGGCAGGCGCCCGCGCTGCGCGGTGACGATGCAGGTGACCAGCACGGCCACGACCACGCCCATCACCAGCAGGGTGAAGGGATTGCCATACTCCAACGATTTCCCTGCGGCACGAACGGCCGCCTGGTGGTCGAACTTCAGGATCGTCCAGGTGCCGGCGGCAATGACCGCTATGCCGGCAAGCAGGAGCAGACGCTCCAGATGGCGCGAGATGAAGGGTTGCTGCGTGGTAACCGCAGCCGGGCCTTCCGCCGTGAGTTTGGCGCCGCACGCCGGGCAGATGGTGGCATTGCGGTCGACATCGCTGCCACATTCGGGGCAACGTATGACATGGACGTCATCGGTTTTTAACATAGGCCATCCTCTCGGTATCGGGGGATGCCACATTGCGGTGACGATTTGGATTAGTTAACGATTATTTCGACTCTGATTCGCCCCGGGTTCGCCCTTTTCCTGCTCGCTCCGCCTCCAACTCTTCGATGCGGCGGATGAGACGTTCAATGAAGGCGCGGTTGCTGAACAGATAGGCATAGCGCTCCAGGCGCATCGGCTCGATGAAGCCGCCGATGAGTGGGGTGGCGGCGATGGCCGCCTGGCCGGTGAGGAAGCTCAACGGTTTCGACGATTCGAGGAAGAGGATCGCCGCCGCGCCCATGCCCTCGCGCACGATGCGCTGCGCCATCTCCTCCAGCGCGGCGTCCTCATCCTCCACCGGCACGCCCTGCAGCAACTCTTTCCAGTTTTTGAGCATCAGTCTTCCTCGATGAACTCCGGCGTCACACCCGCGTCCGCCAACCAGGCGCGCACGGTGGACAGCACGGCCTCGCGGTCATACGTGCGCAAGAACACCCCACGGTACTGTTCCATCCAGCCCGACGCGACCAGTGGACTAAGTTTTATCCCATCCGGGCGCAGATAAACCCGCCGCACCCGCGTCCACGACAGCACGCGTGTGCTGCCCGGCAGACGCGCCTGGGCACCGGCGGCATTGAGCGTGTAGGTGACGGGCAGCAGAAACTCGGCGATCGCGGCGAAGAGGAGGAGCGCGGTGAGCAGCAGCATGAGCACGCGGCCGCCCTCGCCCCATTGCGCGGGCGCCAGCACACTGACGGCGAATAACGCCAGCACGATGAGCAGCACGGCCACCGCGGCGCGCCCGGGGCGTTGCGCTGCCAGGTGTATCGTCCACGTCATCGGTTCGGGCTCGGTCATGGCGTAAGTCTACCCGATTCCGCCCGGTTTCACCAGTGACGAGTGCAAGCCTGACAGGCCACGGGCCCGGCGTTGATGACAGCGCCGGGCCCGTGGAAGCAAAGAGTATTGTGGCAGTTTACGTGTTCACTGCTTCACGCCACCGGTCAAATTGAGGTTCAGTTTGTTGTCATCGGGGCTGGCGATCTGCGCGGCGAGCGTGCCGCCGGACAGCGTCAGCGTCACCGTGATCTGCCCGGTGACGGTATTGCCGCCCGGCCAGGTGGTGAAGGTGCCGGTGAAGGTGTTGGCACTGGTGAAGTTGCCATCGATGCAATACATGGATTCATAGTCGGGGATATGCAGGTCCATCGTCCGATCGCCGAGGACGGAAAGGTGATACCCGCCGGTGAATTCCCATTCGCCATCGGCCGCCACACGGGGGATCGGCAGGATTCTGGCAAATTTGAACGTCACGGCGCCGAAACCCTCGGCGGGTCGCGGAGTGGCCGAGAGAATCTGCAATTTGAAATAGGCGCTATCACTGCCCGGAATGAAGCCAGAGCGGAAGATGTAGACCTGGCCAACGGTGGCCGGGAAGGTAGGCGGATTGACCCCATTGCTGTCGCGGTACTCCCCGAACGGGGCTTGCGTGATGCTGGCATAAGGTGTGTCAACAGCCAGGGCCGACGCATGGGGGAGTGAAAGCGTCTGGTCGGTGTCGTTGTACATGATTTCGCTGGGCACGCCGCCGTCGATCACGCCGGTTTCAAAGGTGAAAAACTTATCGCCGGGCAACGTAGCGTTACTGCCGGAGAAGATCGCATAGGTACTGAAGTGCGTAACCGGCAATGATGCCGTCAGGCCGTTGGCCGCCACAGTAGCCTGCGCATCAGCCAAAATCCAGGCATCCCCGGCAGCATTGAGTAAATAGGCGGGCAACATTTCGCCGGGGGTGCCGGCGGGATTCAACGGGAAAACCAACGTCACTGGTTGTGCGAACACCGTCCCGGCAGGACCGCACTGCACCGCAGCGAGCAAGCCCGCACCCGCCGGAGCAGCCGGCAGCCCGGCAGCTACGACGGTTACCGTCAGGTCGGTGGCCTGAACTCCTGCCGGCAACGCCGCAGGATCGCCTAACAGAGTGACCGCATCCGCGCCGCCGGATGTGGCTAATGTGACCGTATTTGCTGCTACGGTAGCTGTGCTTCCGCCGCCGCATCCTGCGAGTACCAGGGCTAATCCGCCCATGAGCAGGGCGGTGAGCAAGGCAAGGTAACGTGACATGTGTGAATACCTCCTCGTGACTTGTGCGATGGGTTGTGTCGCAGTGATGCGATGCCGGGGTTGCGTTCGTGCTGTTGCACGATAAAAGTAC
>JAGUZN010000090.1 GCA_020060775.1 Armatimonadota bacterium
GGTTGATGGGGCTATCGGACAGACCTTCGACGTTCGTAACCTTACCGTCGATGACGCTCACGATGGCGGAGCATCCGACTCCACAGTAAGGGCAGACCGTTGTGGTCTCAGTTGCGGTGAGGATCCGAAGATCTTCAGCCGCGGCTAGGGCGGGCGTACTGAAACCCAGCCGGGAGAGGGCTAAACCGCCCAGCCCTGCTCCGGTGAGTTTCAGGAAGCCCCTTCGGGTAAGTTCCATAGGTACCCCCCACTTTAGGATTCCTACTACGAAATATCGCGAACAAGCAGAACAGCTCGAACGCTATGGACTCACAAAGGGACAGTATTCAGTTTTCAATGAAGCAGTTTGTGCCGGCTCTCCCACCCGAGAGCCAATAAAAGGCGAGCCTAATATATTCACACGGCTTGCAGCAAGTCAATGATAGTCACAAGATCGTTGCTGAATTGCGAAGACCCTCACGCCTAGCCGAAAACGGTAGAGGTTTTCCGCTCGTAGCCTTTGTCTTCCGCAACCGCGTCCAACCTGGAGGTGGCGATATCCTCGAGGGGCACCACCAGTTCTCCCGTCTTAGCCAGGTCCGTTATCTTGATGTAGCCGTGGCAGGCATCGCAGACGTAGAGCCGCCGGGCCTGGTCTCCCTCCAAGAAATGGTAGCGCAGCTTCTCCCTGTCCGTTGTATGGCAGAAGGGACAGGCGATGCGGGGCGTGCCCCAGCGCGTCCCGCAGAGGGAACACTCGAGCACCCGCATCCCGTCCTCCGGGCGGAGCAGACCCATGATCGGCCGGGCGCCGCAGACCGGGCAGTCTCCCGAGATGACCTGATCGAGAGAGATCTTGGCCCGGATGCCGGCCGCTTTGCGCCAGAAGAAGGGCGCCAGCGACAGGTGCATCAGCATCACGGCGACCTCCTGCTCGCCACCGGCTCGGAAGTGCACCTCGCGCTGGAAGCCGGCGAGCGTCTGGGCGCAGAGGGCATCAACGCGCGGGTGGTCTCGATGCCCTGCTGGGAGCTGTTCGATGCGCAGCCGCAGACCTATCGCCATGAAGTGCTCCCGCCGGGGCAGCGCCGGCGGATTGCAGTCGAAGCGGGCGTCGCACTCGGCTGGGAGCACTACGTGGGGCTCGACGGCATCGTCATCGGGCTCGACCGCTTCGGCGCCAGCGCCCCCGGCGGGGTGGTGATGGCGAAGCTCGGCTTCACGGTCGAGCGCATCGTTGCCGCGGCGCATACCGTATTATCGACGTGACTCACGCGGCGTGCCGTCGCCGGTTGACCAGATAATCGATCACCATATTGCACAGCCGGCGCATATCGGCATCCGCGCGGGCGGTGAACAGGTTGTCACTCACCACGACCGCCTCATCCACCACAAAGGCGCCCGCCAATTTGAACTGATCGCGCAGCTCCTGCGGCACGGTGACGACCTTGCCGTTCGCCGCCTCGGCATCGATGAGCGGCTGCACGCCCATGCCCACGGCGATCACCGCGGCATTGGTCTCCAGGCACGCGTGCACGAGATTCATCGCCGCCGGATTGTCGCGGATCGCCCGCCCCGTCACCCCGTCGGCGATGATGATGGCATCGTACGAGTCGCGGTTGCGGTCGAGATAGGCGTAGGACACATCGGTGATGAGCATCCGGCTGCCATCCCCGCTGGTGAGTTCAACATCTTTATCATAACCGGCGACGAGCGTGGTCGCATCCTCCGCCCGGAAGTAATCCAGCAGTTGATCGAACTGCTCGTGGATGAACCCCTCCGCCAGGCAGAAGATGATGCGCTTTCCATGCAGTGCGGCGTTCGTCGTCATCGCGTCCCTCCTCGTTCATGAGGATACTGTAACAATCTTTTTCAGGCACAGGCGAAAATATCTGCGACGTGCGCCGCTTCATGCGCTGCGGCGGGCACGTTCATCCTGGTTTTCTTCGTCGGGTGGCGGGCCTTCATATGCTTCGCCGACCTGGGGGCGGTCAGGCCTGGGCGATTCACCGCTGGTCGGACCCGCTTCCAGCTTGCGTTCGCCCCCGGTCGCCGGAATGGCGTAGGGCGGGGGAGTGCCGGCCGTGCGATTTTCGACGCTGCCCTGTCGCTCCTGCTTCTGAATGAACTTCTCGCGTTGGATATGCTCGGCGACTTTGCGCAGGCGCTCCTGTGAGATGTCCTGTCCGGTTTCATCGGGCAATTGCGGTTCTGTCCCGCCTTCGGGCGCACCGGGTTTGCCCTCGGTGCCCATGCCGCCTAATCCTGTGGATTTCTTCGCCGGCGTGGGTTCGGCATCGCCCGGCTGCTCATCGGGGCCCATGGCACTCTCCATGCGGTCGTCCATACGCATCCCTCCACGGTGTGAGACACTCAACTGATCTCCCGCGAGAGGGTGGGCGAAACGTCACGTGTGGCCGCTATACCATGCAGGCTGCGTCAGGTTGTCCGGCTTCGACGCTCCGATGCCCATAGCGATTGCCTATACTGTAGCGGAAGAGAGGTGACGACAATGCACATGTTCAATGCGCTGTTTTCCCCCGGGCAAATCGGCTCGATGACGACAAAGAACCGGCTCGTGATGGCGCCGATGGTGCGCAACTACGCCGATGAGCGCGGCATGGTCACTCCCCGGTATGAGGCACATATCGCGCGCGTCGCCGCGGGCGGGGTGGGGATGATGGTCCTCGAAGCGTCCTACATCAGCCCGGAGGGCAAGGGATTCACCCATCAACTCGGCATACATGCTGATGAGGTTATCCCCGGGTTGCGTTTACTGGTGGAGGCCGCCCATACCCATGGCGCAGTGATCGGTCCGCAACTGTATCATGCCGGCCGCCAGACTTCGTCAGCCGTCACCGGACTGCCGGTTGTTGCCCCATCGCCGTTACCGGATCCCACCATCAATGAGGTGCCCGTGGCGTTGAGCGTTGACGAAATCCTGACGATCGTGCAGGCATTCGCTGACAGCGCGCGCCGGGCAAAAGACGCGGGATGCGACTTTGTGGAAATCCACGGTGCCCACGGGTATCTGATCACCCAGTTCCTCTCGCCCTTTTCAAATGTGCGCGATGACGAGTACGGTGGATCGTTCGAAAATCGGATGCGCCTGCTCGATCAGGTGGTAGACGCGGTGCGCGGCGTGGTCGGTGCGGATTATCCGATCGTCGTGCGACTATCCGGAGAGGAGCAAGTGCCGCACGGGCTGACCCTCGACGATACGCAGCGCATCGGCAAACGGTTGGAGGATAAAGTCGATGCCCTCAGCATCACCGCGGGGAACTATGCGTCGTTCGGGCGCGGCTACATGATCTCGCCAATGGCCATTCCCGATGCCCCGCTCGTGTACCTCGCGGAAGGGGTGAAGCGGGCGGTGAAGCTGCCGGTGATCACCGTCGGTAAAATACGCGCGCCGGAACTGGCCGAAGAGATTGTGAAGTCGGGCAAAGCGGACTTCGTCGCGCTGGCGCGCCTCTTGCTCGCCGATCCTGATTGGCCGAAAAAAGCGGAGGAAGGCCGCACCAGTGAAATCAACAAATGCATCGCCTGCAACCAGGGGTGCATCAGTAGGTTGTTCGAACAACAGGATGTCTGGTGCACGGTGAACCCGCAGACCAGCCGCGAGCAACAGTTCAACCAACCGCCCCAGCATGGCAAACGGCGCGTGCTGGTGGTGGGCGGCGGGCCCGCCGGGATGGAGGCGGCAAAGATTGCTGCGGAGCGCGGACACAAGGTGATTCTCTGCGAGGAACTGGATCACCTTGGCGGCCAGTTAATCGCCGCCGCGGCCGCCCCATACCGGCCGGGGTGGCGCGAGCTGCGCGAGTATCTGGAGCGTGAAATGTCACGGCTGTCCATCGACGTGCGGCTGAACACCCGCGTCACCCCGGAGATGGTGGAGGCAATGAAGCCCGATGCTGTCGTGGTTGCTATCGGCGCTTCCCCGATACGCCTGAAGATTCCCGGCTCGGGTGAGACGAATACCATTACCGCGCGCGATCTACTGGAAGGCAAGGTTACGGCGCAGGGTCGGGTAGTCGTGGCGGGCGGCGGTTGCGCCGGCGCACAGACGGCGGAGTATCTTGCCGAACGCGGACATGAGGTTATCATCGCGGAGATGATGGGCGAAATCGCCATCGACGCCCCGGTGGCCGAACGAGACTTGTTGTTTGAGCGCTTACACCAATTGGGCGTCGAAATGCAACTGCATACGAAAATTATGCGGGTGGAGCCGGGTACCGTGTGGGTGGAGCGTCCCAGCGGGGAGGACACGATCACTGCCGACACGGTGGTGGTGTGCCTGGGCTCGACCCCGAACAATGGGCTGGCAGGCGAGTTGAAAACAGCAGTGTCGCAGGTGGTAACCGTTGGCGATGCCGTGAAGCCGCGGAAGGTGACCGAAGCACTCGTCGAAGGCGCGGAAGCAGCACTCGCTATTTAGCGTGACGTAAAAAAAGCCCCGGGGATCGATCCCCGGGGCTTGAGTCCGCTAGTTTAGTTATGCGTGGGCGGCGTTCCCGTGGATGACGCGCCGACCGGTTCGTTAGTCGGCAGTTCGGGCAGTTCTGCCTTGGAGAAGACGACCTCGTCGCCTTCGACATCCACGTAGACCGTATCGCCCATGCGGAACTTGCCTTGCAGCATTTCCGCTGACAGTCGATCTTCCACCATGTGCTGGATGGCGCGCCGTAGCGGGCGGGCTCCCAGCGCGGGGTCGAAGCCTTCTTTAGCCAGCTTCTTCACCAGCGCGTCGCTGGTGACCAGGTCCATGCCCTGGGACTTCATCGAATCGCGCACACGACTCAGGAAGAGGTGCACGATCTGTTCGATCTGCTCCTGCGTCAGCGGCTGGAAGACGATGATATCGTCAATTCGGTTGATGAACTCGGGCCGGAAGGTTTGCTTGATCTTGTCCATCACCGTGTCCCGCATACGGGCATAGTTTTGCTGACTCGCCTGATCCGCCTCGGACATGAAGCCCACGCCGCGGCCAAGATCCATCGAACTCGTACCGACGTTGGATGTTAACACAATGACCGTGTTGCGGAAGTCCACGGCTCGCCCCTGGCTGTCGGTCAGCCGTCCGTCTTCCAACACCTGTAAAAGGATGTTGAAGACTTCGGGGTGAGCTTTTTCCACCTCGTCGAGCAGCACCACCGAGTACGGCCGGCGACGGACACGATCGGTCAGTTGTCCGCCTTCGTCATAGCCGACATAGCCCGGAGGCGCGCCGACCAAGCGAGAGACTGCAAAGCGTTCCATATACTCCGACATATCGATGCGGATTAAGGCATCTTCGCTGCCGAAGAGGAACTCGGCCAATGCGCGCGCCAGTTCAGTCTTCCCGACACCGGTGGGGCCGAGGAAGAGGAAGGAGCCGATGGGACGCTTGGGATCCTTCAGGCCGGCGCGGCCGCGGCGCACCGCACGGGAAATGGCGGTGATCGGGTCGTTCTGCCCGATAATGCGCTTGTGCAAGTGATCTTCCATGTTCAACAGTCGAGCCGTCTCATCCGTGGTCATCTTGCGTACCGGCACACCGGTCCAGATGGAGACGACCTCGGCGATGTCATCTTCGTTGACAATGGTGCGGGCATTGCCGCGCGCCCGCTTCCATTGTTCTTCCAGGTACTGCGCGCGTTCTTTCAGCTCACGCTGCCGTTCGCGCAGCTCAAAACCGCGATCGTAGTTGCGCTCGTACGGGCTGACGCTCAATACTTCCTGCAGTTCCTGCGTCACGGTTTCGAGATCCTGGCGCACCGAGCGGAGATCCGGCGGTACGACCGAGGCTTCGAGTCGCACGCGGGACGAGGCCTCGTCCATCACGTCGATAGCCTTATCCGGCAGGAAGCGGTCGGTGATGTAGCGATCAGCCAGTTGCGCAGCCAGCGTCAGGGCATCATCGGTGATTTTCACCTGATGGTGCTCTTCGTAGCGTGATCTCAGCCCGCGCAGAATGCTGACCGCTTCTTCGACCGACGGCTGCTCGACGATGACCGGCTGGAAGCGTCGCTCCAGCGCCGGGTCCTTCTCGATGTACTTTTTGTACTCGGTCATGGTGGTGGCGCCAATGCATTGCAATTCGCCACGCGACAGTGCAGGCTTCAAAATGTTCGAGGCGTCGATGGCGCCCTCGGCAGCTCCCGCGCCCACCACGGTATGCAACTCGTCGACAAACAGGATGATTTCGCCGGCGCTCTTGCGAATTTCGTCGGTGACACGCTTCATGCGCTCTTCAAATTCACCACGGTATTTCGTGCCGGCAACCAGACCGGGCAGGTCCAGCGAGACCACGCGCTTGTCGAAGAGCACTTCCGGCACATCCTTCTGGATGATGCGTTGTGCGAGACCTTCGACAATGGCGGTCTTGCCGACGCCGGGTTCGCCGATGAGCACCGGGTTGTTTTTCGTACGACGGCTCAGGATCTGGATCACACGTTGAATTTCCGTGGCGCGCCCGATCACCGGGTCCAAAGCGCCATCCGTCGCCATCTTAGTCAAATCACGGCCAAAGGCATCGAGCACAGGCGTGCTGCTGCGCTGGCGCGTGGTTGGCGTCATTGACGGCGAGCCGCCGAGGTATTGCATGACTTCTTTGCGCACTCGCTCCAGATCGACGCCCAGCCCTTCCAGCAAGCGCACCGCTTTGCTACCTGAACTGGCTCCCTCACGAATGAGGCCGAGCAGCAGGTGCTCGGTGTCGACAAAATCCAACAGCCCCAACTTGGGGTTCAATTCTCGTGCTTCCTGGAGGGCATACTCCAGGGCTTTTTTTGCTTTCGGGCTCAACGTCAGCCGTGTGGAACCGACCGCATGGCTTTCGACGTTCCCCATCTGCCGACTGAGCTCCGAGCGCACCCGTCCTAAGCTGACCCCCAGGCGCTCCAACACACGGGCGGCGACCCCTTCACCTTCGCGAACGAGGCCGAGCAGGAGATGTTCCGTCCCTACGACATTCATCCCCAGCCGTTTCGCTTCTTCTTGTGCAAAATGAATCACCCGAGTAGCCGGGTTCGTAAACCGTTGCCACATATCGCCGTCCGGCATAAGCGTCCCTCCTCTCCTGAGCCGAAACCCATCCCCATCGTCCATGAGTCTAAAGTTCGGCGCCGAAAACCGACCAGACTATCATCATGATACCCGCCTCTGCTCCGCCACACACCAAAAACTGCCGGTCATGCTATGCACTTTACCACAGGTTCCATGGCGCTTGGTAGCATAGAGAACGAACAGGTGGCGCACTCTTTCGACCTATCACGCCGGGTAGACCCACGTTATTATTCATTTCCTATCGTATATATCGGCTACACAGCATCTGGAATGGATGAAGCCGGCGAACTTTTGCGTCCTTTTCTGGATATCTGCACAGAAGCTGTTTATAACGGCTCTGTCCGGTCTCTCTTTCTCAACTTGCGTCATCTCACGGGACCATGCATGCTGAGATCACTATAGACCTATCTTATTCCATACTCGTGAAGCGCATCCTGCCTTGAATAGGCGGTGACTTACTTCAACAACTACAAGGGGAGAGGATGTTGGCGATATTGCACAACTCGGGTCTCACGTGCGCAATACGGTGGTCATCAGAGCGCTGTAGGTACTGGAGGCCTTTTATTTTGTGGGGCTTCTGGTGTACGCTCCGTCGTTTCGCTTTCCTCTTGTTGCGGGCTATTCGTAGGAATGACTTTATCAGGTAATGTACGATCGTACGGTTCAGCCGGGGCTGGTGCAGGCGAGGCAGGCTCTTCCGGTTCTGCGGTTTCCCCATGAGGGGAAGTGATGCCCACGTCCGGGGTGTGTCTCTCAGGATCGGTGGGTGACGCCGGGGGGACTTGAGGAGGTTGAGGGGGCTTGAACTGTTCAGGCTCCGCTGGATCTGCTGCTGGGATTTCGGGTGGCGGGGTCGTGGGTGGTGCAGGTGTTGGCGTTTCCGGTTTCGTATCTCGCTGGGGCGACGTCACCGTGCCATCGAGTATGGGGTCGTGCGTCAGCGGACAGCGTTTTGAGGGCACCTGGTCATACGGAAATGGCTGGTTGATCGTCCGCGGGCAGGTGGGGGTGGCAAGCAAGCCGGATTCGATGCAGACCTCGCGTTCAATAAAGAGGTGCATCGTACAATGTTGTGCCGGAATACGTCCAACCGGCACATATTCGTGAATAGGAGCAGGACAGGAGGGCAGTGCGAGTTGTCCGGTATCCGCACAGAGGGCAACCTGGATCACGCCTTCCGGGGCGTTAAAATCGACCGGGGGGATGTCCTGGCTGACCGCGCGCATGAAGTCCGCCCAGGCTTGCGCGGGAAGGCTGCCACCCGCCACGCCGGACATCGGCTTGCGATCGTCATTGCCCATCCACACTGCTGCGCTGATGATGGGCGTGTACCCGATGAACCAGGCATCGCGGAAGTCGTTGCTGGTTCCGGTTTTTCCTGCGACTGCTCGACCGATGTTCGCCCGCCTTCCTGTTCCGTGCATCACCACCTCGCGCAATCCCTGGGTGAGCAGAAACGCGGTGACCGGGTTCACCTGTTGATGGTGGCGCAGCGGTGCTAGGTAATCCTGTCCATGCTTGACAGTAATTCGCCGTATCAACTTCGGTTCCACCGAAATTCCCCCATTGGCATATGTGGCGAAGGCATGCGCCATCTCGAGTGGCGTTACCTCTGATGTGCCGAGGGCGATAGTCATATTCGGGTTCAACGGGCTCGCAATACCGGCCTGGCGCGCGGCACGCACCACCGCATAGGGCGACATCTCATGGACCAACCTGACAGCAACGCTGTTCAGCGATTTCGCGAGCGCCGTGCGCAAGGTCACTGTCCCGTGGTAGCGGTTGCCATAGTTTTGCGGCGACCAACCGCCGATGGTGATGGGGGCATCCTGCTCACGTTCATAGAGCAGATGTCCGTGGTCAAGCGCCGCATGATAGACAAAGGCTTTGAATGCCGAGCCCGGTTGGCGTTTCGCCTGGGTGGCGCGGTTAAACTGACTCTGCTCAAAGTCCACACCGCCGACCATGGCACGGATATA
Organism: Armatimonadota bacterium; assembly: GCA_020060775.1. Classification (GTDB taxonomy): domain Bacteria; phylum Armatimonadota; class Hebobacteria; order CAIYQO01; family CAIYQO01; genus JAGUZN01. The sequence continues at coordinate 9,009 of JAGUZN010000090.1, forward strand.
CCCGGTCTGGGCATCTACCGCGACCAGTGCGCCATTGCCGACGCGGCGTGAACGTCCGTCACGCACGGCCCGAACCAATGCCCGCTCCGCCGCTTGTTGCCATTTGGAGTGAATGGTGGTGTAGACGATCATGCCGCCGTGGTACACCCGGTCTCGGCCATAGCGCTCGATCAGTTCAAGTCGCACCGCTTCCACGACATATGGTGATTTCCACTTGACGATTTTCGGCGCCTTGATGCCGATACGCTCACTGCGGGCCGTTTGGTACTGCTCTTCGGTGAGCCATCCCTGATCACGCATGGCCGCCAGCACCGATGTTTGCCGCGCGCGGGCCACGGCCATATGGCGACGCGGATTGCCTTCACCGGGGGCACGGATGAGACCGGCCAGCAATGCACTTTCTGCCGGGGTGAGTTGCCGCACCGTCTTTCCGAAGTAGATTTTGGCCGCCGCGCCAAGCCCGTACGCCCCGTTGCCCAGATAGATGGCATTGAGGTAACGCTCGAGGATCTCGCTCTTGGTGTGCGCACGTTCAACGCGGAGCGCCAAGACGATTTCCCGCAGTTTACGCCGAAGCGTGCGACGGTCATTTAACAATTCCTGCCGTACCAATTGCTGGGTGATCGTGCTGCCGCCCTGGCGCAGTTCCCCTGCGCGCAGATCGACCCACAGCGCGCGGGCCATCCCCCGCCAATCGAGACCATGATGTTCGAAGAAGCGTTGATCCTCAGCTGCCAGCACCGCGTGAACCGTGTGGGCGGGCACTTGGTCCAGCGTAACGGGGACGCGGTATTCCTCGTACAGTTTGCCGAGTAGCACGCCATCGGTGGTATAGATCGCCGTAGGAGGCAGATATTGTCCTGGTTGCAACTGATAAGGTGTCGCAGAGGCTGCGAGGATCACCAACCCCACAATGATACTGCCATACAGTAGCATGTTTCCGGTGAGACCCAGCCAGTATATTCCCTGCCGCCACATCCGTTGCCGCCATGATCGCACGCGCTGCTGCAGCGCGTGCGCTTGCCATTTCCCGTGCTGCGACATACACCGCCTCCGCTTTCCGTCACCGTGTGGGGTGTACCCGTGATGTTGTGCAGCGGTGTTTTCCGTCCGGTCGTATGGCCTGACATAGGGCGTTGATTGTGCAGGGAGTACGACATTCACGCCGACTGGGAGCGAGCGGCGTATCGGCACATCGTGCGGTAGCTAGCAGGAGCGCGGCATAGCGGTATGGTGGGCAACGGATTCGTCAAAGAGCTCGAGCAATTGCTGGGCGGCGGCATCCCAAGAACAGGCGGCGGCGCGCACAAGGCCCGCCTCACGCATGGCTTGCCGGCGTGCGCCATCACGCAGCAGTCGTGGAATCTCTTCAAGCCAGCGTGCATCAACCAACGGCAGCACGCACGCCGCCGTGCCGGCTGTTTCCGGCAGTGCACCGCGGTCGGAGACCACGACGGGCACACCGTTCGCCATGGCTTCGAGCACCGGCAAACCGAATCCTTCGTAATGCGAGGGCATGAGCAAAAGATCAGCGCCGGCCATCAGCGGGGGTAGCTGGTGCTGGGGGACGTACCCGCACAGCTGGATGTGATCGCGATGTCGCGCGCGTGTCAGCGCCCGGCGCACGGTGCCGGAGCGCCACCCCCATTTGCCGGCGATGACCAGGCGATGCGGTATACCGGCATCTTTCCACTCATCGAACCAGCGGATCAGTCCATCAAAATTTTTCTTGGGCTCGATGGTGCTGACTGCCAATAGGTAGGGGACATCGATACCGAAATGTTGATGGGATGCCAGCATTTCTCCATCACCAGGCGGCTGCGTGCAGATGACGCCGTGCGGTATGACGCGAATGCGCGCGGGGGAAACCCGACAGTACCGCATGACATCCGCTGCTGAGGCGTGGCTGGGCACGGCGACGCGGGTAGCGTGTTGTGCGGATGGCGGGAGCAGCAACCGGTAATTGAGTGCATTCGACGCGCGGCACAATCGTGGATGCGACAGCGCAATGGTGTCGTGGATAAAGACCACGGAAGGCCCACGCCAGCGCAGCGTGGTGAGATAGCCGGGGGCATAAAGCAGATCGGCCCGAGATGATGCCAGCACGCCGGGCAGCGCCATTTGTTCCCAGATGATACGATGCAGGCGCTCATTGGTACGCAATGGAGCACGCAGGATTTCGGGCTGCCGGCGTGTTGGACCAAGGTGGACATCGATGGGGACGTCGCGCAACGCCAGCACACTGATGCGGTGATGCGTCCCGCTATTGAGCAATGCGCGCAACTGATGGAGTATGGCATGCTGGACGCCAGAAAATTCTCCCGCAACCAGCAGGGCATTCACGACAATATGCATAACGATGCCCGTTCGTATACACCCGGTACATCACATGATCGGCTGCACGGTCGTACGCTCGTGCTATACTGTCAATCGGGGGACCGTCATTTATCAGGGCCGCACGAACGCGTTCTCCCGTTTCTCTTCACCGATGGTCGTCGGCGGGTAGTGGCCGGCGTAGACGATGGTGGAATCCGGCAAGGTGTACAGTTTCTCGCGGATGCTTTTTAACAGCAGTTCTTGATCGCCCGAGCCATCGCGGAAGTTCGTGCGACCGACGGTGCGGCGGATCAGTGTGTCGCCGCTAAAAAGGATCGGTTGATCACCCTGGCGCGTGCGCAGGCAGATGCCGCCGGGACTGTGCCCTGGGGTATGGATTACCTGTAGCACCATGCCATCCAGACGCAGGTAATCGCCATCGATGACCGTCCTATCTACTTTGGGCAGCCCGTCGACGAACATGTGCGTATCTTTGGCATAGCCGTCTCGCACGTCTCCGGCATGCATGATGATCTCAGCGCCGGTGCGCTCTTTGAGGAAGCCGATGGCGCCGATGTGATCGAGGTGGCCGTGCGTCAACACGATATATTTCAAGGTCAGTTTGTGTTGCTGCAGCAGATCGTAGATGCGCTGGGCATGTTCGCCGGTGGCACGGTAGCGATCGCGGCCAACCATTTCCAGTTCATCCCCCGGGTCGATGACAATGGCCTGCCGCCGTTTACCGGCCAGTATGTAACAGTTCGTGCGCCAGAAACTGTTAACCTCGATATGCAGCAGTTGCGACTGTTTTGGCAGGATGACGGGATCGCGCCCCGTTTTGTCTGCCTGCGGCGAGGAGGAGAGTCCTGCCGCCAGCAGGATGATAGTGATTGCCAGGATCGCTTCACGCATGCTGCCATCCCCCGGTTGGATTACCCGCGCTCATTCACCTCAGACGGAGGTGACAGCGAGAGCCACATGTGGTCAAGGTAGTCGGTGCAGCCCATCTTTCGCCAGAAGGCTTGTGAGACGGCGTTATGGTGGGCGACGTTGAGTTGAATGTTTTCCATGCCGCGCGAGCGAAACCACTCGAGCACCGTCGTCAACAGCGCTTCGCCGATACCCTGGCGGCGTGCGGCCTCTGAGATGCACAGGTCGGCGATGAACCCGTAGCGGGGGTGGGGGAAGATGGGCGGATTTTGGGCGATGTACGCGAGGATATATCCCATCACCTGTTTTTCACCCCCCTGGGCTACCAGTACGTGATAGTTACTGTCACGCATCACGGTGTATACGTGACGAATATAATTGGATCGGCCATGCGGCGGTATGCGGAAGCGGTGATCGAGTGCGGCATGAAAGGCCATGAGCTCAACCCAGAGGTCGCCAATGGCGTCCAGGTCCTTGCGAGTGGCCTGACGAATGATGAGACCTGTGTTGGCATGCGGCTTCCGGTGCAACATGGTTTATAATTATACTGCAGAAGCTCCTGCCATGTAAGGGGGCTTGCCGTGCAGAGCGTGCAACCCATTGCGTATGAGAAGCTGTACGCAAAGTCTCTGTCCGGGCTCGCTTGATCTTTTCGCGGACCGCGAACAGCCCCCTTGCATACAGCTTCTGAGAAACAGGGAGGAAATATGGAACATACTCCTATGCGGAATACTGTCCGTGCGCCGGCAGTGGCGGGGAGTTTTTACCCGGCAGCGCCCGAGGAGTTACGGCAGGCGATTGCCTCGGCTTTCCGTTCGCCACGCGGGCCGGATGCTGTGCCGGAGTACGAGTCGGGAGGTGGTCGTCTCGTCGGGGTGATGGCGCCGCACGCAGGGTATGTATATTCCGGCGCTGCGGCGGCCTGGGGCTACGCGGCGATGGCGCGCGCCGGTCGCCCGCATGCTGTGGTGATACTGGGTGTCAACCACCGAGGCATTGGCGCTTCGATCGCGTTGTCGGCGGCAGCAGGCTGGGAAACCCCGTTGGGGATCTCGCCGGTAGACCGTGAACTGGGTCATCAACTGCTGCAACTGGATGCGGATGTGCAGATTGATGCACGGGCACATGCCTTGGAGCACTCGCTGGAGGTACACATACCGTTTATCCAGTCCGTATTTCACGATGTGCCCATCGTGCCGATTGCCATCAGTGCGGCATCATTTCCTGCGGTGCAGCGGTTGGGTGAGGCATTAGCTGTGTTGGCACGCGAGCGCACTATCGTGTTGCTGGCCAGCAGTGACCTGTCGCATTTTCAGCCGCAGGAAGTGGCGGTACGGCAGGACCATCAGGCGATGGCCTGCGTGCAGGCCATCGATCCGACAGGATTGTGGAGCACGGTGCGCGAGCAGGGAATCACCATGTGCGGCGTGTTGCCGGTGGCGAGCATGCTGACAGCGGCTCGTGCGTTGGGTGCGAACCGGACATCGTTGTTGCAGTATTATACCTCCGGCGATGTCTCAGGCGACACCCGGCAAGTCGTCGGGTACGGCACCATTGCCGTATACCGTGCGGAAGATCAGGAGGGGAGGGACGGCTAGTGTTCAACCTGCGTTGAGCTGTTTTGCAGCTTTCGCTAGTGATCGTTCACGGTTCTATGGTCAATACCAGGTTCGCATGTGAACCCCCGACACATCGACTGGCAGGTGAAGGCGTCAGTAAAGGCGGCGTGCACTGCGATGTTACTCATCACTGTTCTGGTCGTGGGTCTGTTGCTGGGAATTCCGCTGTGGGGATCGCGCAAAGGATTGGTGCATGTCCTCACAGTCGGATTGTGCCTCGTGTTGGCGGAAATCGCCGTTGTTCTTCTCGTGCCGCTCCTCTCGCATGCTCTGCCGATAGGCAGTGCGCGCGGCCCCGCGGCTGTCGCTGGTTGGTGGCATTTCATCTTGTGGAGCATTTTTACTATTGCTGCGTTTCCCATCGGTGCATACTTGACTCGTTTTACGTCATGGAATCTCGAGCCGTTTGATAACTTACTCGGCCTGCTGAGCGGGGTGGTGCTCGGTTTTGTGGTATCGCGCATTTTGCTGTCCTCACTTGTACAGATGTACACAGGCGATCCATTCTACGAAGTCATGCAGCAGCACGCTTTGGTGCGTCAGATTGTGTTCCTGGATTCCTGGCACGCCTTCACCGGGTGGCTGGATGCCACGAGCCAAGCGCCGGACACTGCCATTGAGTGACGTCTGACTCCAGCTCTAAAGTCGTGCTCACCCCTTGACCTTTCCGTGGTAATGCGGTAATGATTGCCGGGCGTCCTGTGTTGCTGTCATGACGGTATGTCGCAGGGTGCCGGTGCGTGATGGATTTCGAATTTATTCTGTTTGAGTTGATCAACGGCATAGCCGGGCGCTATGGCTGGCTTGACGCCGGCGCTCGCCTGCTGGCCGTTTTCGGCTTGCTGGCCGTTCTCCTCCTCGTCGTCGCCGTTCTGTGGCTTCCCATGGCAGCCACGGCACGTCGTCGTGTCTTCCTGTCGTTTCTTCTGGTCACTGCCGTATGCGGGGTGTTGGCGGGGGTGCAGTGGTGGCTGTCGGCACATGTGCTGCACCACGAATTCCGCGCCCGCCCTGATAACTCCCGCTGGGCGACGGTGCTGCTCACGGCTCCTACCGTGTTATCGTTTCCCGCCTGGCCGGTCGTGTGGGCGGTCGCATTCACCGTGCCGCTCTACCAGATGGCGCGATGGCCGGGCCGGGTGAGCGCGCTGGTCAGCGGCCTTCTCGGCATCGCGCTCATCGTGACCGGCGTGAATTTTCCCTTTGATGTCGTGACCGGATGCTTGCTGGGATTGGGGATCGGCGCGACGGCTGTCGCCATCGGAGGATGGTGGCCAGCTTCACGGCTATCGACGGGGGTGCGGCTCACGGCGGTATGGGTGTTGTTCCTTCTCTGGTGCGGGGTGCTGGTTCTGGTGATGCGCCCGGCTTCGGAAGTCGGGAGTGCTTCCCCGCGAGGTCCGATCACGCATTCGGTCCGCGTGACGCCACCGGCAAGGGTAATGCAGCGCGTCAACGCCGTCGCAGACCCGTATCCGGCGACTATTGAAGCGGCGACGAATGGCCATCAGCAGGTGGCCTGGATGCGCATCACGCTGCCCGCCCCAGCGGAGTCACTCAATATCCCACGAGAGCTAACCCGGCAGTTGGTCAACGCCGTCTTCCGCGAATGGGATGCGCTCGATATGGTGACCGTCTCGGTCATCGCGGAATTCCCCGGCGAGAAAACGGGTACACTTTACACTGTCACGCTGGCGCGCGGCGCATGGCCTCTCGCGGGTATTCCATCCGGGCAGGCCTTGCCCGGCAGTAAGTACTTTCATCCGCGCTATCTGACGCCTGCTTCAGTTCCTTGAGCTTGACGATTTCGCTTGTCGAGACGAACCTGTTATAATAGAGCATCGGACATGATGTTCCTTTGTGAGAGTACTGCATGCCAACAGTTATTGGAGTTTGCCTCCGCACTGCGGGGAAGTTATATTACTTCGATCCGGGAAGTGAGCGTTATCATCGTTGCGAACGCGTCGTCGTCGAGACAACGCGCGGTCTCGAACTCGGCACAGTCAAGATGCCGCCGCTCGAAGTTTCCGCTGACGAGGTGGTCTCCCCGTTAAAGCCGGTCATTCGTCGCGCCACGGCCGAGGATATCTCGCGCGAATCACTCACACGCGAACGCGAGGTGCATGCACTCGATGCGTGCAAGCGTCTGGTCGCTAAGCTCAACCTGCCCATGCGGCTCATCGATGCCCAGTACACCTTTGACGGCGCACATCTCCTCATCCACTTCCTGGCTGATAACCGGGTGGATTTCCGCGAGCTGGTGCGGGAGCTGGCGCGCGAGCTTCATACGCGCATCGAACTGCGTCAGGTGGGGGTGCGGGATGAGGCCAAGTTGTTGGGCGGATTCGGCATGTGCGGGCGCCCGCTTTGCTGCGCAACGTATATGAACAACTTCGCGCCGGTGGCCATCAACATGGCGAAGGCGCAGGGGTTGGCGTTGAATCCGCAAAAGATCTCCGGCCTGTGCGGGCGGTTGATGTGCTGCCTCGCATTTGAATACGACCATTACAAGGAAGTGCGCGTTGATTTGCCCCGTGTGAACTCGCAAGTGCGCACCCCGCACGGGGTCGGCAAAGTGACGAAACTCAATGTGCTCGCCAAGCAGGTGGAGGTCACGATTCCGGAGGCGTCTGCACCGATGTGGGTCCCGGTCGAAGATGTACTCGGCCTGCATGCCGACGCGCCACCCTGCGGCTGTTGCAGTTCGACTCACCACGGCGATGAACTGGGCGACGATGTCTCCAGCCTGTCGGTTGAGACGCTGGAGGCGCCCTGCACGTGCGGTGTTGCCCGTGCGGTGGCGGAGCCCGCGACGACGATGTCCGTCGTTGAGCGAGCAGCCCCCCAAGCCTCTTCCGGTTCATCACGACGCGGTCGGCGGAGGAACAAGCGGCCTGCCGAGGACAAAACGGCGCACATCGCCACCGATACGCCGTCGACAGGTGAGCCGAACCCTACTAAACCCCGACGCCGCCGGCGCAAGCCCGCACGTCCTGCCGAGCAGGCCCCGGTGCCGGTTGCGGCGGTGGAGGCCAGCGGTGGTGCAGCCGAAGCTTCACCGGCGCCGCAGCGCCGTTACCGCCCACGACGGCGCAATTGACGGGGATATTACGCTGCACGTCGCTGCGCCCATGCCGGGTGTTGCTCGTCGACATCAGGGACAATTTTCAGCAAATACTCGGCCGTGATGCGGCTACCGGGGTCGGCCTGTACCGCCTGTATTGCATACTTCAGCCGGGATAAGTCGTCCGTATTCCGGCTACAGGAAAGTACGCCACGCACGCGGTGTTCCTCATCGCTATCCTCCAACAGCAGCACTTCGACGTGTTGGCCATCGTACACTTGCAAGTGTTTGCCCAGGCTGGACGAGGCTGGCGCCCACACTTCGCCATCGATTCTCAGCACTTCCACCGGATAGAGGTGTTGCACCCCGCCTTCGATTGTTGCCAGCAGTCCCAGCCCGTATTCCTGTGCCATCTCGTGTGCCACCATGTTGTGATGCGATGTAGGTATGCAGTACCCGTACCGCCGTTGCATCGCGCGGGCGGAATGTTGTGTTCAGCGAGCGTTGCACTGTGCAACGCACATATACCAAATGATAATTGTTCTATAATAACAAGAGCATTCGGGTTGCAGGGACAGGCACACTGATCGCCAACTCCGGAGTTTCAGGTACCGAGAGCCGAGTGGCGTGGGCGCGTCAGGCGTTCGCTAGCGAGACCGTGGGTCGTCTGGTATAATGGGCGCGCGAATCGGGAACACTCCATCCAGTTCACCTTCGTGTGAGAATACTTGGTGCCTGCATGCCTTTTCTGCAAAATATCGATATTGGTCGAGTGCTCATCACTATCCCGATCATCCTGTTATCGGTGGCAATTCACGAATTTGCCCACTGTTGGATGACCTATCGCCTAGGGGATGATACTCCGCGCCAACAGGGGCGCGTGACGCTGAATCCGCTTGCGCATCTGGATCCCCTGGGGACGGTGATGATTGTGATGACTTCGATCACCGGATTCGGCATCGGATGGGGGAAGGCGGCGGTCTTCAACCCGTATAATTTCCGCAATCCCGCGCGCGACCGCATGATTACTGCCATCGCCGGGCCAATCTCCAATCTGCTGCAGATGCTCGTGTGGGGTGGACTTTGCGCACTGTTCTTAGCCTTTGGTTTTTATGGCGGTGTAAAAGTTTGCGCTATTGGTGTCATCATCAACGCCGTGCTGGCTATTTTTAATCTGCTGCCCGTGTATCCGCTTGATGGCCACCATATCGCCAGCTACCTGCTACCACAGCCGTTTAAGAGTATTGTGGAGCATCCGATGGGCATGTTGGTACTGCTCTTTTTGCTATTCACCGGCAAGTTAGAAATCGTACTTCTCCCCTTGTTGAATATTGGATACCTTGCGACGATGTATCTGGTGGGGTTAAACTGATGGTCGATGCCGGCGCAACACAGGTTCGCCCGCCGGTGGTGGCCATCGATGGTCCGGCGGGATCGGGTAAAAGCACGGTGGCGCAAGAGGTGGCGCGCCGCACCGGGCTGCAGTTTATCAGCAGTGGCGCCATGTACCGTGCGGTGGCGCTGCAGGCATTGCGCTGCGGCGTGGCTGCGACGGACCGAACGCACCTGATCGATCTTGCTGCCTCGTTGTCGTTCGAATTTTTCACTGATGAACACAGTGTGGTGCATGTCGTGGTGGATGGCGAGGATGTGACGGCAGCCCTGCGTGATCCGGCTGTCGGGCAGATTGCCTCTGTGGTGGCCACGATCCCCGAGTTGCGGGCGCACCTGGTGGCCAAGCAGCAGGCATACGGTGAACGCGGCGGGGTGATTATGGAAGGGCGCGATATCCAGACCGTCGTCTTTCCGGATGCCGACATTAAGATTTTCCTGCTTGCCTCCGACGAAGAACGGGCGCGCCGCCGCTGGCGGGAGTTGGTCGAGCAGGGCGAGCGTATTGACTTTTCGACCGTGCTGCATGAGGTGCGCGAACGCGACCAGCGCGATACCGAGCGCGAGGCTTCTCCCTTGCTGGCAGCGCCAGACGCCGTGATCGTGGATACGGATGGGCGCACCGTTGATGAAGTCGTGACATGCGTGCACCGGCTGGTTGATACCTGGCGACAGCATCCCACACTGCACGGGGATGCCCTGGCCCGTACCGCGGGATGTGACTTGACGAAACAGTCATCCTCGCGTATAGGAAAGGGTGGAAGGACGGTGTGATGGAGTTTGGCGCGGCAACCCATCCCGGTTATGTGCGCGGGGAGAATGAGGACGGGTTTTTCGCTTCCGGCGACCTGGCAGTCTTCGCGGTAGCCGATGGCATGGGTGGGCACCAGCACGGCGAACTGGCCAGCCACCTGGCGCTGGAGGCTATCACGCGCCAGGCGGAGAAGTTATCGCACGCCAGCCCCACCGAGTTGCCGGTGATGCTGCATCAGGCGATGCAGGATGCCAATGCCGCCATTTACGCCCAGGCTGCCGAGCAAAATGCTACCGATCGCATGGGGACGACCCTGGTGTTGGCGACAATCTACGGCGACCGGTTGTATTTTGCCCACATTGGCGACAGCCGCCTGTACTTGCTCCGTGGTGACGTGTTCACGCAATTGACGCGCGATCACTCGCTGGTGCAGTCGCTGGTGGATCGCGGGGAGATCAGCGCCGATGAAGCGGCGATCCACCCATTGCGCCATCAGATTACTCGCGTGGTGGGCGGAGACAGCTATATTTCGCCTGAGATTGCCAGCCAGGCGTTGGAGCCTGGTGATTTGATTGTCCTCTGCACGGATGGCTTGAGCGGCACCGTTCCGCAAGATACGATTAAGAGCACACTGCAAAATTCGGCAACCGTGCAGGAAAAAGCTGATGCACTGGTGCAGGCAGCACTGGCGATGGGCGGTCCGGATAATGTGACTGTGGTCGTCACCGCATTCGAGCGGCCTCGTGTTGCCTCCAGTGACGGCTCATCCGCCGCACAGTCACGTCGCCTGCCATTCTGGCAGACGCTTTTCATCAGCAGTTTGGTGTTGCTCATCCTCGCGATCGGCACTGGGCTGTGGGCATACACGCATCCGCAATACTACATCTCCGTTGATTCGCGGGGCATGCTGGTACTGTACAAGCATTGGCCGTTGCTCTATACCCTGCCTCCAGAGCGCATCGCGATTCCCGAGGCGATTCCCGTGTCGTATGATGATGCGAAAAGCGATTTGATGCGCTATGGGGCGATCGAACGCGGCATTCGCCTTCAGAATGAAGATGCGGGCGTGATGCTGTTGCAGGACATCGCCCAGAGCACGGCCGCACGTCTTTGCGAGGAGGCCAAGCGCTCAGCCGAACTCGGCCGTTTCGCCGAAGCGCGCGGCACCCTCAACCGCGCAAAGGTGATGGGGGCTGATCCGGATCATATCGAGCAGCTCTCCGTGTTGATCGATACGGCTGAGGCGCAACAGCCGCTACCACCTCCCGCTCCTTAGTCCTGTGCGCTTTCCCCTGTTGCCTGCTGCCGGCAGGCCTACATCGATCGTGTATGCGTACCCAATGCCACCGTTTATACTCCGGTGCAGCAGGAGTGTCTGCCTCCGACGGGGAAATCAGCGCTACTGATGCATTTTCGCGCGTTGAAAGGAGTCGGATACGATGTTGTCACGTGTTGCCTACGGTGGTTGGTCAAATAACCTACGGATGACGAACGGGATCATTGAACTGATTGCCACACTGGATGTCGGCCCGCGCATCATCCGTTTCAGTATGGTCGATGGCACCAATGTCATGAAAGAATTCGCCGAACAGATGGGTGGAAGCGGCGAATCGACCTGGATGATTCGCGGCGGGCACCGCCTCTGGCATGCCCCGGAGGCGAAGCCGCGCTCCTACTCATTGGATAACTCGCCGGTGGCATTGGAGGAATTGGATACGCTACTCGTGCGTCTGACGCCTCCCGCCGAAGCCGAAAACGGCATCCAAAAGGAGATGGAGATTGCCATGGACGCGCATGTCGCACAGGTGACCATCACCCATCGCATCACGAATATCGGTCCGTGGGATATTGAATTAGCACCCTGGGCCTTAACTGTGATGGCGCCGGGTGGCACAGCGATTGTTCCTTTACCGGAGAAACGTCCGCACACCGAAGTGCTCACCCCGGACTTCCCCCTGGTGCTCTGGCCGTACACCGATATGTCCGATCGTCGATTGCGTTGGGGCCGGCAATATATCACGCTGTCGCAGGATGCTGCCAAAGGTCCAACCAAATTCGGCATGGCCTTGGAACTGGGGTGGGCCGGATACCTGCTGGACAGTACGTTGTTTGTGAAGTATTTCGATTACGATCCGCTGGCGAGCTATCCCGATTACGGGTGCAACTTCGAGACCTTTACCAATGAGGAGATGCTGGAAGTCGAGAGCCTGGGGCCGCTGGCATTGCTGATGCCCGGTGGGTGTGTCGAGCATGTGGAGACCTGGCGGTTGTGGGACAGCATTGCGCCGGTGACCACCGAGGCGGAGATCGAGCGGATTATCCGTCCACTTATCGAACAGTAATCGATTCCTGATGCCAGGCATGTCGTTCGAGGTGCGCGTCCGGTCGGGCGCGCACCTCGCGTGTCACGCTGGCTGAAGCAGGTGATGTCGGGAAAACAGCCCGCCACAACGTTCTGTCGTTTGCCCGGATGGGAATGAGGGTTTTGGCGTGATGCCAGGGAGATAGGTGATGCAAGAGTTGATGCCGGGCGAACACCCTGATGCCGAACGCTATGATTTCTGGATCATGCTGACGCTGTTGGCACTCGCAGCTTTTGGCGTCGCCGTGATTTTCTTGACGGCATGGTGATGCCAGGATTGCCGGCCAGACTTGCGCCGCGGCAGCGCACCCGCTACAATGGGGCGAACCTCTGGTGAACAGGCACAGCCTCGTGCGCCCCGAGGGATAGATGGAGGCAGACCCAGCGTGACCGAAGCTGAGACCGACCGCCGTGATGTCGTATCGTTTCCGCTGCTTGGCATGGATGTCAGTGCGTCCCGCATTGGTTTGGCGATTGTTGATCACCCTGATACCCCGCCACAGCCCTGGTTTACGTACCACCGTACGACACGCGCGCGCGATCTGGAGCAATGCACCGCATGGATCACGCGGTATCATATCGGTGGCGTCGTGATGGGGTTGCCGTTGAATATGGACGGCACTCCGGGTTCGCGCGCACAATGGATGCGGCGTTTCGCTCGTGACGTGCAGGAGGCCGGAGGAGTTCAGGTGTTTCTGCAGGATGAGCGATTATCGACGGTCGAAGCCGAGGAGATGCTGGCGGCGCAGGGCGTTACAGGGCCTGCAGCGTCGGAGCGTGTGGACGCGGTGGCTGCCGCATTGATTCTTCAGCGCTTTCTTCAGGAGCATGCTCGGGGACAGTTCGGTGGCGGATGATTACCCGAAGCGAGAGAGCGAGGCCGAGATGGCGTTCAATGATCGGGAGCAACGTTGTTCCGTTGATAGCGATGGGTCTGTGACATCCAACGCTGCGGCATCAGCGGCAGGAGCAGATCTCGCTCTATCCCGTCGTTCTCGCCTGGCGTTCGTACTCGTCATCCTCACTGTGTTGGTGCTGTTGCTTGGCATCGGTCTGGCGGGTCTGGCGTACCTGGGGTTATATCGTCCGGTGCAGCTCGTCGAGGCGCAAACAGTCATCATTCGGCCAAGCACATCATTCGGCTACGTCGCACGGCGTTTAGCGGCGCGCAATCTCATTCCCAATGCGACGGCATTCAAGGTATACGGCATCATCACCAACCGTGCGGAACGTATGAAGGTTGGTGAGTATGAAGTCACCAGCGGGATGCGTCCTGTTGACATTCTCGACCTGTTGGTTTCAGGACGGGCGAAAGCCTACTGGGTCACCATTCCCGAGGGGAAGTGGGCGAGTGAGATTCCCTCGTTGTTGACGGCACAGTGGGATGTGGACGAAACCGAGTTGCACCGCGTGATCAATGAGACTGCGCACTGGCAGTCCACGATGTCTTTCCTCGCCGGCCATTCGCTGGAGGGGTATCTGTTTCCTGACACCTACCGGTTCGAGAAAACGGCCACAGCCGAGCAAATGATCGCGACCATGCTCAAGCGATTTCAGCAGACGTGCGTTGCCGCATATCAGGCCGACCCCCCCACAGATGGCCGATCGTTGCATGAGGTGCTGGTGCTGGCGTCGCTGGTTGAAGGCGAGGCGCGCGTACCTGAGGAGCGCGAAACGATCGCCGGCGTGTATATGAACCGGCTGGCACGGGGTATGCTGTTACAGTGCGATGCGACGGTGCTGTACGCCCGTCAAGAGCGCCTGCGCCGGGTCCTCTATCGTGACCTGGAAGTCAATTCGCCGTATAATACCTATCGATATCCCGGCTTACCGCCTGGGCCCATTAATAATCCGGGACTGGCATCGTTCACGGCTGCGCTGCGGCCGGCGCAGGTGCCTTACCTGTACTACGTCGCTCGCGGCGATGGCTCGCACGTGTTTTCCCGCACGTTGGCCGAGCATAACGCTGCAATACGACGGATTCGTGGGAAGTGAGCCACATGGCCAAGCGAGGACTCGGACGAGATCAGGTGCGTGACGCTGCATGGGGAGAATCGTATCCCCATCCGCTCGTCAGTTGTATGATGCCATGGATTGCCCTGTTTGCATTGGCAGGGGGGGTGATGCTGGCGTTCAACTTCTGGCGGTCGACGCTGCCGCATGATGTCAAGATTCCGGCCGTTGAAGGGGTGAACGTCACGCAGGCGCAACGCGATTTGCGCAGCGCAGGCTTGCACGTCGAAGTGTTGCCACGGAGGCAATTCAGTGAAACGGTTCCCGAGGATCATGTTGTCACTCTTGACCCGCCCGTGGGGCGGCTGGTGAAGGAAGGGCGGACCGTCAAGGTCGTCGTGAGCGCCGGCTCGGCATTTACCAAGGTGCCGGAGGTGCGCGAATTGCCGGAGGGTATGGCGCGGGAACGCATTCGCGAGGCGGAGTTGCGCATTGCCACGGAAGAATACGTGGTTCACAAAACCATTCCACTCAACCGCGTGATTGCGGTGACGCCCGCCCCCGGAGCCAAGGTGAAGCGCGGCAGTGCCGTTCACTTGAAGATCAGCCAGGGGGCGGAAGTGCAAGAGGACCTGTCGATATCCGAATTGCGATCCAGCGTGCTCACGGTGGAGTTGCCGGACGATGCGGATATCGAGAGCGCGGAAGTGCGGATTGATGTTACGGATGACGAGGGCATGCGCACAATCATGCAAGAGCAGCGCCACCCCGGCGAGACCGTGATTGAAACCGTGCAAGGCGTCGGCGCGATGACCGTCGAGGTGTTCTTTGCCGACCGTCTGATCCTCACACGCAAGCTGTAGCATGAACCGCATGCATTGTTGGTGTTCCAACTCCTCTATCGTTCGTTCTTGTTAACCAACGGCACCTCCCCGGCGAGCGTGCGCAAGGTTGCGACCACCTGCTCGATGAGCCAGTCGGGTGTGGAGGCGCCGGCAGTGATGCCCACTCGTTCAACCCCCTGCATGTCGTCGGCAGCGATTTCGGCAGCGGTTTCGATCAAGCGTGTTGCCGGACAGAGCGCGCGGCAGATCTCCGCAAGGCGATTGGTATTCGAACTCTCGCGCCCTCCCACCACGTACACCGCATCGACCTGTGATGCCAGGCGGCGAGCGGCATCCTGGCGTTCGCGCGTTGCCGAGCAGACGGTGTTGTAGACTTGGGGGTGGGGGAAGCGGGCGACTATCGCCTCCACCATGTCGAGGAAGGTATGCTCGTTCACGGTCGTCTGAGCTATGACGGCAGGGATGGTATCCCTCGGCAAGGCAGCCACCTCTATCGGGTCGGTGATCACGTACGCAGGGTTTTGCGCGTAGCCGAGGATGCCCTGCACCTCGGGATGGCCCGGATGGCCCACGATCACCAGATTATACCCTTGATCGGTCAGGTTGCGCGCCAGCCGTTGTGACTTCGCCACGAATGGGCAGGTGGCATCGACAATGGTGATGCCCTCCTGTTGTAAATGTTCAAAGACTTCCGGGCGCGCGCCGTGGGCACGAATGACCACGGTATCCCCGGAAAGCGCCTCGAGCGTCTCCAGTGCGCGGATGCCGGCATCGCTCAGACGGGCGACCTCCTGTGGGTTGTGTACCAATGGTCCGAGGGTGTAAACGGCCTGACCAGCACGCAGGGCGTCTTCGGCCAGCGTGATGGCGCGGCGCACGCCAAAGCATAGTCCCAGCACGTCGGCCAGCAGAATATCCATGTTTCGTTTCCGGTGTGCTCGTGTGGCCATTCAACCTGTCATTTCGGCAATGATTTCAATTTCGATACAGGCATCGAGGGGAAGTGCCGGTACGCCGAGCGCCAGGCGGGCATGGACGCCTGCTTCTCCGAGTACCGAACCGATGAGTTCAGAGGCCGCATTCAATACCTGTGGCTGTTGGGTGAAATTCGGTGTTGAGCTGACATAGCCGGCCATGCGGACGATGCGGCGCACCTGATCGAGGCCCACTGCGGAGTGCAATATCGACAGGGCATTCAATACTGCCTGGCGCGCCGCCGCTTGTCCGACTTCAAGGGTGACTTCCGCCCCGAGCTTACCAGTGTACTGGGTCGGAAGTGCGCCATCGATGAGTGGGAGTTGTCCGCTCAAGAACATCAGATTGCCGCTCCGCACCGCGGGGATATACACTCCGATCGGTCGGGGGGCGGCGGGTAGAGTGAGACCCATTTGCGCCAGACGTTCAATATGCATGAGAGCTCCTCCTCCTGTTGTTTCGCAAAGGTGATCGCAGTGTGCAATTCCGTACCGCTCCAGACCCCGCCGTGTTTGGGATTGATCCGGGATTTCACTTTCTGTGGGCGCCATCATCGAACACGACTGCTTTCAGCTTGCCGGCACGATTATGGACGACTTCGATCACGGTGAACTGTACATCGCCAACCACGGCGTGGTCGCCGACCTGGGGAATACGATCGATCATTTCGGTGATGAGGCCGCTGATCGTTTCGGCATCCGTGTCAGGAATTTCGATGTCAAAGGCTTCATGGATTTTATCCAGGCTGGTGCGTCCGTCGACGATGGCGGTACCGTCGGGCAGCGTCTCGACTTCCTGACGTTCCTGATCGTACTCGTCGATGATATCTCCGACAATCTCTTCCAGAAGATCTTCAATGGTCGCCAGCCCCGCCGTGCCGCCATACTCATCGACAACGATGGCCAGGTGTACCTGTCGGCTTTGCATTTCTCGCAGCAGGTCATCGCACTTCTTACTTTCCGGGACGAAATACGCCGGTCGCAGCAGGTCGGTGAGTACGACCGGTTTGCCGGTGGCTTCGGTCGCTTTTAACTGTACCAGTATATCTTTGATGAACAGCATGCCGACGATGTTATCGACATTGTCGTCGTAGATGGGGATGCGCGAGTGCCCGGAGGTGAGAAACGTTTCGATGGCCTCTTCTATGCCGACATCTTTCGCTAAGGCCACCAGATCCGTGCGCGGCACCATAATCTCGCTGACCGCTGTGTCGGCGAATTCAATGACGCCATGAATCATCTCGCGCTCGGAGGTTTCGACTTCGCCGCTTTGTTCTCCGGCAGTGAGCAGTTGTTTGATGTCTTCTTCGCTGAAGGCGGTCGGGACTGCATGGATGCGTCCCGGCAGAATGCGCAGTGCGGTGAGCAACCGCAACAGCGTAAAGCCGAGACCGTTCACGATCCACAGTATAGGCGATAAGACATAGTTGATCACGGTGGCGAGGCGCGCGGTGCGCAAGGCGATCGGCTCGGCGTAGTAGACGCTGATCGTTTTCGGGGTGATCTCGCTGAAGACGAGCAAGGCGACGAGTACGAGAAGGTTGACCCAGACGATCGCCCCCGGGCCAAGTGTACGGGAGACGAGTGCGGTGGTGAGGTTGGCGATCAGCAGGATGAAGACGTTGATCATAATCACCAACCCGCCGAGGAGTTCATGGGGATTGTCGGTTAATCGTTCTACCAGGGGGGCGGTCGGATGCCCTTCTTCGGCAAGCTGACGGATGCGAATCCGGTTGGCGCTGACGAGGGCGGCCTCCATCAAGCTGACGAAGGCCAGTCCGCCGGCCGCCAGGATGATGGCGATGACTTCGCTCCAGTTTAACAGTTGCTCCAATAGCTCCATATTGATCTTCTCTGCGGGAGATTACTCCGCAGTGTCTTCCTCGTCTATGGCCGGCGTCGATTCCGGACTCACGATGCGCACCTGTGTGATGCGATGCCCATCCACCTGATCCACGGTAAAGGTGTAGCCATCAATGATCACGGCTTCACCCCGTGCGGGCACTTCGCCAAAACGGCTGTAGAGCAGGCCGCCCACGGTATCGTACTCGCCCTCGGGGAACTCGTGGTCGAACACGTCGTGAAGTTCTGCGAAAGCGAATTTGCCGGAGACGAGGATTGTGCGGTCATCCAGGCGTTCGAATGGGCGTTCGCCGATGTCGTACTCGTCATAGATCTCGCCGACGATTTCTTCCAGCAGATCTTCCACGGTGACCAGGCCGGCCGTGCCGCCGTATTCATCCAGCACGATGGCCATGGCCTGCTGCGATTCGCGGAATTCTTGCAGCAGTTCGGTGACGCGTTTTGTTTCGGGCACGAACGAGGCGGGGCGTATCGCCTCGCTCACAGGCCGGTCGGTATTGCGGTGGAATTGATAAGGGAGCAGGTCTTTCGCATAGACAATACCGATAATATGGTCCAGATTCCCCTGATATACCGGCATGCGGCTGTAATGCTGCTGGACGATTTCATCAATCGCTTCGCTCATCGGGGTGGTGTTACTGACGGCGGCAATGTCGATGCGCGGTACCATGACTTCGCGGACGATGGTATCGGAGAAGTCGAAAATGCTGTGGATCAGCTCCTTTTCTTCTTCTTCCAACACGCCGCGTTCGGTTTCCATATCGACGATGGTGAGCACCTCTTCGCCGGTGACGAGCGGTTTCGTGCGCGGGCGCACGCAAAAGATGCGCGCCAGTGCAGAAGCGAGGGCGGTAATGGTCGCGACCAGCGGGCGCAGAATCTTCGAGGCCAGGGCAACCCAGGGTGCCGCCCGCACAGCGATGAACTCCGGGTTGGCGGCGGCATAGTTGATGGGGGTGATTTCGGCAAAGATCAAGACGAGCAGCAGTAGCCCGAAGAAGGGCACCCATTCGGGGAAATGGTGGATCTCGACAAGCCAGTACGTAACCAGCGACTCATTGGTATAGTTCACCGCCGTGATGGCGATGAGAATCGTCGTGAGAAACGATGCCGGCTGTTGCAGCAGGCGCTGCAGCAGGCGTGCACGCGATGATCCTTCTTCCGCCAATTGGTGCAGGCGGAATCGGTTAATCGAGAGGATGCCGATTTCCGCGGCGGAAAAGGATGCGGAGAGCAGCAGTAGTGCTGCTACCGCGATTACAAATATCCAGTCATACGGTGCGAATGATGGCATATCGTCACAAACGGGTGACGGCAGGCGATGAGGGAGGACACCGGATAACGACGGCGCCAGCTCTGCTCCCGTCATGTCACCTAGTATACACGAGATTGGCCGGATGTGTGCGGCTCGCGGCGTCAGTCGACGAATTCCCACAAGTTCTCGGCCATGCCGTGCGAGATCACGATGGGAGGTGCAGCGCCTTGAGCAAACTGACAATGTGCGGGAAGGTCAGGAGCAGTGCCATAAACGCGAGAGCTACAATAGCGCCCCAGAAGACTTCACGCACCGTGTGGATTTTTCCCTCCACGCGACTCTGCGCCACGAGCACGGCGAGGGCCAGTGCGATGATCGACACCAGCAGGTTTTTACTATAGATCAAAATGGCGCTAAAAAGTAAAAAGGCCACAGCGGAATGCCCGCTCACTGCGCCGCCACGCAAGATCGACCCGTGGCCTTTACGGATTTTGGCGAGAGCGACGATGATGCTGACCACGCCGAAACCGACAAGCACGAAGAGCAACACCGGGGCAGGCTGGGCAGTTTGCTGGAAGGAAGCCATATTCTCAAGCATCGCCTTGAAGGGCATCTGGTTGAGGAAGATGGCGCCGCCGACAAGAAGTGCATATATGCTGGCGATGAGCACGGCCGCCGCTGCCACGTCTTTCGCAATCTTTGCCAAGGGGTGATACGTCTCGGTGACCATATTTACCACGACTTCAACGGCGGTGTTGAACAACTCTGCCACCAATACGAAGGTGATCGCCGACAACAGGAAGAGGACTTCAAACGTCCCCAGATGCATGACATAGGCAAGCAGGAGGACGAGCATGACCATGAAGAGCTGGAGTCGTACATGGCGCTGCGTCCACAGGACATGTGATAATCCCTGGAAGGCGTGGTAAAAACTTTCTCCCAGACTTTTATTGCTCATCGGACTCTTGGAGTGATGGTGCGTCGGGGTCGTCGCCGGCTGCGCGCTGCTGGATTCGTTCCCAGATCGCTGCGCCCTTTCGGACCATTTCCGCATAACCTTCGGTAGTGGCATCATCGTATCCCAACAAGTGTAGTACGCCGTGAATTGCGAGCTGATCGACTTCGTTATCCAGACTATGTCCCGCCTTTTCCGCCTGGCGCGCGGCGGTATCGAGTGAGATGACGACATCACCCAGCAAGCGCGGGCCCCGGCCCCCGCGCACCCCGGGGATGCGTTCTTGCGGAAAGGACAACACATCCGTAGCGTTGTCTTTACCCCGATACTGCGAATTCAATTCCTGCATGATCGCGTCGTCGACCAGTGCGATACTGACTTCGACAGCGCGGGGCGAGACGCCTTCAAACCGTAAAGATTCTTCAACGGCCCGCCGCAAGGACCTTTGACGGATTCGCCGCGGATGTTGTATCTGGATTAAGGTTGGCACGAGGACGTGTCCCTTCTCCTCCTTTGATATCAGGATACTCAATGCGGGTGTAACTATACAACCCGGCGAGCATCCGGATAAAGACCTCACTGATGCGCCGGAGGTCGCGCAACGTCAGGTCGCAATCTTCCAACTGCCCGTCGGAGAGCCGACTGTTAATAATTTCGTTGACCATATGCTCGATGCGGTTGGGCGTCGGTTCTTTAATGGCTTTAACCGAGGCTTGCACCGAATCGGCAAGCATAATGATGGCTGCCTCTTTACTGCTCGGCTTGGGCCCAGGGTAACGGAACTCGTGTTCGAGGGCGGGGCTGGCGCCGCCATTGTCATTCATGGCCCGATGGTAGAAGTAGGCGGCCAGCGTGGTGCCGTGATGTTCGCGGATGAACTGGCCGATCTCTTCCGGCAGTTGTTGTTGACGGGCGATTTCGTAGCCGTCGCGCACATGGCTGGCAAGAATCAAGTAGGACAGCTTAGGCGAGAGGCGTTGGTGAATGTTGTCGAGTCCGAGCGGCGCCTGATTTTCGACAAAGAATCCCGGGCGTTTCAACTTGCCGATATCGTGATAGAGCGCGCCCACGCGCGCGAGCAGGGCATCGGCGCCGATGGCATCAGCCGCAGCTTCGGCCATATTGGACACCATCACGCTGGAATGGTAGGTGCCGGGGGCTTCCTCCATCAACCGTCGCAGTAACGGCTCATTGGTATTCGAGAGTTCCATCAGTCGATAGTGCGTGGTGATGCCAAAGGGGCGCGCCAGCATGTAGATCGCGCCGACGGCGATGAACACCGCGCCGGTGCCGCCCGCGGTGGCCCAGAGTCCGAGCGTGCCGAGTTGGGTCCAAATGGTCGAGAGTTTCCAACCGGGCCCCAGCGTTTCCAGGCTGGCCAGTAACACCAGATCGATGGCGACGAGCGATAGGACGGCGGGGATGGCGCGGCGGGCCGGCCAGATGGCGGATATGGCCATGACGCCGGCAAGCGAACTGCCCAAGGTCAACAACACGACGGCGAACTGGCGGTCGGCGGTGAGACCGGCCATTGCGCTAGTGAGCATGATGGAGACGATGGCGACCGGCGTGCCAAGCAGTCCGGCAATTGCCATATTTGCTGCGGGAATCACCATCATCGCAACCAGCAATTCGTGACCTTCCCCCAGTGTCATGTTCGCCCAGAGCACGGGCACGATGAGCAACGCGAGCAAAGTGAGTTTGCGGCGATTGGCGTAGACGGCGGGACAATAGTTTCGCAGGTAAATTCCCAGGGCGATGAATGCGAAGAGCACCAATGCGGAGAGGGGGATGATATACGCCAGCGGCATGGGCACGAGCAACCGGGCATCCGTCAAGCGTTTCAACGCGGCCGCGGTGACCGGATCTCCTTTGCGGACCACGACTTCACCGGGTTGCACCAGGCGCATACTGGGCGGAACCGACTCGCGCGCTTTTGCGCGCAACGCGGCGGTTTTCGCCTGATCGATGACCCAATTGGGCTTGAGCGCGGCCCGCAGGAAGGGGGCCAACACGCGTGCATGCTCGGGGGTGTCCACGCGCATTGCTGCCAGCGCATCGTCGATCCAGAGGGCCGCCTGGCCTTCCGAGCGCTCCTGCTCGATGCGGCGGTTCATAATATTACCAATGATCTCTTGGGCGCGCGCATGCAGCGCTGTCTGCGTGTCCTGATCAAGTTTTCGTGCGGCATCGAACGCTTCACGCGGTAAGTTGACGCGTTCGAGCATCTCCCGGTCGGCCTCCACGATGGTCGGCGCCTGGAGCAGGACGAATAGGTCATCGAGGGTAGCCAGGGCACTGGTTTTCGCCTGTGGATCAAACGAATAAACCGGTTCAACCTGTTTTGCGGCTTCGGCACGCCGTCGGGCGGTGGCTTCCGGTTCTTCCCATTGAATGGCCTGCCGTGCGATGATGTCGCGTGGAGCGGGGCGTCCTGCACGGAACTGCGCCAGGCTGGAGCCAACCTGGTAGTAGTCGAGGTGTACGGCGATGAGCACGATCAATGCCGCGCTTGTGCCGAATAGCAGCAGCAGGTTGTAGATAGACGACCACTGGAGGCGGGCCACCAGGCGATGCCATGGCGGCGACCAGCGCAGTGCTCGGAGAGCCGACTTCATGGGGCAGACCCCCGGTGTCCTTGCTGATAGCCGTCATAGGCCTGCACGATTCGCTGCACGAGCGGATGGCGCACGACATCCGTGTCGTCAAAGCGGACGAAGCTCAAGCCGTTCACCGCGTGGAGAATCGCTTGTACTTCCACCAGGCCGGAACGTTGACCGGTGGGCAAATCAATCTGGGTGATATCGCCGGTGACCACGGCACGCGAGCCAAAGCCCAGGCGCGTGAGGAACATCTTCATCTGTTCGGGTGAAGTATTCTGTGCCTCGTCCATAATGATGAAGGCATCATTCAGCGTGCGCCCGCGCATGAAGGCCAGTGGGGCGACCTCGATGACTTTTTTTTCCAGGAGGCGCTCGACCTTCTCGAGATCCATCATATCATAGAGTGCGTCGTAGAGCGGGCGCAGGAACGGATTAATCTTCTCCTGCAAATCGCCGGGCAAGAAGCCAAGCCGTTCTCCAGCTTCTACGGCCGGACGGGTCAGCACGATGCGCTGCACGAGCTTCGAGTTCAAGGCAGCGATCGCCATGGCGACCGCCAGGTAGGTCTTGCCGGTGCCGGCGGGACCGATGGCAAAGACCAAATCATCCGTCTGCATGGCCTCAAGAAAGGCGCGTTGATGGGCGGATTTCGGTTTAATCTGTTTGCCGCGATGCGTGGTCAGCACCACTTCGGAGAAGACGGCATTGGCGGGTTCGGCACGTTCCTGATGCACGGCAGAGGCCGCGTAGCGTACTTCATCGATCGTCGGGATGTGACCGCGGCGCACCATGCGTTGTAATTCTTCCACGAGTTGTAGCACTTGTGGAGCGCGTTGCGGCTGTGCGGTAATCGCCAGTGTCGTTCCTCGCAACACCAGGATGGCATCGAACTGGCGCTCAATCACACGCAAGTGGGCGTCACGGGGGCCCAGGACGGCGATCGCTTCATCGTAGTCGGTGAATGGCACCGTGAGCGTGGTCGCGTTTTCGACCTCAACTCCGGGTTGGATCGGCGAGATATGCACGTTGGACAAGTAGTTCGTTTTCCTCCATTACTGGACACGATCGGTTCGCGGAGCGTAGAGCCCGCTGCCGGTCTGTCCTTATTATACCGCAAATTTTCATTCTCGCGGGTAGTGAGACCCAGGGCAGGCGGGTCCGATAACGCGATCACGCCGGGAGGCCCGGCGTGATCGGTGAGATAGTGACACGCAAGAGGCGTGTCCTGATGCGTTACTCATCTTTCGTGCGTTTGCGGCGGGCGCTGGCGGCTGCCAGGCGGCGGCGGCGTTCGCTCGGTTTTTCATACCGCTCGTGGCGGCGGGCTTCTTCCAGCGTCCCGGCGTTCTGCAACTGGCGTTTCAGTCGCCGAATGGCGCTATCGAGGGACTCGCCCTCGCGGACTTCTACCACAACCATGGTTGAAAGCTCAACTCCTTCCCTCTACGCTCGGCCTCCACAGGCGGTGACGACCGAAACGCCTGGTCGACGAAATTATAGGCCTGGGCGGGTGGAATGTCAATGCGGCCTCTTCAGAGTATCTGCATTACGCTGCCGCGTTATACCACATGGCCCTCCAGGCGGTGCCAGATGCACTGTGTGCTGTCAGGATTGTGCGCGCTGTCGCTGGCGTTCCTGACGCAGCCGTCGACGATTAAACGGGAGCAACAGTCGTGTGAAACGCTCACGCGTTGAGCGGTGTTTGTTGCGATGTCCGGATAAAACCCAATCATAGACTTCGAGCAGGCGCTCGGTACAGCGGTGCGCTGAAATCGATTCCGCTCGCACGCGGGCGTTGCGGCCCATTTCTTCACGTTGTCCGGGGTTGTCGATCATCTGGAGAAGAGCGTCAGCGAACGCGTCGGTGTTGTCATCCACCAGCAAGCCTTCCACGCCAGAGTCCATCAATTCGCGCGGCGCATCGGCGGCGACAGCAACCACCGGGATGCTGCAGGCCATGGCTTCCCCGATCACGAGTCCCTGGGTTTCGGTGCAGGAGGCGAAGGCGAAAATATCCGCAGCACGCAGGCCCTGCGTAACGATTTCCCGCGGGACATATCCTGTCAATCGGGTGCGGGGTCCGATGCCGAGGTCGTCAATCATCTCGCGGACCGCCGACTCATACGGACCACCGCCGATGAGCAACAGGTGGGCATCCGGTTCGCGACGGAGCACCTGGCGAAAGGCGGAAAGCACACGCGGAATATTTTTTTCACGGGCGATACGTCCGGCATATGCAATGAGCGGTACGCCGTCTGGGATATTATAAGATTCGTGAATTCGCCCATCAGGCACCTGATCCATCAAGTCGATATCGATGCCGGTGGGGATAACGGTGATCGGTCGGATGACGCGGTAGCGCCGCAGGCGTTGGGCTACGCTGTCAGTCGGGGTGATCACGTGGTCAGCATCGTTCGAGTACTCCCGGCTGATCTGAATGGCGCGACGGCGCACCCAGGCCTGCGGGAGCGGGATATAATGCGTGTATTCTTCGATGAGGGTATGGTAGGTGAAGATGAGCGGCACGTTGCGGCGTCGATGGTAGGCAATGGCCGCATGTCCGACGAGCATCGGTGAGTGCGAATGGATAATGTCGAAATGCTTATCGACGAGCAGGCGACGCGCCTCGCCCGTGGCGATGGGAATGGCGATCGGATAGCGCACGCGGGTGGGAAGGGTAATGGAGGGAAAGCGGTAGACGCGTTCCTCCTGCCCTTCTTGCTCGGGATGGCGTGCGGTGAAAATGGTGACCTCATGCCCCATTTCCATCAGGACGCGCGCGAAGGACGCCACGGAAACGACCACCCCGTTGCGCATGGGGTGGTAGCACTCGGAAAAGAAAGCGATGGAGAGCATTGACGGATATCATCCTTGCTTGGGCAGGAATTGCCCTCTATCAGGGCGAATAAATCGTAACCCGGCTATTATACCATAGTTGGACGGCCGGTGTACCCCAGTGTATAGTCGAGACGATATGATGACACAGTATACGTTGCCGGAATCATGCACATTCGAGCAGGCCCTGGCCCGCCTGGAGGAGATCGCGTTGTTGCTGGACCGCAATGATGCGCCACTGAGCGAAGCGCTGCAGTTGTGCGCAGAGGCGGCGGCACTAACGCAGTTCTGCCGTGCGCAGTTGGCTGATGCGGAAGGGAAGCTTGAACAACTCGTGGAGACGGCCAACGGCACGGTGCGTTTAGAACCATTCACGGAGTAATTCCGATCACACGCCACCATGAAGACGTATTACGAGACGCTCAATCTGCAGCCGAAGATGACGGCAGCCGAGATCGAAGGACATTTCCGGCGTCGGGTGGCACGCTATCGTCCGGCAAGTACAACCGAGCATCTTTTCGCGGATCCCCGCTTTCGCGAGCAAATTAACGCGTACTTGACCCTGCGCACACCCAATGACCGTGCCCGCTACGATGCCATGCTCAAACAGGCTGGCAAAGAGGAGACCCCCAACCCTTCACCACTGGAGGGTCTCTCGCCGGCAGAGCGCAGCCTATTGATGGCGCGCATTGCGCTCTGGCGGCGGGAGAATGCCGAGGCCATGCACCTATTGCGCACACTCGTTGCGCAAGAACCACAGTACGCCCCCGGGTGGGCATTGCTCGGTGAGGCTTTTCTGACCATCGGTCGCCTGCCGGATGGCGTCAACGCCTACGAGCGCGCGGTTGCAGCAGTAGATTTGAATCAATCGAGTTATGCCGCCCGACTTCAGCACGCCCGTGATGCGCAGGCTGGTTTGGTGGAGTTGGAAATCGAGCTGTCACCAGAAGAGGAACTGCTGCGTGAGGAACGACGACAACGTTTCCGGGGCATGCTGGCGATTGGCGTGTGCGGCGTGGCGGCTTTACTCCTCTCTTTGTTGTTGCCGCCATTCCGTGCGGGCAGCACCTTCTTGAATATCCCCTGGCGCATAGTGGCCATTCAATCGGTCAGTGTGTTTTTGTTATTGCTGGCCCTGGGATACGGACGCTATCTGCAACCGTTCGAACAGGTAATGGTGTGGTCGCATCTGCAGGCGGGACATCGCGGTTCCGCGCGTGTGTACCCGTATGGATTGCTGTTGATGGCGACCGCCGTACCCAGTTTATGGGTGGCGACTGTCGTCTTCCTGATCATGGCGGCTATGGATGAAGAATGGCCGTTGTCGTCGTCACTGATGATTGGCATCTGTGTGCTGGCGAATGTGCTGCTGGTGCTGAAGCTGTATTGCTTCCACTTTCCCTGGGGCACGACCCTGGCACTCGGCGGTAATGTCCTGGTCTTTGCGGCGATGATCGGCTGGTGGGTGGGCACGTTGGGGGCGACGAGTTACGAATAAGTCGCGTATGAGAAGGTTTTCCGTCTCGGGCGTGTAAATTAAGTAACATCCCATTTGCCTTGCGGCTGTGCGGCATTCGTACTTGCTTAATCTAACGATAAGCTATTCGACGCTCACTTTGTACCGAGACCTGATCTCTTCCGCCGCCAGCCCGCTTTACCACGTGGATGAGGAGGTTTCTCATGGCAGTCACGCAACTTTCCGTGTTCCTGGATAACACCGCCGGTCGTCTCGCCGAGGTGACGCGCATCCTGGGGGAGCATGGCGTTAACATCCGCGGATTCAGTGTTGCCGACACTGCGGATTTCGGCATTTTGCGCCTGGTGGTTGATAACGAGCCCACGGCGCTGGAAGCCTTGCGCGCCGCGCGTTTTACCGTGCACGAAGGCCCGGTTATTCTTGCACGCGTGCCGGATGAGCCGGGCGGGCTGGGACGAGCGCTCGCCGGGTTTGCGCAGCGCGGCCTGAACGTCGAATATGCGTATGCCATTGTGCAGTCGATCATCGCGTTCGGGGTTGAGGACGTGGAGGCGGGTGAGACGATCCTGCGCGACGAAGCGATTCCAATTGTTACGCAATACGAGTTGAAGGAGCTCTAGGTTCGTGAAGTTCGAGTTTATTTTGATCGTCATCGCCTATGTCCTGGTCATGCTGGGTATAGGCTGGTGGAGCATGCGCCGGACGAAGAACGTCGGTGATTTCTTCCTAGGCGGACGTACACTCGGTCCCTGGATGAGCGCATTCGCCTTCGGTACTACCTACTTTTCCGCTGTGCTTTTCATCGGGTATGCCGGCAAGCTCGGCTGGGGCTTTGGCCTGCATACGATGTGGATCGTGGTGGGCAATACCATCATCGGCACACTGCTGTCCTGGTGGCTGCTGGCCGGGCGCACGCGCGAGATGACCGCGCGTTTGAACGCGATGACCATGCCCGAGTTCCTGCGTGCGCGGTACGGCAGTAAAGCCATGCAGGTGATCGGCGCCTTAGTCGTGTTCCTCTTTCTCGTGCCCTATTCGGCGTCGGTCTACATGGGCTTGAGCTACCTGTTTGAAAAGGTACTGGGCATGCCCTATGGCGCCGCTCTCATCTTCCTGGCCGTGCTCACCGGCGTCTACCTAATCATGGGCGGCTATTTCGCGGTGGCGATCAGCGACTTTGTGCGCGGCATCGTCGAGTTCGGCGGCGTGCTGCTCATGGTCTTCCTGCTGGCGCAGATGAAGGGCGGGTTCGCCGCGACGACCAGCGCGCTCCTCAGCAACCCGGAAAAGACATCTCCCGGCATGATCGGCCTGGTTAATCTCGGAGATGGGGCATGGCATATTGTCGTCCCCGGCAGCTTCATCTTGCTATCACTGGTACTCATCACCAGTTTCGGTCCCTGGTCGCTTCCGCAGATGGTGCAGAAGTTCTATTCGATCCGGAGCAAAGCAGATGTGAAGCGGGCGATGATCATCGCCTCGGTGTTCGCGCTGTTTATGTCTTTCGGCGCCTACTACAGCGGCGCTCTGACTCACCTGTTTTACCCCTCGGCTGCCGACCTGGCTCCCATTATCGATGCGGCGACGCATAAGCCGAATCTGGACATGCTGATGCCGCATTTCATTACCACCTTCGTCCCGATATGGCTGGTGCTAGTGATTCTACTACTGGTGTTTTCGGCCTCCATGTCAAGCCTGTCGTCGCTGGTGCTGGTGTCCAGCTCTGCCATTTCCATTGACATCTACGGGGCGTTCGTGAGCCAGCGCATGCAGCACGTGGTGCTCACCATAGTGCGCGTGTTCTTCGGTCTGTGCAGCGTGCTGGCGTTTGAGTTCATGATCTTCATGCTGTTGCGGATATTCGGCCTCCAGATGGGCAGCGTGATCACTTTGTATCCGATCTTTTTCATCCTCCCCTATGCCTGGGAGGTTACGACACAGACCTACTTTGCCGGAGCACAATCGCTGTTGACCAATTTGCTCGGGCTCTGCAGCGCCATCTACCTGACGATCGCCTGTTATCGGTGGATTCGCCTGACAACCGAGGGCATGAGCCTGGCATTGATGCGCATTTTCTGCGCAGTGTTTGTGGCACTCTCGCTGTGGATCGCCATGAGTAAGGTTGATGTGATCGTCAACCTGATGGTGATGTCGTGGGGGTCATTGGCCGGCGTCTTTCTCGCCCCGTATCTCTACGGATTATTCTGGAAGCGCACGACGAAGGCCGGCGCGTTTGCGGGCATCATCGCAGGATTGTTGTGCGCCTTTACGCTCTTCAGTGTGTGGGGCCCTCCGGGGGTGCCGCTGGCTGGCGCCATTACCATGTTCCTGCCAATGATCGTGGTGCCGGTGGTGAGCTGGCTCACCCCGCCGCCACCGAAAGCTCTGGTGGATGCGGCGTTTGGCGATGCCGAACCCGCACCGGTTGGTGTGAAGGAAGGAGTGACCGCGTGAGCGCCCTCTCAACGCAACATAAAATTTGGGATCCCACCTGGGAATGTGCCGATCGTGCGACGACTCGCAGCCATCAACAGGACCGTTTGCTGGAAGTCGTGCCCTATGTGTACGATCGCGTGCCGTACTATCGTGCGAAGATGGACGACGCGGGCGTGCGCCCGAGCGATATCCGTTCGCTCGATGATCTGCGGTTGCTGCCCTTCACTACGAAAAAGGACTTTCACCTGACATACCCCTTCGGCATGTTTGCCGTACCGCCGGCGGAGTTGACACGTATTCACTCTTCCAGCGGGACGACCGGTAAGCCGACCGTGGTGGGCTATACGGCGAAGGATCTGGATACCTGGGTGGAATTGGTGACGCGCATGGTAACAGCCGCCGGGGTGACCGAGCGTGATATCGCACAAATCTCCTTCGGGTACGGCATGTTCACCGGTGGGTTCGGCTTGCATTACGGACTGGAGCGTGCGGGGGCCACGGTGGTGCCCGTCTCCTCCGGCAACACCGAACGCCAATTGATGTTCATGGTTGATTTCAAAACCACCGCGCTGATCGCCACGCCGTCGTACGCGGCCTACCTGGCCGAACAAGTGGCCAATGCCGGCCTGCGCCTTGGTGAGGAAGTTGTATTGAAGTGGGGTTTGTTCGGCGCAGAGCCGTGGACGGAAGGGATGCGCCAGCGCATACAGTCATCGCTCGGGCTTTCTGCCACTGACAATTACGGGTTGAGTGAAATCGGCGGTCCGGGATTTTCCGGCGAGTGCTGCATCGCCAAAGAGGGGATGCACATTTCGGAAGATCTGTACATCTGGGAAGTGATCGACCCGATCACCGAAGAACCGGTGGCGGAGGGTGAGACGGGCGAACTCGTGGTGACGCCGTTATGGAAGGAAGCACTGCCGCTCATCCGCTATCGCACGCGCGACCTCACGGCGGTGAGCACCGCCCCCTGCGCCTGTGGCCGCACCAGTGCGCGCATGCGCCGGGTGACGGGACGCACCGACGACATGCTGATCATCCGCGGCGTCAACGTCTTCCCATCGCAGGTCGAACATGTGCTGATGGAAACAGAGGGGACTTCGCCGCATTACTTGCTGGTGGTCACCCGGGAAGGCGCACTGGACACGCTGGAAGTGTGGGTGGAGGTTTCCGAGAAACTCTTTGCCGAGAGCATGAGTAAAATGAGCAGAATGACCGATCTGCAGGCGTTGCTCAGCAAGAAGATCCATACCACGCTCGGACTGTCCGTGAAGGTCAAGCTGGTGGAACCGCAGACGTTGGAACGCAGCCAGGGCAAGGCCAAGCGCGTGCTGGATCAGCGCCCGAAGGACTGAACAGATTACCAGTCTGACACATATCGCCGGGGTGGTCAGTTGATCATCCCGGCGATTGCTTTACGTTCACATCACTGCGTCAATCCAATACCAGGCAGCGCAAGTTGTCAGGCAGTTTGCGCACGGCCTCACGTAAGACTGGCCGTGCGGTGCGCCCTTTCCAGGGCAGTAGAAATGCCACAGTACCCTCAGGATCTCGTACCGCGCATTCGCGCAACAGCCAGCCCACTGCTTTTTTGATGAAGTACTCGGGATCGGTCATCAGCGGCGTACAGAGGTGGCGCACGCGCGCCGGCGTCACGCTGCCATGGCGCAAGCGCACTACATGGCTGACCAGTGCGGCGCGGCGCAACCAAAAATTGTCATCATGCACCCAGGTATCGAAGTGCACATCGAATTCCGGATAGCGTTCGGCCAGTGAGGCGAGCAGGTGGGCGGCGATCTCATCGAGCAGGTCCCAACTGCCCGAAGCGCGCGCCCAGTCCTCCAGCATCGGCCAGTCGTCCCGCGTCAGCAGTTTGACATACCGGTCGAGCAGTTGCACGGCAAGACGCCGCTCCTCATGGACTTCACTGTGCCAGAGTGTTATGGCCAGCGCGCGGATTTCATCGCTGGAGAGGTCAGGGTGCGATTTGCGCAAGGCGCGGGCAATCGCCTGTCCCGCCGGAACGGACACACCCAGGAAGGTATCAGTAGACTTGAGGTAGCGCTTCTCATGGAAGGCGCGTTCCGGGTTTGCATGCGCGCGTAAGGACTGGCAGAGTTGCTGGTGCAGCGAGAGCATCAAGGCGCCTCCCATGTAAGTGATATGTTCATTATACTGATTCCCCAGCATCGTGTCCCATGCCAACATTTAATGAAAAGGGCTTGCACAACGCCTAGCACTCGGGTAAGCTCTTTGCATGTGCCAATCCAACCGATTGTTTTGTGAGAGGAGCTTCCTATGACGAAAAGCGAGATTTTCGCCTTCCTGAATGCCAATCCCGTCTGTTTCCTGGCCACCGTGGACGGTGATCAACCGCGGGTGCGCGGCATGATGCTGTTCAGCGCCGGCGACGAGGGCATTCTCTTTCATACTGGGGAAGGGAAGGAGATGACCGAACAGATGCGCCGGAATCCCGCGGTAGAGATGTGCACCTTCGATCAGCAATCCGGCATACAGGTGCGGGTGCGCGGCACAGTAGAATTTGTGGAGGAGATCGCGGTCAAGCAGCGGGTGATTGCCGATCGTCCTTTTTTGCAGCCGATTGTTGACCAGATCGGTATTGACGCCTTCCTGGTCTTCCGCATTACGAAGGCGGCAGCCACCGTATGGACGATGGAAGCGAATCTGGCTCCGAAGACGTTTGTAGAACTCTAATTGCTTCCACGACGCGACCGGCGGTTCAATATGGAGACCGCCGGTCGTTCTTTTCCACATTATTTGAGCACTTGATGTAAGTAGGTGCTCACCTTCTCCGCCCACATGACGCCATGCGCGCGCAGCCCCTTGGGGCTGAAGTGGATCCCCTGGCCATGGTAATCGCGGTGGTCGCCGATCAAGGTATCGGTATCAGGACCTTCCAGGGCGATGCCCTGTTTCCATAGGAGTTGTTGTGCGTCTCGGGTGCTGGCAAAGGATGGCTTTTCCGGATTATGGTAGGAGACTTGCGCGACGAACCAGGGGAACTCCCAGCGCGCCGCCGCCTTTGATGCGAGGATAACTCTACAGAGTTTCTCTGCATATTCGCTTGATGGCATGGCGACATCGCTTTCCCCCTGGTGCCAGAGGACGGCACGGAAGCCTCCAGGCCCCAGTTGGAAAATACGAGTCATCATCCAATTGAACAGTTCGCCACCGGGTTGCCATTGATTGATGCTGGTCCCACCGTGACCGGTGACGGCAACGCCGATGGGCACGCGGTATTGCGCATACATCGCATCGCCGAAAGCCGGCCAGAAGCTACCGCCGGTGCTGCGATCATGCGGACCAGGCTGGGGATCATCGGCCAGTTGCCATGCGCTGCCACTGAATGAAGAAACCATGCCACTGGTCTGCTGAATCCGCTCCTGTCCGCAATTAGTGGAGTTCGACTGTCCGGCCCCCACGAACACTTCGCCGATGCCAACATGGTCGACTGTTGTTTGCGCATGGACTTGCTTACCATTGCGTGAACGTAGTTCGACCTGATACCATCCCCCCGCAGGAAGGGCGAGCGCAGCATGAAACCTGCCGGTCTGCACAGTAACCGGTAGAAATTGCCACCGTCCCGGCAGTTTACCTTTTAACGATGAACCGATCACGCGGACTTCCAGACGGTCACATGGCACATTGATGCGGCCACTCACCAGCATCGTCCCCTGAAGATGCGTCTCGCGCTGAAACACCTGGTAGGGTAGGGGAGAGAGGACAGTGATCTCAGGTGGATTCGGTGCTGACGCCTCCTCGGCGAGCACAGTAACGTCGGCAAGTGTGAAAACCGTCACCAGCATAAGCATGATCATGCGGTACATTGGGCGTGCCTCCTGAGGTGGAGAGTATTGCCTGCTGAATTCCGCTATAGGGCATAGAAGTCCTTGTTTTAACAAAATTCATGCCTTGACCGGGACAGGAAGCGCCACTATACTGTGAGTGACAAGTGTACCAATAAAAAGAAACATTGTGAAACCCTGTGTTATCAGGAGGCGGTCGTGAAGATTGCACGTCTTTTGCTTGTATGCCTGGTGGTACTGACGGTTATCGACAAGGGGATCGCACAGAATTACTGGCCACGGGAAATTTCCACCGTCCACATCATCAGCACCAAAGATCAGACCAAACAACCGGCGCTGTTCTATGCTGCGCCAACCGATGTACCGGCCCCCTTGCTTGTCGGTTTGCATACCTGGGGTGGGGACTATGCGCAAACCCTCGATGCGCCCTACGGGCACTGGTGTGTAAACAAGGGGTGGCATTTCATCCACCCGCACTTCCGCGGTCCGAACTCCAATAAAGACAGCCTGGGATCGGAGTTCATGGTGCAGGATGTGATCGATGCGGTGGAGTATGCCAGGGCGCACGCGAAGGTTGATGACAAGCGGATTTATCTCATCGGCGGTTCAGGCGGAGGGCATGCCGCACTGCTGATGGCCGGGCGTGCACCTCAGATTTGGGCCGGCGTCTCGTCGTGGGTGCCGGTAGTGGATCTGGTAGCATTCTATCATGAAAGCGCCGAGGGAGCGAAAGGGGCGCCGTATCGCGGCGATTTTGTCAAGCATCTGGAGAACGCCTGCGGCGGCCCTCCAGGTGCGACTCCTGAGGTTGACGAGCAATATCGTCGTCGCTCACCTCTGGCCTGGCTTCATCAAGCGAAGGAGATCCCGCTAGATATCAATGCCGGGGTCACCGATGGTTTCGGCTCGGGGGCGGTGTATATTACCCATGCCTTCAAAGCGTTCAATGCCGTAGCCGCTCCGCAGGAGCGTATTCCTGAAGAGACGATCAATATCACTATGCGGCGCATTGATTTCAAGAACAAAGACTTGCCTGCAGAGCTGAAAGATAAAATTGATGACCCGCTGTATGGGAAGAACTTCCCATTAATTCGCCGGCAATCCGGGAAGACGCGGCTGACAATCTTCAGCGGTGGCCATGACATTCTTTTCGATGCCGCGCTACATTGGCTCGAAGCCCAGCAAAAGCCGTAATGGAAGTCACTGCACGCAAGAGACTACTCTGCCCCGTATCTCAACAATGGAGGGAAGACGATGTATCTAGGTGTAAGCCTCGTATCTGTCGTGCTCCTGTTGGCACTGACTACGGTCGTACAGGGTGCTGAACAGATGAAGACACTGGGCATCGAGCCATATCCGCATGGCTTGAAAGTCACGACGCCCGAGCTTCCCGGCGAGTTCATACGCTGGATGGTGCCCGAAGCCTATACGTATGGTGAACAGCACCGGGGGTTCAGTTCGTCCAGTTACAAGCAGCTGGATGGACAATGGTGCTCTGAGAGCGCATTTGAAGTCGGCAGCATCTTCAGGATCACATTGACTCCACAGACGAAATGTGTGAGCCTGGAAATCCTGCTCGACAATACTCAAGGGACACGGCCGCTCCCTCCAACCTCATGGGGCATTTGCGCGGATTTCGTCAATGCTGACACGTTTTACGCCAAGGATGCGCTGACGCGTGCATTTATTATCGTCGATGGGAATTTGACGCCGTTAACAGCAACCGACCGATCACGCTCTCTCGGGTTGGAGATGCCAGTGTATGCCGTGAAAGGCATGGAAGGCTTCCCCGGCTGGCGGGACAAGGTAGAGAATGGATACGGCTGGGGGTTGAGCGCAACCGAGGCCGATAACAGCTTCATCTGTATCGCTTCTAAAGATGGTAAGTGGGTGCTCGGTACGTACATGGATCCAGTTAGCAGCCTGAGTTTCAACACGAAAGGCACGCGTATACACGGCTGCATCCACAGTAACCCGGCATTGCCGGAAGTCCCGGTTGGCGCGTCGTTACGCGTCACCGGTCGCCTGTACCTGCTGCGCGGAACCCCGGATGACTTGTGGAAGGAAGTGCAAATCATCCGAGCATTTATGCCTCCTGCTTCGCCATAATGAGCGGACGATATGCATCCATTCGCTGACCAACACCCCAGTGCGAGGAGTTGTTCGATGATCACACGTTGGTGTCTCGTAGTGCTGCTCGTATGCGTTTCGCTCCACTGGGGGCAGCCCGCCTACGCGTTAGACTCAAACGATCTGCTCTTTCACCTGTCCTTTGACCAGGGAGTGACGCCGGAGTTCGCGCGCGGGTCGGCCGCACCGACGACGGCGCCCGACGATGTGCAACGCCGCCTGGTTGAGGGACTGATAGGCAATGGGTACCTCTTCGCCGGGAAAGGCAGCACGCTGGAATTTTATACCGGATCACAAGCGGGCGGTCCGCAGTGCGCCGAGATGTATTCCTCGACAGCGAATTTCTATGGCAATTCCGGCACGGTGGCTTTCTGGGTAAAAGTGCTGGCCGATGGCCATGACATGCTGCACCTCCCCTTCACCTGTAACGGCCCGGGAACCTTCCAAACGATGCACGACCGTTGCGTCTGGCATACACATTTCGCCGGCAGCGAGGTTGGTTATACCGATGGAGGCTACTTGAATGAATGGCTCCACCTGGCGGTGACCTTTCAGCAGGGGCGCGTCCAGGCCTTCTTTAACGGACGGTCTGGGGGGCACACCATCGGTGAGCGTGTGTTGGATCCCACGCCCGCACGATTTCAGGTGGCCCGTGAAACTCTGTTGAACACCGGCATTCGCCAGAAGGAACCTGAGGATGACATGATACTGGACGAGTTTCAGGTTTTTCGTCGCCCGCTGGCTGCCGAAGAGATTCTGGCATTATTCGAGCGTGGTCATACCACCGTACACCCACCCATCAATTCCATCGGATATGGACCGACCGTTCATCCTGAACGCGGGTATCTCCCCGCAACACTCGCCGCTCCGCGCATCGCTGCTCCCATTACTCCGGATGGCGATCTCAGGGAGTGGACAGCCATACCGGCGCATGGGGCGTTCACCGAACGCCGGGTGGGCGTGCTTGATCAGGATGATGCCCTGGTGTCTCTGGCGGTGGATGATCGGCATCTCTATCTGGCGTTCCGCACGGTGGTTGATGACGAGTTGCACAACGATCCCACCCATGTCAAGTATCCGAGTGGGCAGTACCTGGCCAACGCCCGGCAGCGTGATGACCACGTCGATGCGGATGACTATATCGCGTTCGATCTGCGCGGTGCAAATGGTCATCACTATCGCTTTGCCCTGAGCGCCAAAGGTGCACTGCAGGACAGCCGTGACGGCGATGCCGGGTGGAATGCGCATGCCGCGTGGGCGAGTCGTTCGGATTTCACCGATTGGACAGCGGAGCTTGCCATCCCGCTGGCGGATATGGGTATGGTCGCAGGAGAGACGGTGGAGTTTAATGCCGTGCGCTCCTGGAAGTTATTCAAATCGTCGCAGAATACGCTCTTCATCACGCCGCAAAGCCAGCCGGGATTTGGGAAATTGACGTTGGGTAGCCCGGTCACCGCCGCCGTCAGCAGCCTCGGACGCCCCGACCAGGGGCATCTGGCGATCAGCGGAGCGGTTGCCGGTGCACCGGGTGATTATACGGTAAAAATTCACGGCAAAGGCGTTGACAATGATTATCGCCTCGAACGGTCCGTGACCGTTACTGCACAGCCCACCCCATTTTCCATCAGTAAACGCCTGGAGAGTACGGGCGATGCCGGAGTGATGATCGAGGTCGTTGATCCAGATGGTAAGGTTGTGTACGCCCGGTCTGTGCCGTATGTGATGGCGAAAACGACGGGCATGGAGTTGGCCAACTATCCGGGGTGGGGGAAGCTGGATGTCACGCTCAACCCGCTGGGGAGCCACCTGCAGACCATGAGTGGTCAGGTTGTGCTGCAGCACAAGGGTAAAGAGGTGCAGACACAACACATCGCCTCATTCGAGCAACCAGTGCAAACGGTGTGCTTTGTCACCGAAGAGTTGCCGGAAGGCCACTATGAAGTAGTGGCGACACTCATGCAGGACGGCCGCATC
This sequence comes from Armatimonadota bacterium, assembly GCA_020060775.1. GTDB lineage: Bacteria > Armatimonadota > Hebobacteria > CAIYQO01 > CAIYQO01 > JAGUZN01. The sequence goes on from JAGUZN010000090.1 coordinate 46,573, forward strand.
GTTGACACAGTACGGCAGGCGTATGAAAAGAAACCATTGCCTGATTGGTATCGCTCGAAGGCCGGGATCATCGATGCGCCCCCGGTGCCCTGGACGGATGTGCAGGTGAACGGCAGCACGGTGAGTTGCCTGCTGAAGGAGATTACGTTCGATAAATCGCTTTTCCCTACCGGCATCGTCTCCAACGGGCAGCGGTTGCTGGCGGAGCCGATTCGTCTGCGGATTACCCGTAACGGTGTGACGGGCGTGGTCACGGCCAGCGATTTCAGGATCACCGAGCGCACGCGCCGGCAAATGGCATGGACTGCCGTAGCGCACGAAGGCGATCTCCATATCCGGGTGAACGGCACAATCGCGTTTGACGGCTTCACCTGGCTGACACTTACGTTTTTCGGCGGAAGCGTGGAGCATGCTGCCGTGGAGATTCCGCTGCGGCGGGAGAGCGCCACGCTCAACACCCTCAACGGGAAGAGCCTCACCGGCAATACGCCATTCACGGGACCGTATACCAACGGGAGTTACTGGTTCGGTAATGAGAAGGCCGGTTTCCAATACTGGTGGCAGAGCAACAAAGGGTGGGTGCTCAACAACCAACCGGTGACGGTGACTCCCACCGAGACGCAGGTGCTCATTTCGATACCATTCATTCAGAAATCATACGCTTTTGAGAAACCGCGTTCCATCGAATTCGGCTGGGCAGTTACTCCCAGCAAACCCGTGCGGAAGGATTGGCGGCATATTTGCCTGCACCGTGGAGTCGGGTATTCGTATGGTGATTTTGCGAATATCACGCCGAATTACCCCAAAGCGTATGAGAAAAAGGAAACCTACGATCTCTGGCGGTTTCGCTGGGAACACGAACGGGAGAAATGGCCAATTACCTGCTACTACATGTATGGCCCATTCATGTGTCCCGGCACACCGGAATACGCCGACTGGTGGCAGGAGTGGCGGGTGTCGACCATGAGCCTGAAGAAGCCCGACCCGAACAGCACAGGATGGGGCGGACCGGCCTGCCATAATTCCTCGGCGACTGAACTGCAGTGCCATTTGTTGGAACAGTACGCACGGGAGTACCCCCTGCAAGGCCTTTATTACGACTGCATGGGCGGCAATACCTGCGGTAATGAAGCGCATGGCTGTGGGTATATCGATGACCAGGGCACCCGCAGACCGGAGTACCAGTTGCTGGCCGAGCGCCGGTATTACGAACGCATATACAATATCATCAAGGCCGCAAATCCACTTGACGGTTGGGTGCGCCATCATGACTGGTCGCCCTCCATGCCGATTGCGGCCTTTTGCGATGACAACTGGCTGGGGGAGGGCGATTGTGGAGCGCTCGCCGCCAGCAAGGGCAAGAACTACTTTGACATTTACGACTTGCCGACGTTTCGCATGAAATTCGTCAACGAGCAATGGGGGCATTTGACGAGTTGGCTGACCGAGATGGCCACGGCAGGCCCCAACACGCGTGAATGGCGTGAAGCGGTGTATGGGAAAATGATCAGCCCCCCCAAAGACGGCAAGCGCGGCGAATGGATCCTGCCAAAGTGGAAGGATTACGAGCATGTCGCCGGCCTGGTGTGGGCGCACGATGCTTTTATTACCGGTGGCAACAGCCTGGACTTGCCCGTTATGGTGCTGCGCGAGATGCAACGGCAAGCCGGATTTGACGACACCATGCAGTTCATCGGCTACTGGGCTCTTGGCAATGCGCTGCGCATCGAGGGTGGCGAGCCGGAGAAGATTGTGTGCTCGCTGTACTTTAAGCCGGCGGGGAAAGATGCACAGGGTGCACCGACCACACCGTGGCTGATGCTGGCACCGTTCAATAACACTGACTATGATGTCACGCTGACCTTGCGGCCGAATTTAGCGAAATTCGGACTAGATGGGTTGGAGAACGGTCGCTGCCTGGACCTGTATCGTGCGATTAACTGGACATTCGCCCCGACTGCGTGGAAGCCGAATAACGATGATCCGGAACCACCATATATGGTGGGCAAACCGGTGCACGAATATTTCCCCCTGCGCAACGGCGCGGTGTCAGTGACGGTGCCGGCCCGCAGTTTTCGAGCACTGCTGGTGCTGGGCGCTGATGAGCAACCGGGGCTGAATCCACCCTCGAACCACTTGCCACTCTGATATCAAGCAGGACTTTCATCCGCGTTGGTGAAAAACGGAAAGGCACTGTATTTTCGGAGGCACCTATGACGAACCGTGAACGCGCATTGGCTGTGCTGAACTACGCATCGTACGATCGCTTACCCATCGTGCACTTTGGGTATTGGAGTGAAACACTCGAGAAGTGGCATCAGGAAGGGCATCTGACCGAGGAAGAGGCCACGACCTGGTACGACCGCTCGCCGGTCGACCAGTCGATCTGCGCCAAGCTAGGCTTCGATTTCGATTGGTACCCCATCTACCAGCCATGGAATCTGTTGTACCCGTGGTTCGAGACAGAAGTAGTGGAAGAACTGCCCGACGGCACGCAGTACGTGCGCGACGGCGCCGGGGTTATCACCTTGCATAAGCCCGGTGCGGGCTCGATACCGGCGGAGATCGATCACCTGCTGAAAGATCGCGCCTCCTGGGAAGAACACTTCAAGCCTCGGCTGCAGTACAGTGCTGAGCGTATGCGCGATTACGGCGTGGAAGCGGCGGAGAGTGCCCCAGACATGCCGATCGGCCTGCACTGCGGCAGCCTGTTCGGCGAGATTCGCAACTGGCTGGGCGTGGAGGGGACGGCGTATCTGTACGCTGATGACGAGGACCTGTTCACCGAGATCATTGACACGGTCGGCGACTTAAGCTACCGCTGTGCGGAAGCGGCATTGACCGCGGGCATCCGGTACGATTACGGGCATTTCTGGGAGGATATCTGCTTCAAGAACGGCCCACTCATCAATCCTGATGTCTTCAACGAAAAGGTCGGCCCGCATTACCGGCGGATCACCGATCTATTACGTCGACATGGCATCGAACTCGTGTCGCTGGATTGCGACGGCAAGATCGATGCGCTCATTCCTACCTGGTTCCCGAACGGGGTGAACATCATGTTCCCCATCGAGGTCGGCACCTGGAATGCGAATATCGCCCCGTGGCGCGCAGAGTACGGGCGGGAGTTACGCGGGGTAGGGGGCATGGACAAGAAGGTATTCGCCTACGATTACGCCGCAGTCGACGCGGAAATCGAGCGTCTAAGGCCGTTGGTGGAGCTCGGTGGATTCATCCCCTGCCCGGATCATCGTATCGCGCCGGATGCGAAATGGGAAAACGTGCAGTATTACTGTGCGCAGATGCGTAAAGCTTTCGGTGGGTGATCGCTACTACACCTGATCAGGGTACCGGATGCTTTATTGAGAGTATCAGAAGAATCGTCAATTTTCCGGTACCGGTAACGGTTATACAGCAGGAAGACGGCTACGTCAGGGGAAATAGTTTCTGTGAACGCGAGGGTGGGGGAATACCCAGCGCGTGACTCGCATACAGGAGGGTAGTTGCTATGTTTCGATTGTTTCCGCCTATCCGTGCGGCCGTTATGCTATTGTGTATGGGGCTGTTGACCGCTGTTTGCCATGCCGATTTCTTTGTCGCCGTGACGAGTGAACACGGCGTGATTCTGCGCTTTGATGACCAGGGGACGTTTGTCGAGAAGCTCATGGTGCCAGACGCCAAAGACGCGTGCCGCGGGGTCACGGTCGGGCCGGATCATTGCCTGTATGCCGCCTGCGGCGACGGACGGGTCATGCGCTATGACGGCAAGTCCTGGCGTGTGTTTGGGCCCGGGCATGCCGAACTCAAAGCGACGCGCAGCCTTGCCTTCGGTGCGGATGGCCACCTGTATGTCTCAAATGGGCCGCATAACCAGATCTTCACGCTGGATGGCAAAACCGGCGCGGTGCTGGGCATCGCCCGCGTCGGCACGCAAAACCTCGTGGGCTTGACCAATGGATTGGATAAACTGCTGTACGTCGTCGATCGCGAAGCGACCACTGTCTACCGCTGTAAAGACGGAAAATGGGAAGCGATCATCACCAAAGGATTTCAGCCCTCGCATTTCGCCACCGCTGATGCCAGCGGAACGGTCTACGTCACAAACCTTTCCGCCAATACGATTGTGAAGTACGTGCCGGATGCGAATGGCGTATACGGTGAGCCGGCGGGTACGATCAGTGCATTCTCACCGAATGGCCTGGCCTGGGGACCGGATAAGACCCTGTACGTTGCCTGTGTCTACGGCGCGCGCATCCAGAAGCAGAAAACGCCCGACGCCTGTGCCGACTTTGCGGCGTTCCCCAAGGAGTACCAATGGCCGGAGGCACTGGCTTATGGCACGCTTGGCGTGAATAAAGCCGAACAGTAACCATGCCCTCTACTTGTGCTGCACGGCATGGGGGACTCACCCCTTATGCCGTGCAGCGCGTACTGTTGAAAAGTTCGTACCTTATCCCATTGACCGTACCGCCGTATCGTAGTATGGTAAGCAAAGATACCGGTAAAGGTTTGCGCGTCGCCAGGATGGAAACTCTTCTGATACCGGCATCCGTACGGTTGTTGCCCCACGAGAGCCAGTAGTCTCATTGGCACTGTTGGAGGAAATCGATGAATCTCCGTATCCTCGCGTTCGTATCTGCTGTACTCATTGGTGTGTTGACCAGCATGGCGTTAGCAGTTGATGCCGGCGGTCCCAAGCGACTATTTTATGCCTCGTTTAACAACTGGGATACCGTGGCAGATGAGGCTGGCGGCAATCCGAAATCCGACTTCAATGCCAGCCTATTGTTGCGTCAACCCCAAGGCGCCTTTTCTCGCGCCGGTATTCGCATTGAACCCGGGGAATCGCTCGCGTACGACCTTCCGGGCAATATTGATACGCGGCGAGGCACTATCTCGTTCTGGGTGAAGCCTTTCATGTGGGGCCCCAACCACTTGAGCAAGCGCATTGTCTTCTTCCGCGTGGATATGGACGACATTCAGGGCTGGTTCTCGATTGCGCGCATGGAAGACAGCATGCTGAAATGGAGCATGTGGGGCAGGGATGTGATGGGTGGTAACCCCAATGCCGGACAGCAGGCCGTGGCGCGCGTGCCGGACTGGTCGCAGAGCCCCGAATGGCATCGCATCGATGCTGTATGGGATTCGATTGACCGCAAAGAGATGGCGATCTATCTCGATGGCAAATTGGAAAATCGGGTTGTGCTGGAGCATCCGATCCCGTTAAGCACAGCCGGACGTATTCGTCTGATTCCACTTTCTGACTGGGAAGGTGCACCGTTCAATAACACGGGCGAAACCACGTTGATCGACGAAGTGGAAATTTGGGATCGCCCGCGCCCGGAAGCTGACATCGTGGCGGACTATAACCGCGCCAAAGGCTTAATCCCCACCGACTACTCGCGCCCCGTACTCACCGTGCCGCCCGCTGCAGAAGCGGTCACTATAGACGGACATTTGCAGGAAACCGCCTGGACGAATGCCTCACGTATCCCCCTGGGGCTTTCTGTCGGTCCAACCGGGCTGGCGGTGGAAACACGCGCCACTCTTGCGGCCTGTTACGATGCGCGAGCGCTGTACCTTGCCTGGAGCCAAAGACAGGAGGCGCCCGGTGCGTGGCATGCCGCCTTTGCCGGTGGTGATGGCCGCGTGGTGCAAGTACGCATCAATGTTGACGGTGCGGTGGAAGTCGACGGCGCTACACAGCATGCCGAAGTGCGATCAGCCGTTGTGCGAGAGCACGAGCTATCGGTCGTCGAAGTGGCGATCCCCTGGGATGTGCTGGGCGTGACTCCCACCGCTGGCAATACTCACGCGGCCGCGTTTAGTGTGCTGAATGCGAAGCATGCCTCTTGGAATTTAATGCCCACGCTGACCCCTGATGCCAAGCATTTCGGTACGCTGGTGCTGGGCAATAGTGCCGCACAGCTCGAGGACCGGAGCCAGTGGCAGCTTGGCGTGATGGATTTCACGCTGCGCCTGCCGCAACTCGTTGCCCCGGTCAATGCCACCTTTGAAATTACCAATGGCGGCGTGGTGGTGGTGAGCGAACGCGCGACGATCACTGTGGGGCAGGGGAGTTGGACGCTCAGGCAGAACCTGCCGGAGGTGCCGTTCGGCATTGCCAAGATCCGCGTGCAGCAGGATGGGAGCAATACCCCGCTCTTCGCCTATGACCTGCCGATTGCCGTCCAGCCGCCGATGCAGATCGAGTATATCCCTCTGGTGCGTGAGAACCGCTTCCTCTTCCAGATCGGGTTGAAGGGGTTGCCCGCTAGCTGGCAGTCGGTATTGGGTGCCGGAAAGGCTGAGTTGCACGCCGCATTACGCGTGCCGGGTACAAAGACGCCCGCCACTACGTCAATGCGGTTAACCGGGGATTACCAGGAAGTCTCCCTCCCGGTCGATCCCGCCTGGCCGGCGGGCACATACACGCTGGCCCTGCGGTTAACAAATGTGGAGACTAAGCAATCACTGGAATACAGCAAGCAGATTACCAAACCGTCGACCCCCTGGCTCGGTTCGAACATCGGGCTGGATGATGCTGTGGTGCCGAATCCCTGGACGCCGGTGCAGGTGAACGGCGATACGGTGGCCTGCTGGGGACGCGAATATCGCCTGTCCGGCGCTTTTCTCTCCAGCATGAAAAACCAGGGCAAGGAGATGCTAGCCGCTCCCGTGCGCATGACTTTGACCTCTGGTACCAACCAGAGCTTTCTCGGCATCGGGCCGGTGACCTGGCAAGCGACGCAGCCTGCGAAAGCACAATTCACCGGGTCCTCGAAGGTGAACGGCCTCGCCATTGACTACAGTGGAACGGTCGAGTTCGATGGCTTGCTTCTCTCCACACTGACCATCACGCCGCCGGCAGGTGGGGTGCAGGTGGATTCGTTGGTGCTGGAAATCCCGCTCAAGTCGGAATTGGTGCAGTTGATGCGCAATCCAAAGATGTTCGTTGAGCGCGGCAATCCCTCCACTCTGGTGAAACAGTGGGATGGCAAGAGCATCTACACTTCGCCGTTCAAGCCCTATCTGTGGGTGGGGAATCTCGACGTCGGGTTTGACTGGCTGTGCGAGAGTGATGTGAATTGGAACTACGCGGAGGGTGCACAGCCGTGCAAGATCCTGCCGCAAGGCGAGGTGGCCACCCTGCGATTCGAGATTGTTTCGCAACCCGCCATGGTGACGAAGCCGCTCAAATACACGTTTGGCTTTCAGGCTACGCCGGTGAAGCCGCACCGCGCCGACTGGCGTCGGCTGCGCATGACTGCAGGAGCGCTGTCAGGGGGCAGGGGCGACACCCCGTATGCTAATGCCACTACCGTGGGGTATGATTATTCCTTCGAATACATCAGTTGGTTCGTGCCACAGGAGTGGCCACGCGACACAATGCAGGAAATTGCCCCGGGGTTCGGCAATCTCGATGTCAAACTGCGGATGTTCCGCAAGCACGGCATCAAAGGGCTTCCGTACACCTCGGGCATATTGATTGCCGACAATAACCCCGTGTGGGATTTCTTTGTGGGCGCCTGGCAGAATAAGCAGGGGCCGATCAGCCGCGGCAACACCGGCGGAGGATACAAAACGCGGCGCGACGGCAAATCCTTCAGCCTCACTGGCGCTGATCCGGGCTCCTGGTCGCCGTTCCTGGCGTACATGGCGCACCAGCTCCTCGGCGATCCCCAGTTTGCGCCGGATTTAGCGGGTATCTACGTTGATAACACCACTCCGTATCCGCAGAATAACCCGTATAACGGCAGTGGGTATCGTGATGATGCCTTCGGGCGGTCGGGGTATAGCGTGCCCATCCTCGGGCTGCGCGACCTGGGCATGCGCCTGCTACGTGTCATTCGTGAGCAGAAGGGACCGGAGGGCATCCTCATCCTGCATGCGCATAATGACCTGATCGTGCCGGTGCATGGATTGGCGGATTACTTCTTCCCAGGCGAGCAGTATGGCTATCTGATCGCTGACAAACCGTATTTCTACATGGAGGATCTGCCGCTCGAAGTGTTGCGGGCAGAGACGAATCAGTATGCATACGGGGTGCCACAGTTATTGCTGCACATGTTGCCTTCCGCTATGCCTGGCCCGGTCGTCGATCACGTTTATCCGGTCACCAGGGAACGCGGGCCCACCGACAGCCTGATCGCCGTGTGCGCCCTGCATGACATTCCGTTTGCGTTGTTCAGCCTCAATCCGGATGGACTGAAGGAGTATTTCTCGATTGTGGATGCGGAAGGGATGGCCGATGCCGAGTTCCTGCCGTACTGGCGTGAGAGCGGTCTGACTACGGAGGATGCCAGGGCGAAGATATCCGGTTACCAAACGAAAAACGGCGTGCTGGCCGTCATCGTTAACTTTTCAGCGGAAGATCGTGAGATTGCCGTTGATGTGCGCCCGCCGTACTTTGGCTGGACGAACGCCGCCGCTGTTGACTTGCGGCGCAAGTCCAATGTGCCGGTACGCGATGGACGCCTGGTTGTGCAGGTGAAAGGACGTAATTACACAATCATTCGCCTGACACCATAATTCATTCACTCAATGCGATATCCCGCCACCAGGCCCGAACATTTCATAGGGGCGTCAGTGGCGGGATACTTTCTCTCTTCTCGACTTAACATAACATATATTATCAGACGTTAACTCGATCAGCCGGGGGCAGCCGGCCAGGATGACCCCGGGTCAATGCTTGTCGCCTCCCCTGCTTTGCCGGTATCATGTGCGTATGACAGTGGAGCCTGCAGACAGCCGTTATCCCTGCGCCCTGACCATCGCCGGCAGCGACTCCAGTGGCGGCGCGGGCATTCAAGCTGATTTGAAAACGTTTGCCGCCCATGGCGTGTACGGCGCGTCGGTCATCACCGCCATTACCGCGCAAAATACGTGCAGCGTCCGCGCGATTCACGATATACCGCCGTCGATCATTGCCACGCAAATCGACGCCGTGTTGGACGATCTCCCCATCGGCGCCGTAAAGATCGGCATGCTCTCCTCCGCGGCAACGATTCACACCGTGGCCGACCGCTTGTGCGCGCACTGCGTGAGCCATGTCGTATTGGATCCGGTGATGGTTGCCAAGAGCGGCGATCCCCTGTTGCGCGATGATGCGGTGACGGCATTGCTGCGATCGTTGTTGCCTCTTGCTACGGTGCTGACGCCTAACCTGCCTGAAGCCGCACGTTTATTGGACTGGCCGGAGATCTGCGATCCGATCACTGCCGGTCAGGCGTTGCTCGACATGGGGCCAACGTCTGTTCTTATTAAGGGCGGGCATGGCCAGGGCTCTGAGGTGGATGATGTGCTTGTGATGCGTGACGCTGTTCACCACATGCGTCACCCGCGCGTCTCCACACCGCATACACACGGAACCGGATGTTCGCTATCATCCGCAATTGCCGCACGCCTTGCCCGGGGACTCCCGATTACCGAGGCCGTGTCAGCGGCCGTGAACTGGGTCGCCACCGCGATTGCACGGGCGTGGCCGCTGGGCGCAGGGCATGGCCCCATCCATCATTTCTGGGAGCTCTGGCCACCGCCGGCATCACGCAAGGAGTGACCACATGGGCATGGAGTCGCCGCTCCCCTACCCCCGTTCGCGCCTACGGCGCCGCGTCTTGCACGCGCTGCTGTTGATTTCCCTGCTATGCGTGCTCTACGGAGTGTTTGTTGAAACACAATGGGTCGAGGTGACGCGCGTCACCGTGCATCTTCCACGTCTTCCCGCGGAATTGGACGGCCTGCGGGTGGTACAGATGAGCGACCTTCACTACAACACGCGCTGGAGTGAACGCGCTATTCGCCGCGCCGTGCGCCTTGCCGCCCGCGAACAACCGGACCTCGTCGTCTTCACCGGAGATTACGTCACGCATTCCTCTCGTGGCGCGGAGCCGTGTGCACGAGTGCTCGGGCAATTGCGCGCACCGCTGGGGGCGTACGCCGTGCTGGGCAATCACGATTACTGGGGGAGGAAGTCCGATGTGGTCGCGGATGCGCTGACGTCGCACGGCATCCGCGTACTCGCCAACGAGTCGGCACCCATCACGGTAAACGGCAAGACGTTGTGGATTGTGGGGGTGGATGATTACTGGAGCCGGAATATGGATCATCGCGCCGCGTTGGGTGGCCTTCCCGAGGATGATGCGAAAATTGTGTTGCTGCACGAACCGGATTTCGCCGGGCTCACCGCGCAGTATGCGGTTGATCTGCAACTCTCCGGCCATTCCCATGGCGGGCAGGGGCGACTGCCATGGATCGGCGCTCTGCACTATCCACCCTTTGCCGGGGGGTATCCCGAAGGTTTGCGGCGAGTTGGCGCGATGCAGGTATACACCAATCGCGGCATCGGCACCGTCGGCCTTCCCCTGCGTTTCCTCTGCCGACCGGAAGTGACCGTATTCACCCTGCGATGCGCTCGACACAGCCGCTGACGATATTGACACACCGAGCGCGCATCGCTATACTACATCCTGTTCCGAACAGGTTCGGCAGCGTAGCTCAGTGGTAGAGCAAACGGCTCATAATCGTTAGGTCACTGGTTCGAATCCAGTCGCTGCCACCACCCTACCCCTAGCGGGGTAATTCCCCACACGCACACTAGCCCTAGTGGTTGACGCATTTTCACCCATTGCGCATTTTGTGCAAATCGTTTGGTCTAATCGCCGTGCGAATTGCGTATGTCTACCGCTTCTCTACTGCCCACAAGCGGCCTGGTGAATTATTTTCTGATTCACTGTTCCGCGCGCAACCTCTCCCCCTTGACGCAAAAATACTACACCGGCCAATTAGCGCACTTGATCGCGGCCCACGGGGATACCCCTGCCGAGCACTTGACGGTGCACGACCTGCGCACGCTGGTTGCCTCCCTGCGTGAAAAACGCGGATGGTCTATCGGACAGACCAACCATTTTATTACCAGCTTGAAGGCGTTCTTCAATTACCTGGAACGCGAGGAACTCACCCCCACGAATCCGGCAGCGCGCCTGGAACGGCTGAAAACGGAGCAGCACCTCCCCGACGTGCTCACGCGCGAAGAACTCAAATCCCTGCTCGCGGTGATACCATCGGGATTCATCGGCCTACGCAACCGCACGATGATATTTGCCCTGTTGGATACCGGCGTGCGCCTGCGGGAACTCATGGGGCTGACTCTGCCCGATGTCGATATGAAGACACTGACCCTCAGCGTGTTCGGCAAGGGGCGGAAGGCGCGGCAGGTGCCATTCTCCCCCACCCTCGCCCGGCTATTGGCGAAATACCTGCCACAGCGAGCGCGTAAGGCCCCGGCGCATGAATACGCCTTATGGATTAGCCGCGAGGGTACCCCGCTGAATTATTACTATTTACACAACGCATTGCAGGCGTACACCACGACGGCAGAACTCCCCCGGCCTATCTATCCCCACCGATTCCGCCACACCTTTGCGACCGAGTATTTACGGAATGGCGGCAGCCCGCAAATGCTACAGCGGATACTCGGCCACACCTCGCAGGCGATGACGCAACGCTATATCCATTTGACGGATACGGATACGGCGCGCGAGCATCGCACGGCTAGCCCCCTGGAGAATTGGCGGGATTTATGCCGGTAATTACCATATATTTTATGTTCCTCTTTGTAAGACATGTCTTACAATACTTGGTTATATAACTGATTTGCAATATATCGATACGTTGTGGTATACTGCTTAGCAGTGCAAATCTTTGACCAGGAGTAATCACGATGATACACACAACCGTTTTAACGCTACCGGAATATGCAACCGCCATGCGTGTGAGTGAGGCGACGATCTACCGCCTATTGCGCGGCGGGGCAATACCTGGTGCGTTCAAAGTGGGGCGAGCATGGCGGATTCCCGCCAACGCATTGCCGGATACGACCAGCACCACCAATGGGCAGCAAGGGGAAGGAGGTGATGCGAACTAGCCTACAACACTTGCGAGCACCATTTTATATATAGCGTTATGGCGGTTGCTTATCGGGCGCCGCGTACCCGCTTGAAAGAGCGGGCGGACTGTTCGTTATTCGCGAAATCATTTAACAAAGGGGAGGTTAAAAGGGAAAATGGAAACGATCAATGAACGAAAACCAAGAGAAGAGACCCTGTACCGGCGGGGACCGAGTACAGGGCACATTTAACGAAATAGCAGCGGGGGCTGACACACCTATTATACCAAATAATAGTACCCCCCCGTTGCGTATTGAGGCAGGAGTGAACTTCACTCCTAGCACGACTGTTAGCCCGTCTCGGCGGAGAATCTGGACGGCGAGAGAACTTGTCTCAACGGAATTCCCTGCTCCTAAGTGGGCAGTACCTAACCTGATACCCGAGGGATTAGCTGTGTTGGCGGGAAAGCCAAAGGTAGGCAAATCATGGCTATCTATGTGCCTAGCCTTAAGTGTCGCACATGGCGGCAAAATCCTGGGGGCAATTCAGGCGGAAGAACCAGGTGATGTGTTATACCTAGCCCTTGAGGATAACGAACGCCGACTTCAAGAGCGCTTACTAACACTTCGGGACAGTATGCCGGAACGGATGCACCTAGCTATTGGATGGCAACGGGGACAGGACGGAGTGAATGACCTTCACGAGTTCCTAACTAAGCACCCCAACACACGCATGGTGATTATTGATACCTGGCAATTATTCCGAGCGCCACAAAGCGGGCGGGGCAAAGTGGATAGCTACGTTGAGTCCTATAGCGAGCTACAGCCATTGCAACAACTCGCCACGAAGCACCATTGCGCTATTGTTATTGTCACCCATGCGCGAAAGAGCAATATGCATGATACCAATGACTTCCTCGAACAAATTCTAGGCAGTATCGGTATCGGGGCGGCGGTAGACACAGCACTTGTGTTGTGCCGCAACCGTGGTGAGGCGGATGCTGTCCTTAAGGCAACCGGGCGCGACCTGAAGGAAGAAGTCGAACTCGCACTATCACGCGATGACCGCTCAGGATGGCAAATTATGGGTAGTGCCGTTGAGTATGCGATGAGTAAGCAACGGCGTGATATTATCCAAGCCCTGCGAGAGATCGGAGAACCTGCCGGACCTAAGGCCATTGCACAGCATGCAAAGAAATCTGAATCATCCGTTAAATTACTACTGGAAGACATGCTGAAAGATGACCAGGTACGCAAGCGGGGCAGAGGTCTCTATATAGTATCAGATACTTTAGATACTATAGATACTTTAGATACCATAGATACTTCGGATACTTTGCCCTTACTGCCTGATGAAGAGGCGGAATAATAGTATCCGGCACAGCTAACAAAGTATCCGACAGAACATTAGCAAGATACTTTTCTTTGAGCTTAATAATGCTTAAAGTATCCGAAGTAACCAAAGTATCTACAACAAGGAAAACCATGAATACTTCTACTGATATTGCGGCGTTGAAAAACCGCATACCCATATTATCCCTAATCGGCCAAGGCGTCACACTGAAACAGGATGGGCGCGAATGGCTCGGACTGTGCCCATTCCATCAGGAAAACACCCCCTCTTTCCGGGTGAATCCCGATAAGGGCGAATTTCACTGCTTCGGTTGTGGCAAAGGCGGGGATGCCATTTCATACACCCAGCTAGCCCACAACATGACATTCCCCGAAGCACTCCACTATTTACAAGAGCGGTGGGGATCGGCGGCAACCATTGACACGAACACCAGTAGCATGAGCCACGCGAACCCTTCCCCCTTGCCGACAGGACCACAGCGACCGGCCACGGATGCCAGCCCGGCACAAGCCGACTGGACCCAACGCCTACGCGGCGGGCAGGAAATTGCCGGTACCCCCGGCGAGGACTATTTACGCACGCGGAGCATATCATCACTCTTCGCCACAGCAAGCCGTATGCGGTACCATCCCCGCTGGTTTGCCAAACCGGAGAAACGCTGGTATGGGCGACCGGCCATTATCTATCCGCTGATCGACCCGACACGGGGCAAAGATGCCCTCGTTGCGGCAGAAGGGCGCTACATTGACGGGAAAGAGAAAACCGATAAGACGAAATACCATAAGGCGCAAATCGCTGGCCCTAAGGGCGCGGGTATCTTCATTACCCCGGAGGCACTCACGCAAACCTTCTTAATTATCACTGAAGGCCCAATAGATGCCCTCTCGCTTGCGGAATGTGGGATACCAGCTATCGCAACCTGTAGCGCACAAAACCAGCCCCCGTTCCTTGCAGCGTTATGCCGTGGTAAAACCGTCTGGACGGCCTTTGACCCCGATACTGCAGGCAGCAACGGAACACAGACCCTAGCCGCCACCCTGGCAACAGCGGGTATACAATCGCACTACTTGCGGCCCCCCGAGGGCATGGACTGGAATGATTGCCTGTGTGTGTATGGCAGGCGTGCAATGCAATCGGCATTAGCCGAACACTTCCCGAATATACGGGTAATTATGTAATATAACTGTATGGTGATATAGGAATATTTCGAGGGGTATGCTTCCGGGTGTGCCCCTCGAAATTATCGCGGCACCCACGGGCGACCATAACCGGCCACGGACAAGCATAGAGGTTCGATATATAAGGCGATAAGCGTACTAATACGATAATCTTTTCTAATTTCCGATAATGATCACTTAGCGGAAACCAGAAGCATACGCACGTTTGCTAGTAATCATCGCGCGAAACCGGCCATTATCCCCCCTTGTGGATGCCAGCACCAGGAGGTGCTAGGCGAAACCGGATAGGGAAAAGTGCCATTCTCCCCCACTTGTGGCTGTATGGGCCTCCTACGCGGGAATACGGGGATCCTGGCAGGATTGGCGAAGCCAATCAGGTGTTGAGGATGTCGCGCAGTTCCTCGGCTTGGTCGGTATTGCCGGTCGTGGTGAGATTGTCGATGGCGTGAACGACGGCCAGGGCTTTCTCAGCGGTCTTGGGCTTGAGTCCGACTTGCGCGGCAGCTATGTCGCGAGATTTACCACTCTCACATCGTGGCAAATTTGCCACAATGTTTAAGTCAGTCCTCATTCCTTGCCGCCTTTTCGCCCGCTCCCCCTCGATCATTTTCCACAATAACATTCCTACCGATATTGGCGGTGTTCATCGTGGCGACTGTGCCGTGCTTGGTGGTGTAAGTGCGGTCACTGCAGTTTAACTGCAGTGACTTTTTTAGATCACCAACAAAAGAGTCGGCAACACCACAGCGGCGAGCTATTTCACGAGAACTCCACTTCCCCCACTCTTCATCACCAAGCAACGTTTCAATTCCCCCACCCCACCACCCCATTCCCTAAACGCACGAATAGCGAACGTGATACAATATAGGCACGAAATTATATACGATATTCCATGCGGAAAGGGATCGAAAAATGGGGCGAGTGTGTTCGGTATGCGATTCACAATACCGGCGTGAAATTGACAGGGCGATTCTTGCGGGTACATCGATGCCGATTATTCAGGAGCGGTTCGGTGTGAGTGAGTCGGCTATTACTACTCAGACAATAGTAAGGTAGACAATCGCCAACGTTTGTGCTATGATAGTGCATGCCTACCTCTGATGCAAGATCGCTGGCGCCCCAGGCCAA